>JBJTJN010000080.1:0-32557 GCA_046095485.1 Actinomycetota bacterium
GGCGTGCGCGAGGTGGTGGGCGTGGACTCCTCGCCGGCGATGCTCGAGGTCTTCGGCGAGCACCTGGGGGGCCACCCCGGGGTGGTGGCCGACCTGCGCGCCGCCACCGCTGATGCCACCGGCGTCCCCGACGACTGGGCCGACCTGGTGCTCTGCACCATGGCGCTCCATTGGTTCCCGGATCGTCCCGCGGCAATCCGCGAGATGGCGCGCGCCCTGCGCCCCGGCGGCGTGGTGGGAATCCTCGCCCCCGGCGATCGCCACGACCGGCCGACGGTGGACATCATCGAGGCCACCGGCGACCCCCTGATCATCCGCCTTGCCACCTCGATCGTGTCCAACGAGATCCCCGTGGGCTGGCTGACCGATCAGCTCGCCGACGCCGGCCTGGAGCCCGTGGACGTGTGGGCCGAGACCCGCGAGCGCGCGGTGCCGCCCGATGCCCTGGCCGATCGCATGGACGCCGTGGCCACCCACCTGTGGGCTGACCTCCCAGAGGATCAGCAGGCCGACGTGCGGCACCGCGCGCGCGAGGTGCTGCGGGCCGCGGCGGGCCCCGACGGGCTCTACCGCTACCAGTTCGTCAAGACCTTCGCGGTCGCGCGCGCACCCGGCGCCGCGTAGGCCGGCAGGGGCGCCGCGCCCCGGGCCCGGTGCCACGCATGGGGACGCGCCTCAGCGCGCGGCGTCACCGAACAGGTCGCGCGCGATCACCAGGCGCTGGATCTGGCTGGTGCCCTCGTAGATCTCGGTGATCTTGGCGTCGCGGTACAGGCGCTCGGCCGCGTACTCGGCCGAGTAGCCGTAGCCCCCCAGGGTCTGCACGGCGACGTCCGCGGCCTTCACCGCCACGGCCGACGCCACGAGCTTGGCCTTGGCACCGGCAGCCCCGTGCGGCTCGCCGGCATCGCGCATTGCCGCGGCGTGCAGGGTGAGCAGCCGGGCGGCCTCGAGCTGGGCGGCCACGTCGGCGATGGGGAACTGCACCCCCTGGAACCGCGCGATGGGTCCGCCGAAGGCGTCGCGGCCCGATGCGTACTCCACAGCCAGGTCGATGGCCGCCTGGGCGATGCCGCACGCCTGCGCGGCCACCGTGATGCGGCCGCCGTCGAGCGTGGCCAGGGCCAGCTTGAGCCCCTCTCCCTCGGGGCCGAGCATGGCGCTGTCGGGCACGTGCATGCCGTCGAACGCCAGCTCGACGGTGGATGACGTGTGCAGCCCGAGCTTGGGGATCTCCCGCCCCACCACGAGCCCATCGGCGGTGCCCGACACGAACGCGCTGATTCCCCGCGCCCCCTCGCCGCCGGTGCGCGCGAAGATGATGAACACCTCGGCCAGCGAACCGTTGCTGATCCACTGCTTCGACCCGCTGATGCGCCAGCCGTCGCCATCGGCCTCGGCACGGGTGCGAAGGGCGGCGGTGTCCGATCCGGCGTCGGGCTCGGTGAGGGCGTAGCAGCCCAGCACCTCGCCGGTGGCCAGGCGGGGCAGCCACTCCTCGCGCTGGGCCTCGCTGCCGGCGCGCAGCAGGGGCGCGGCCACCAGGCCGGCCTGCACCGCGATGGGCACGGCCAGCCCGGCGTCGGCGCGGGCGATCTCCTCCACGATCAGGCACAGCGCCGTGGCGTCGAGGCCCGGCCCGCCGTAGCGCTCGGGGATCGTGGGGGCCAGCAGGCCCAGCTGGCCCATCCTGCGGATGACGTCCACCGGCACGTGCGCGCGCGCGTTCCAGTCGGCCGCATGGGACGCGATCTCGGCCGCCGCGAACTCCCGGGCCAGCGCCTGGACGTCGCGGTGTGCCTCGGTGAGGGTGCTCGGCATCGGTTCCCATCGTACGCACGTCGGGCCATCGTCCTCGCCGCATGGCACATTTCCGCCCATGGGAAAGTTCAAGGAGTTCGTACCGATCGTCGGCGCCTTCGTGCTGATCGCCCTCTTCGCCCTGATCCCTCTCGGGGTCGGCCTCGGGGATGACGGCCTGAGCGGCGTGCGATCGTCAACCGCTGCCCTCGCCAGCACCAACATCGAGGGCCAGTCGCTGCAGGCCACCGCCCAGCAGGAGCAGGTGGCGCTGACGGAGTCGATCGTCGCCGCCAACAAGGCCGGGGTGCCGCCGAAGGAGATCGCCAAGGCGGTGTTCCAGATCGGCGCCGGCACGCTGGTGCAGGCCGAGATGGACGCCCTCAAGGGCGTGCAGACCATCATCGCCCAGGCCAAGGCGCAGGCACAGGCACCGGGCGGCCAGCAGGTGGCGCCCGTTCCGGCGCAGCCCTAGCCGCGGCAGCGTCGTGAACGCCGAAGGGGGCCTACCCGGGCCCCCTTCGCGCGTTCGCCTGCCGTCATCCCCGCACCGCGGGGCGGCGGGTCAGTCCTTGCGCGGCGGCTTGCCGTCGTGGTCGCAGAGCTCCGGGTGCCAGCGGTGGAAGTGGTTCGCGTGCTGGCCGCTGTACGACCCGGGCGGGTAGTGCTCGTCGTAGAAGTCGGTGTCGATGTGCTGCACCTGCGTGGTGAGGCGCTGGAACATCGGGTCCATGGCCACGGGGAACCTGCCGTAGGTGTCGTAGGCGTACTGGCAGTAGGCCTTCACCATGTCCACGGTCTCGGGGTGCGGCCGCGGGATCGCCCCGGTGAACGCCTCGTTCATCGACTCGCTCTTGTACGGCTTGCTCACGTCGGGGTCCATCGCGCCCCACTTCATGGCCATGAAGGCATCCACGGCCTCGCCCATGTCCGAGTAGTACGGGGGCACGTAGGCCTCGAAGTAGCCGTCGCGGCCCACCGCGTAGGTGTTGCCGTTGTTGTCCTCGTTGAACCGGAAACCCAGGCCCAGCACGTCGCCGCCGCCCATCACGAACTTCGGCAGGTAGCCGGTGAAGGTCCAGCCGCCCAGGCCCAGGGCCTGCATCGACACGTTCAGGTTCTGGCAGATGAACCCCTGCTCCACCACCATCATCGAGAGGATCCGGTTCTCGAGCTCGATCATGCCCATGGGCCGGGCCGGGTCGACGCGGCCCTCATCCACCCACTTCTGCAGGCCGGCCGAGCGCCCGCCGTGGCGCTCATCGATGATGTTGAACTTGTACGAGCGCGCCAGGTAGATGAAGAGCACGTTGATGTATTCCATCGTCATGTTCGTGATCGGCACGAACAGCGTGGTGCCCGGCTTGTTGGCGTTCCACTGGTTGAAGTCGAACAGCCCCGGCAGCGTGGTGGGCAGCTGTGCCCGGCCCTCGTGCAGCCGCACGCGCGCGCGGCGGTAGAGGTCGACGATGAAGTCGGCCTGCTCCTCGATGGGGCGGCCCGACAGCGTGGACACCTCGCCGGGCTCCGGGACCATCTTGAAGATGTCCAGCCACCAGAGGCCGTCGTCGTTGCTCCAGAACAGCTCGGTGCCGTGGTTGGAGCACGCCGAGGGCCAGGTGCGGTTGGTCCACTGCACCAGCGTGCTCATGCCGCGCGCGGGGTCGAGGTCGGCAAGCGCAAGCCCGTTGAGGCCGGTGCCGGCCATCACGAGCAGGGCCTCCTCGAGCTCGGACAGCGGCACGGGCTCGTAGGGCGAGGAGTACTCGATGACGTCCGACTCGACGGTCATGCCGAGTGCCACGCGGCGCGACTTGCGGTCGAAGATCGACTGGAAGTACGGATACGTGAGGGCGTCGGTGAAGCCCAGCGGCGCTCCGGAGACGATCCCGAGGGGGTCGGCTTCGGTGGTCATCGTGCTCGCTCCTTGGGTTGCTCTCGAACCCCGGGGGACGGAGTTCGTGCCGGATGTGGCGAAGGATAGGGCGCGTGAAGGGCACGCGCAGGAGAACCGTCGGGCCTCCCGGGGCCCGAACCCCACTTTTT
This sequence comes from Actinomycetota bacterium, assembly GCA_046095485.1. Taxonomy (GTDB): domain Bacteria; phylum Actinomycetota; class Thermoleophilia; order Miltoncostaeales; family Miltoncostaeaceae; genus SYFI01. The sequence goes on from JBJTJN010000080.1 coordinate 3,847, forward strand.
CACCGCATTCAGCGCACTTTTCTTACGCCGTAAGACTGCGTGCCGAACGACACGAACCCGACTCCGCGAAGGCGCCGGTGACTACCCCGGGTCAATCCGTGGGCAGGAACTTCGTCGAGTCGATGCCGTGCTCGGCCATGAGGCGCGCGAAGGTGTCCTTCATCTCCTGCGGGTACTCCGGCAGGTCCTCGGTGGCCAGCACGTGCTCGGCGCGCGCGCGGATGTTCGGGCCGAAGTCCCAGTCCTCGTCGGCCATGAGCCTGCGGATCTCCGCGGCCGGGAACGACAGCGTGCCCGGGTCGCGCCCGTGGCGCTCGGCCAGCTGCACGATCTCCTCGAAGCGGCCGGGCAGCGGCGCCTGCTCCTGGATGAGCCCCTTCTCGCGCAGCATCTCGGCCGTGGAGGGCTGGCACTCATACGGCACCCCGAAGGCGTTGTCGTGGTAGATCACGTCGAACCTCAGGCGGGGGCGCTGGCCGCCGGCCTTCGGGTCCTCGGCCGGGTACCCCACGGCGTGCCCCCAGGTGAAGCGGTAGTGCGGCGGCAGGCCGAAGGCCTTCTCGATGCCGCCGGGCTTGCGCCCGAATGCGATGAGGATGCTCCCCACGCCCACGCCCACCCCGGCCGCCATGGCGTTGCCCACGGCCTGGCCGCTCTCGAACCGCAACAGGGCGTCGGTGCGCTCGGTGGGGAAGCTCATGAGCCGCGGGATCGTCTGGGTCATCGAGAACTCGTAGTTCCACCCGTGGTAGCGCGTGGCCGCTCCGCAGAGGGCGAGCCCCGAGATGCCGTCCACCGCGCGGCCGTACCAGGCGTTGAGGTTGGTGAGCCACAGGATGAGGTGCGACGACTGGTTGATGATCTGCACGTTGAAGCCCGACACGCACTCCTCGATCTCGTCCCACAGATCGCACTCGTCGCGGCGCACCACGATGGCCTCGGTGCAGTTGATGTTCCCCTGGCAGCTCGAGAACCGGGCGGCCTGCAGCATGGTCTCGATCTTCCAGCGCTCCACCTCGCGGGAGTCGTCGAAGTAGCGGATGCTGCGGCGGTTGCCGAGGGCCTCGAGGATCGGCACGTCGGGAACCTGACTCGCGGGGGGAGCGGCGTCGTCTGCCATGGGTGACCTCCGGTGGGGTGGGCTGCCGTGCTGGTGGCTCCGAGCCTACGCCCCGTCGCCCGCCCGCCGTCCGCCGCGTCGTGTTCGCTTCGCCGCGTGAGCCAGCCCAACCCCTACCCCGCCTATCAGCAGAAGGGCGGGGGCCGCGGCGTGCGCCTGCCCTACATGCCGGGGGTGGATGGCCTGCGCGCGCTCGCGGTGGCCACGGTGTTCATCTTCCATGCCGGCGCCGAGTGGATGCCCGGCGGGTTCCTGGGCGTGGACTTCTTCCTGGTGATCTCGGGCTACCTCATCACGGCCCTGCTGGTGGCCGAGCAGCGCAGCACCGGGCGGCTCGACCTCTGGCGGTTCTGGCTGCGCCGTGCCCGCCGCCTGCTGCCGGCGCTGTTCCTCGCGCTGGCGGGCACCTTCATCGCCATGCTCATCCTGCACTGGGAGGAGGTCGCGCGCATCAAGGGCGCCGCGCTGTCGGCGACGGCCTACGTCACCAACTGGTACTTCATCGTGGCCGACGTGCCGTACTTCGAGCAGTTCGGCCGGCCCAACGTGTTCACGCACCTGTGGTCGCTGGCCGTGGAGGAGCAGTTCTACCTGTTTTGGCCGCTCGTGCTGGCCATCGTGCTGATCGTGTTCCGCATGCCGGTGTGGGTGCTCGGCGTGCTGGCGGCCGCGGGCGCGGCGTTCAGCACGTGGTGGGCCTGGCACCTGTACGACCCGTATGAGCTTCCGTGGCGCATCTACTACGGCACCGACACCCGCGCGGTGTGCCTGTTCGTCGGCATCGTGGGCGCGGTGCTGCTGCCGCCCAGCCGCCTCAAGCCGATGGCATCGTGGGTGGCCCGGGCCGGCATGGAGGTGGTGGGCCTGGCGGCCCTCGCCGGCGTGCTGTGGTGCATGTTCACGCTGAACGAGTTCGACTCGCCGCTCTACAAGGGCGGTTTCCTGCTGCTGGCCATCCCGGCCATCGCGCTGATCATCGTGTCGGCGCACCCGCAGTCGCTCATGGGGAAGTTCTGGGGGCTGCCCCTGCTGGTGTGGATCGGCGCGCGGTCGTACGGCATGTACCTCTACCACTGGCCCGTGCTCATGCTCACCCGCGCCAACGAGGACGTCCCCATCTCGGGCGCCCCCCTGGTGGCGATCCAGGTGATCCTCGTGGTGGGCATCTCGGCCGCCTCGTACACCTATGTGGAGCAGCCGATACGCCGCAACGGCCTCGCGGGGCTGCGCCGCGCGTTCTCCACCCTCGACGGCAAGTGGCGGGAGCACCCGGTGCAGACCATCGCCGCGTGGACGGGCTTCATCGCCGTGCTCGCGCTCATCTCGCTGGTCGTGCTCGTTCCCTCCGTACCCCCGGTGCCCGGTATCGGCTGAGCCTGCGGGTACCCTGCCGGGCATGACGAACCGCATCCTCACCCCGCTCCTCGCCGGTGCGGCCGCCCTGGCGGTCGTGGTGCCCATGGCGTCCGGTGCCAATTCCCAGTCGGCCACCCAGGCCGCGTGCTCCGGCAAGAACGCCGGCGCGGCCGTCGGCGACTCCGTGCTCTGGATGGCCGCCGAGAACTACGGCCAGAAGAAGGCGCTGCAGGCGGCGCTCGGCGGGTCGTCCGCCAAGGTAGATACCCGTACCAGCCGCCAGTTCGGGGAGGGCATCTCGCACATGCGCGCCGCCCTCGGGCCCAAGGCGTGCGCCGCGGTGATCGCGCTCGGCACCAACGGCCCCGTGAGCCCCGGGCAGTGGAAGGAGATGATGGCGATCGTCAAGCGCGTTCCGCGCGTGGTGGTGGTGAACACCTACACCAAGGATCACAAGACGCGACGCGACGGCCAGCAGCAGTACTGGATGGAGCAGCTCAACAACGACATCAAGGGCCTCGCGAAGAACAAGAACGTGCGCGTGGTCGACTGGTACTCCAAGGCGGCCGGCAACTCGTCCTGGCTGGAGCCCGACGGCGTGCATCCCAATGCCAGCGGCTCGAAGCAGTACGTGGCGATGATCGCCGAGGCCCTCAGGCAGAAGTAGGCCACCATCCTGCGTGCGCTCGCCCCCGGCGCCTGCCTGCTGCTCCTCGCACCGGCCCTCGCCACCGCGCAGGATCCCCTCGGTGGCCCGGCCGGCACGCCCGCCGGCACCGGCGACCCAGCAGCGGCGCCGGTGGCGCCGCTGCTGGTGTCAGCTGAGGTGGCCCGCAGGGGCACGCGCATGCAGGCCACGGTGCGCTACCGGCTCAGTGAGGCCGCCACCGGCGTGGTGCCCACCCCGTGGCGCGCCGTTGCGGGCTCACGCGAGGCACGGCGCCTCGGCACGGTGGCGCACGGGGTAAAGCCCGTGCAGGTGTCCGGTGGCGTGTACGAGTTCACGGCCCGCGCGCGCATCGGAAGCGGCACCGACCGCAGCGGCGGCTTCTGCGTGGCCCCCGACTTCACGGCCATCGGGCAACCCGCCGTGGAGGCCGCGTGCATGGCCGGTGACCGCGTGAAGCGGGGCGACCTCACCGCCTATGTGCCCGAGGCCACGGTGTTCGGCGACTCGGTGGGGGCCACGTTCGACTGGGTGCCCGGCACCCGCGAGGCCGTGGCGAAGGGCCTCTCGGTGCGATACGACCTGCGCGCCTGCCGGCGCCTCATCGCCGCCCCGTGCCCGCCGGGTCCGCCCAGCGTGCTGTCGTCGGTGCGGTCGCTGCCCGGGTCGTTGGGTGACATCGCCGTCATCAACGTGGGCTACAACGACTGGGGCGCCACCTACGACGTCGGGCGGGTGATGCGCGCGCTGCGCGCACGGGGCGTGAAGCGCGTGGTGTGGGTGACGCTGCGCGAGACGCAGTCGAGCTACCGGCAGATCAACCAGCGCATCCGGTCGGCAGCGCGCCGTGGCGGCGTGAAGGGCCTGGGCATCCAGGTGGCCGACTGGGGCGCCGCCAGCCGCGGGCGGGGATGGTTCGGCGCCGACCAGGTGCACCTCAACGTTGCGGGGGGCTGGGGCCTTGCCGCGTTCACCCGACGCGAGATACGCGAGGCCGTGGCATGGGTGCGCGACCACCGGGACTCCTGATGCGCCGGTTGCGCCCTGCGCGTCGCCAGGGCCGGTGGCCCCGGCTCGCGGGCCGCACCTGCGCACTGGCCGCGATCGCCGCGAGCGCGGTGGTGATCGCGGGCGGTGCGATGACCGGGGTGGCCGCAGGCGCCCCCGCGTTGCCCGCGCCGCCCACGTCGGCCGCGACCCCCATGGGCACGGCGATGAAGGGCGGCACGGGTTTGGCTGGCCAAGGAACGGTTACGCGTGACGGACGCGCGATGACCTGGCGCCTCGCGTATCGCCTTCCCCAGCCCGCCGCCACGCCGGCGCCCACCGGCACCACGGCCACCACCCCGGGGGCAGCGGCGTCGCCGGGCACCCCCGGCACGCCGGCCGCGGCTCCCGTGGCCCCCGGTGCCGCGCCTGCGAGCGTTCGCATGCGTTGGGTGGCATACGGCGGGTCGCGCGACTCGCGCACGCTTCGCCGCATCGCCACGGGCGAGGCCCAGCTGGTGCCGCGCGATGGCGTGGTCACCTTCCGGCGTCGCGTGGCCGTGCCAACGGCCGGGCCGATGAGCGGCGGGTTTTGCGCCGAGTTCGACCTCGCGGCACCCGGCGTGGCCAAGGCTGCCGTCACATGCCCCAGCGGGCGCATGGCCACGCGCGACCAGCTGCCCGCCCGCGTGCCGGAGGTCACGGTGATCGCCGACTCCGTGGGCACGGGCCTCGACTACATCAGCGGGGGGCGGGCGAAGGCCACCGGTCCCTGGTCGGCGGTGTTCGACCTCAAGGTGTGCCGGCGCCTCGTGGCCCCGCCGTGCCCGCCGAATCCGCCGAGCGCCCTGTCGGTGATCCGCACGCTGCCCGCGCCCGGGGACATCGTGGTGATCCACGTGGGCTACAACGACGCCGGGGCCACGTATGACATCGGCCGCGTGATGGCCACGCTCAAGGCGCGCGGGGTGAAGCGCGTGGTGTGGCTCAACCTGCAGTCCATCGCGCCATTCGCGTCGGGCGTGAACGCCGCGGTGCGCACCGCGGCTACGCGCTACGACTGGCTGCAGGTGGCCGACTGGAGCGCCCACAGCGCCGGGCGCAGCTGGTTCGTGGGCGACCGCGATCACCTCACGCCGTCGGGCGCCGAGGCCCTCGCGGCCTTCTACCGCGCCGAGATCGCCAAGGCGATCCGGGCGCTCGAGGGTCAGGCGGGCTCGCCCGCCAGGTAGGCCGCCAGGCGGCGGAAGCTGCTCTGGAACCCCATCTCGGCGTTCTCGCCGCGGAATTCCTCGGGCACGTTGGTCTGCGACACGGTCACCCGCGTGCGGCCATCGCCGATGTCGTCGAACGAGATCACGCAGCGGATGTCCAGGCCGGGCTCGTGGAACGCCACGTACTCGGGCTCCACCACCTCGGCGAACGATCCGGTCATCGGGTACTCGTCGTCACTCACCTTCATCACCATGTTGAAGGCACCGCCGGGCACGGCCTCGAGCTCGACCGAGTCGGGCGGTATCTCCACGCCCTCGGGGGCCCAGAAGTGCGGGATCGCCTCGGCGTCGGTGTACGCGGCGAATACGCGCTCGCGCGGCGCGTCCACCTCGCACGAGGTGCTGAAGTCGCCACGCGGGCCGAACTCGGGTGCCTGATCGCTCATGGCGCGGCACGCTAGCGCGTGGCGCCCATCGGGTGCGGCCGCGGCCGCTAGTCGATGACGCGGCCCACGCTGATCTCGGACACCCGGCTGGTGCGCCCGAAGCGGATGGTGGTGACCGTGTTGCCGGGCACCGCCTCGCCGATCATGCAGAGCCTCGGTGATTCGTCGCAGTCGGCCTTGGGGAAGGCGGTCTTCACGGCCGGGCGGGTGGATCCCACGCCGATGCCGTTGCGCATGCGGATTCCCCGGTCGGTGATCGCGATGTTCACCACGCGCCCGCCCGCGCCATCCCAACGGCTCACGGTGATTCCGGGCCACGAGAGGTCGATGAAGGCCCCGAGCTCCGTCGTGCGCGGCACGCGCTTCTGGGGCTGGCCCAGCACCTTCAGCACCTGCCCCTCGCTCATGCCGAGTCGCACCCCCCCTGCGCCCACGCCGGGGCGGATGAGGTGGTCGGGGAGGGGGGTGCCGATCGCGCCTGCGGCGGGGGCCAGCGAGGCGGCGGCGATGAGGGCAAGTCCGCGGGTCGTCATGCGCCGGATCATTGCCGATGCCCCCGGGCCGAATGGCGGCCGGGGTTCCGCGGGCACGCGGGCATGCCGGTCACCTCGGAAGCGCCACGATGTCGACGGGGTCATCGGCAGCGGGCGAGGCGGCGATGAGCGCGGGCAGGTCGGTGACCTCGCGCAGTCCCAGGTGGGGGTGCTCGGCGGCCGCGGGCAGTGAGCTCGCCCAGGTGCGCTGGTGGTCCTTGGGCAGCATGAGCATGCGGTAGCCCAGGGCGTTGATCTCCCGTGCAATGTCACCCGGCTCCTGGCCCAGGGCGTCGAGGCACACCGCATTGACGTGGCAGATGATGGCCGGCTGTTGGCGGGCCACCACATCGCGCATGCCGCGCAGCGCCTGCGGCTCGCTGCCCTGCACCACCAGCTTCACCAGCGACAGCCGCCCGCCGTCGAAGGCGCCGTCGGCCTGCAGGGCATCGAGGCTGGTGCACGGCACGTCGGTGGCCACCTCGCCCTCGCCAAGCGGCGTCTGCGGGTCGGTCACCACGTGGGCGGCCGTCGTGGCCCAGGGCACGGCGCGTACCTGCAGCGTGGTGGGCTCGCTCCACAGCGCGAGGGGCAGCACGGTGGTGTGGTCATGCGCATTGATGGCGGCGTTGCGCTCGCACCAGCGTCGCGGCTCGTCGGCGGGCTCCAGCGCCACCACCCTGCCCCGCTCGCCCGTGATCGCCCCCATGAGCACCGTGAAGTACCCGGAGTTCGCGCCCGCGTCCACGGCGCGGTCGCCCGGGCCGCAGAGGGCGCGCACCGCGCGGGTCATGTGCGGCTCCCACACCCCGCCGGTGTCGAGCAGCGAGGGCAGCAGCACCGTGTCGGCTGCCGACGCGCTGAAGCGCAGGGGGTTGTCCGGCAGCGGGTCGTCCACCAGCAGGGACACCTCGATCACGCCGTCAAGGCGCGACAGCGCGGACGTCCCGGCCTCGGCGGCCTCGGGCGAGTTGCGAAGCAGCGTGAGGAACCTGGCCCAGGGCATGCCCTCGCGCAGGCGCCCGGTCCAGTGGGCCACCTCGTCGTCGGATGGATCGCGGTTGAGGATCGCCGCGTACGCGGCGCGCACCAGACGGCGCTCGTCGCGGGACGTCAGGCCGGACCGCCGGGCGATCCAGTCGGCGGTCGATGCGAGTGCGCGGCGGGGCATCACGCGCACCGTACCGGCCGCGGCCGGTCAGTCCACGATCTCGAGGGGGTGGCGCACCTCCACCTGCGACCCCAGGGCCTGCAGGTGGTTGCGTATCTGGATGGCGCAGCCGGGGTTGGCCACGGCCACCACCGGGGCGCCCGTGGCGATGATGGCGCGCGCCTTCTGCTCGCCCAGCTCGCCGGCGATGCCGGGCTCGAGCACGTTGTAGATGCCACCTGCGCCGCAGCAGCGCCCCCCGTCGCCGAGGTCCACGCAGGTGGCGCCCGCGGCGCGAAGCGTGCGACGCACCTCGGGCCCGATGCCCTGGGCGTGCAGGTGATGGCAGGCGTCGTGCACGGCCACGCGGCCATCCACGGGGCGCCCGGGCGGGGCGTCGATCTCCACGGCGTCGCGCACCTTGGCGGCCACGGCGTCGGCGCGCGGCGCCCAGGCGGGGTCGTCGGCCAGCAGGTGCCCGTAGGTGCGCATGTGCGCGCTGCAGCCGGCGCTGTCCACCACGATCACCTCGGCCTGCTCCAGCTCGGCGATGCGCTTGCGGGCCAGGTCGCGCGCCGATGTCAGCTCGCCCGCGTGCGCTGCGAGGGCGCCGCAGCATCCGCCGCCCTCGGGCACCACCGCGCGGTAGCCCGCGCGCACCAGGGCATCGATGGTGGCCTGGTGCACCGGGCGGAACGCGATGTCCATCACGCATCCGGTGAGCAGCATCGCGGTGGGCCCCTCGCCGCTCGATGCGGGCAGCGGCATGCGCATGCCGCGCAGGGTCACCCGGGGGGTGGCCAGGCGCAGGCGCTTCGGGATGAGGCGGTCGATGCGCAGCGCCTGGGCGATGGCGAGCCCCGTGCCCATCAGGCGCACCATGCGCCGGTGGCCCATGACCCCGGCGATGCCCGCGCGGCGCACGGCGCGGTCCGGCGCCGATCGGGCAGCCTCGGTCTGGATACGCGCGGCCTCGATGAGCCGCCCGTAGGGCACCGACGACGGGCATGCGGCCTCGCACGCGCGGCAGGCAAGGCACTCGTCGGTGAATCGCGTGAAGTCACCCTGCACCGTGGCCTCGCCGGCCTGTACCGCGCGCATGGCCGCGATGCGTCCGCGCGGCGATGAGGTCTCGAGGCCGGTGATGCGGAACGTGGGGCACGCCGGCAGGCACAGCCCGCACTGCACGCAGGTGTTGAGGTCGTCGTGCGTGGGGGCCGGCAGGCCCGGCTTCCAGCCCGTGCTCATGCCGGCACCGCCTCGGCCGCCGCGAAGCACCCGGGGCAGAGGATGCCCGCCGGGTCGAACGACGCCCGGATGCGTCGCATGATGTCGGCGCCCGCCGGCACGGGGCCGAAGGGGTCGGTCCTCAGGGCATCGTCGCCGTCGATCACCTGGGCGTGGCCCCGGTGCGCCATCGCGAGCTCGCGCACGGCCAGCACGTGATCGGGCGCCCACACCGCCACGCGGCAGATGCCCGTGCCCATCCAGGCCTCGTACTCGAATCCGTCCGCGGCCAGCTGCCGCGCGAGCGCCGGCAGCGCCGCCGGGGGCACGCCGGCCTCCACCGCGCCCGCCGCCACCGTGCCCGTGCCCGCCCCGGCCGTTTCCGCCCCGGTGGTGTCCGCCCGAGGCCAGTGCGGCTCGACGGAATCCACCATGCCGGCCGGCGCCACCACGTCGTCGGGCACGCCCGTGAGGCATACGTGCAGCGACGCCGGGCCGGCGATGACGGCGGTGGGACGGTGCAGGTCGGCCAGCACGCCCTGCGCCAGGTCGAGCATCTCGTCGGTGGTGCCCTGGGCGCTGAACCACTGCTCTGCCATGGGCAGGGGCCACAGGCGCAGCGTGGCCTGCACGATCACCCCGAGGGTGCCGAGCGACCCGGTGAGAAGACGCGGCAGGTCGTACCCGGTGACCGACTTCACGGTGCGGCCCCCGCCCTTCACGATGCGCCCGTCGCCCGTGGCCACCACCACCTCGAGCAGCGAGTCGCGGATGGGCCCGAACCTGAGGCGCCTGCGGCCGCCCGCCGCCGCGGCCAGCACGCCGCCCACGGTGGCTGCGGTGTCCGCCGGCTGCGATGGCGCCTGCGGCCAGCCCTGTCCGCGCTCGCCGGCCAGGCGCAGCACCTCGCCCACGCTCACGCCGCCCTCCACCGTGATGGTCATGTCCTCCGGCACGTAGTCCACCACCCGTGCCAGGCCGGCGGTGTGCAGCACGTCGTCGGCCGCGAAGGGGCGCCCGCGCCGCGCATGCAGGCCGCCGCCGCGGATGTCCAGCACGCGGCCATCGGCGGTGGCGGCGCGCAGCATGCCGGCCAGCTCAGCGCGATCTGCCGGCCTCAGATCCACGTGCCCTCCGGCACCTGGGTGTCGGCCAGGCCCACCTCGCCGCAGCGGGTACCTGTGGGCAGCACCTTGTCGGGGTTCATGCGCCCATCGGGGTCGAAGGCCCGGCGCACGCACGCCTGCGCCTCGAGGTCGTCGTGGTCGAACACCAACGGCATGTAGTCGCGCTTCTCCACGCCGATGCCGTGCTCGCCGCTGAGCGTGCCGCCCATGGCCACGCATGCCCGCACGATCTGGTCGCCGGCGCTCATGGCCCGCGCCGTCTCGTCGGGGTCGCTGCGATCGAGCGCGATGATGGGGTGCAGGTTGCCGTCGCCCGCGTGGAAGACGTTGAGGCACATCACGCCCTCGCGCTCGGTGATCTCGCCGATGGCCTCCATAATCTCCACCAGGCGGGTGCGCGGCACCACGCAGTCGTGCAGGTAGTACGACGGCTTTACGCGGGCCACGGCACCGAAGGCCGTCTTGCGCGCCTTCCACAGCAGCGCGCGCTCCTCCTCATCCTGCGCCACCCGCACCGTGCGCACGCCGTGCTCGCGCGCCACGCGCTCCACCACCGCGGTGGCCGTCTCCACCTCGGCCGGCGTGCCGTCCACCTCCACCAGCAGCAGGGCGGCGGCATCGGTGGGAAGCCCGGCGTGCACGAACTCCTCCACCGCCATGGTCATGTTGCGGTCCATCATCTCGAGGGCGGCGGGGATGACCCCCGCGGCGATGATGGCCTGCACCACGGCCGAGGCATCGGACACGCTCAGGAAGTCGAGCAGCATGGTGCGCACGTCGGGGGGCAGGGGGGTGAGGCGCAGCAGCACGCGGGTGACCACGCCCACCGTGCCCTCGGCGCCCACCACCACGCCGCGCAGGTCGTAGCCGGGAGGGTCGGGCGCCACGCCCCCCAGCACCACCACCTGGCCGTCGGGCCGCACCATCTCCACGCCCAGCACGTGCTGCACGGTCACGCCGTAGGCCAGGCAGTGGGGGCCGCCGGCGTTGGTGCCCACGTTGCCGCCGATCGAGCAGGCCTGCTGGCTGGAAGGGTCGGGCGCGTAGTGCAGGCCCAGGTGCGCGATGGCCGTGCTGACGTCGAGGTTCAGCACGCCGGGCTGCACCCACATGCATGAGTTGGCCACATCCACCTCGCCCATCGCGCGCATGCGCGCGAGCGAGATGACCAGGCCGCCCTCCAGCGGCACCGCCCCGCCGGTGAGCCCCGTGCCCGACCCGCGCGGCACCACGTCCACGCCCGCCTCGTGCGCCATGCGCATGCAGGCGGCCACCTCGTCGGTGGTCTCGGGCAGCGCCACGATTCCGCAGTCGCCCCCCACGATCGATCCGTCGTGCGAGTAGAGGTTGCGGGCGAGGTCGCCCTCGAGCAGCCGGTCGGGCCCCAATAGCTGGCGCAGCTGGTCGGCCAGCGCGCCCGCCGTGGTGGTCACGCGGCGCCCGCCATCACCGCGCCACCGGCGCGGTCGGCGGCTGACTCCCCGGCCTCGATGGCGGTCACCACCGTGCCGCCGCGGGCGAGCTCGAGGCCGTCGAGCGATGCCAGCCACGTGGGGGCCAGCATGGCCTCGCGAATGCGCCAGGCCTCCACGAGCGGATAGGCGCGCGGCATGCGCACCACCCGCAGCGCACGGAACTGCGACGGGTCGTCCACCCAGCCCAGCGGGTCGGCCAGTGAATCGGCCACGGCCCGCGCGAGGGAATCGTCGTCGAGCGACCACCAGCGGTCGTCGTCGGCGCCCGTGCCGTACACCTCTGCGCACAGCACCGTGCGCCCGGCGGGCACCATGCCGGCGTCCCAGTTGACGAACTCCGCGATGCGCGAGAACGGCACGCGCGGCTCGTCCACCTGGATCCATACCTCGTCGGACACCGGGTGGCGATCGGCGATGAGGTACACCAGCGCCACCGCGCGCATGGTGATGGGGGGCAGCAGGCCCTCAGGCGCATGCGGGGTTGCCGCGCGCACCACCAGGCCCGGGCTGATGGCCGAGATGACCGAGTCGGCGTGGATCACCCCGGGTGCCGCGCCGCCCACCTCCACGGCGCTCACGCGCCCGCCGGCGTGGTGCAGTGCCGTCATCGGCGTGGACAGCCGCACGTCGGCTCCCTCGTCGCGAAGGGCCTGCTCCATGGCCTGCATGAGCGAGCCGATGCCGCCCGGCGGGAACCAGAAGCCCTCGGGCGCGCGCTGCTCGTCGCGCAGCTTCACCGCGCGGTCGGCCGAGATCACCTCGAGCGGCCAGCCGTCCACCTTCTCGAGGTACCGGCGCATGGTGCGGTCGCGGAACTCCGGGCCCACGGTCGATCCGAACTCCCCGGCCGCGGTGCCGTCGGGCGCCGTGGCGCCGGTCACCAGGCCGGGGTGCTGGTCGATGTAGCGGCCCGGGCGCACCGCGCCGTCCACCACGCGGGCCACGGGGCGGTCGACCCAGATGAGGTCGTCGCCCATGATGTCCTCGGCCCAGCCCACGCGATCGTCGGTGCGGAAGAACGGGATGTGCCCGCCCATGTCGTAGCGGCAGCCATCCGACTGGAACGTGCGGCAGAGACCACCCACCTCGTCGGCGGCCTCCACCAGGGTGACGGACGCCCCGGATCGCGCCGCGCGAAGCGCGGCGGCGAGCCCGGCAGGGCCCGCGCCCAGCACGATGACGTCGCTGCGGGAGTCCATCAACCCCCACGGTGCCGCCTTATGGGCCGAACGTCAACCCTCATGCGGCCCTGTCGGGCCCCGGCGCTGCACTAATGTCGCCCGTCGTGCGGCTCGTCGTCCTCATCATCGCCGCGGTGCTCGTCGTGGGCGCCGGCCTGGCGATCATCCGCAGCATGTGGGGCATGCGCGCGCCCCTGGCGCGCGGTGCCACCAGCGGCACCGAGACCCTGTGGCTGGTGCTGCCGCTGCTGATGTCGGTGGCGCTGGTGGCCTGGACGGCCTGGGTGATGCCGTGAGCACCACCACCGCAGACCTGGCCCCGGCCCCCCGGGGCATCGTGCGCGACCTCATCACGCTCACCAAGCCGCGCATCATCTCGCTGCTGCTGGTCACCACGGTGTGCGCCATGTTCGCGGCCAAGCAGGGCGTGCCCGGTGGCTGGCTCATCCTCTGGACCGTGATCGGCGGGTACCTCTCGGCCGGCGGCGCCAACACCATCAACCAGTACGTCGACCGCGACATCGACGCGGTGATGGGTCGCACCGATCGCCGCCCCATCGTGATGGGGCGCATCTCCCCGGGTGCCGCGCTTGCGTATGGGCTCGCCCTGGTGGTGGCCAGCGTGCTCGTGCTGGGCTTCCTCACCACGTGGCTGGCCGCCGGGCTGTCGCTGGTGGGCGTGCTGCTCTACGTGGGCCTCTACACCCTGTGGCTCAAGCGCACCACGATCCACAACATCGTCATCGGGGGCGCTGCCGGGGCCATACCGCCGCTTGTGGGCTGGGCGGCCGTCACCGGCAACCTCTCGTTCGGCGCCGTGCTGCTGTTCGCCATCGTGTTCGTGTGGACGCCGCCGCACTTCTGGGCGCTGGCCCTCATGCTGGAGCGCGACTACGACGAGGCCGGCGTGCCGATGCTGCCGGTGGTGTACGGCGAGCAGGCCACGCGGGTGCAGGTGCTGCTGTGGAGCATCGTGATGTTCGGCACCACGCTGCTGCCCTACGCAGCCGGGGCCGGCCTGATCTACCTCATTGGGTCCGTGGTGCTGGGCGTGCCGTTCCTCTGGATGGCCTGGAAGCTCTGGCGCGGCGACACCGACCGACCCTGGGCGGCGATCACCTTCCACTACTCGCTGGCCTACCTCGCGCTGCTGTTCGTGGTGGTCGCGGTGGACGCGGCCGCCTGATGCCCGGCGGCGGTCGCTTCCGCATCGGCGGGCTGTCGTTCTTCGGCACGCCCCTCGGCATCGTCTTCTCGACCGTGCTGATCGACCTGATCGGCTTCGGCATCGTGATCCCCCTGGTGCCCCTGTACGCCGAGAAGTTCGGCGCGAGCGTGATCGAGATCGGCCTGCTCACCGGTGTGTACGCCCTGATGCAGATCATCTTCGCGCCCGTGTGGGGCCGGGTGTCCGATCGCTACGGCAGGCGGCCGGTGATTCTGGGCTCGCTCGTGGGCTCATCCATCGCATGGCTGCTCTTCGGCTTCGCCCCCGCGCTCTGGGTGCTGTTCCTCGCGCGAATCCTCGACGGCATCTCGGGGGCCTCGTACGCCGCGGCGCAGGCCTACGTGGCCGACATCACCACCGACGAGGACCGCGTGCGCGGCATGGGGCTGATCGGCGCGGCGTTCGGGCTGGGGTTCATCATCGGCCCGGCCATCGGCGGCATCTTCGCCGCCATCGACCCGCGCGCGCCATTCATCCTCGCCGCCGTGCTGGCCATGGCCAACTTCGCCGTGGCCATCCGCCGCCTGCCCGAGTCGCGCGTGCCGGGCACGCATACCGGCGCGCAGCAGTCGCGCTGGACGGCGCTGGTGAAGGCCGTGGGCTCGCGCGAGTACGGCCCGCTCATCTGGATCTCCTTCATCGGCGGCCTCGGTTTCGTGGGGATGGAGTCGGTGTTCGCGCTGTTCGGCAACCGCCGCTTCGACTTCGGCCTCACCGAGACCGGCCTGGTGTTCATGTTCATCGGCATCGTGGCCGCGGTGGTGCAGGGGGGCGTGGCCCATCGCATCACCGATCGCGTGGGCGAGTGGCCGGTGCTGCGCGCGGGCCTGTGGATCACCGCCGCGTCACTGATACTGCTGGGCTTCACAACCGAGCTCTGGGCGCTGTTCCCGGTGCTGGCCCTGCTGGCGCTGGGGTCGGGCCTGGTGTTCCCCACCATCAACGCGATCGTGTCGCAGAGGGCGCCCGACGCCGACCAGGGGGGGATCCTCGGCGTGCTGGCGTCGGCGGGCGGGCTGGCCCGCCTCATCGCGCCTATCGCCGCAACGGCGCTGTTCCAGGCGGTGGGAGTGTCCTCGCCCCTGGTGATCGGCGGCCTGCTGTTCGTGGTGTGCGGGCTCATCGCCGCCACCCCGCTGGCGCGCCGTCCGGCCGTGGCCTAGCGCCTTCGGGTTTCCACGGATGCCGCATCAGGGACACACGGACCACGGAACCCGGGTCGTGTCGCGCTGTTTCGGGCTGCGCGGGCGCGTGCCCCGCGACTAGGGTTCTCACCCGTGTACAAGAACGTCCCGATCATTCCCCTCGCCGTCATCGCCATCGTCGTGGCCGCGATCACGGCCGGGCAGGCCCTGCTGATCGACTGGCTGCCGCCGGCCGACAGCGTGGAAGCCGGCCGCACCTTCACGCTCATGTGGTTCCTCTTCTGGTGCAGCGTGGTCTTCTTCGTCATCGTCACCTCCGTGCTCATCTACGCCGTGTGGAAGTGGCGCGCGAAGGACGACGACCTCGAGGACGGCCCTCCCACCCACGGCAACACCACCCTCGAGGTCGTGTGGACGGTCATCCCGTCGATCCTGCTCGTCGTGGTGGCCGTGTACGGCTACATCGTGCTCGAGCGCAACGAGGCCGTGGCCGCAGATCGCGTGGAGATCGACGTCTACGCCCAGCAGTTCATGTGGACCTACGGCTACCCCGACACCGGCATCGAGAGCGGCGACCTGGTGCTGCCGGTGAACCGCCAGGCGCAGCTCAACCTGCGCGCCCGCGACGTGATCCACGACTTCTGGGTGCCGCAGTTCGGCATCAAGGGCGACGCCGTGCCGGGCATCACCCACACCATCTGGATCACCCCGAACAAGGTGGGCACCTACCCCGTGGTGTGCGCCGAGCTCTGCGGGGTGGGCCACAGCGTCATGCGATCGCGCGTGAAGGTGGTGACCGAGTCCGAGTACACGGCTTGGCTCGCGAAGTCGTCGGCCAAGGTGAAGGCCACTGCCGCCGCGGCCACCGCAGCCGCCAAGCTCGAGAACGCCCCGGGTGACGCCGCCGCCGGGCAGGTGGTCTTCGAGGCCAAGTGCAGCGGATGCCACGCCGAACTCGGCAAGGCGGCGGGGGTCGGCCCCAAGATCGTCGGCACCAAGCTCACCACCGATGAGATCCGCACGCAGATCAAGAACGGCAAGGGCGCGATGCCCGGCGGCCTCGCCACCGGCACCGACCTCGCGAACGTCGTCGCCTTCGTCGAGTCCATCAAGTAAGCCCAACCGAGACCGAGCGAACCAGACATGGCTACTCACGCACCAGCTCCCGCACACGCTCCAGGTGGAGGCCACGGAGGCCACGCCCACCATGAGGACCCGCGGCCGGTCTCGTACTGGTGGGCCCGCGCCGCGCTCGGCACCGTCGCAGGCGTGCTGTTCTCGTTCCTGCTGGTGTTCCTGCTGCGGGCGCTGTTCGGCTTCGAGCCGCTGTACGACGGCGGCGTGTACGGCGGCGTCGCCGGCCTGATCGGTGCAATCGGGTTCCTCTGGGGAATCGGCTGCTTCGACTTCTGGCTCGGCTGGGCCAAGGGTGCGGACATCTCGGAGGAGGACCACTCCTTCCACGGGGTGAGCAACTGGAAGCAGTACTTCCGGCTGAACACCGACCACAAGGTCATCGGCATCCAGTACCTGGGCATGACGCTGTTCTTCATGCTCTGGGGCGGCCTCATGGCCCTGCTCATCCGCACCGAGCTCGCCGCGCCCGGCCAGCAGATCGCGGACGGGGAGACCTACAACGGCTTCCTGAGCATGCACGCGACGCTGATGATCTTCGTGTTCGCCGTGCCGGTGTTCGGCGGCATCGCCAACTACGTGCTGCCCATCATGCTGGGCGCCAGGGACATGGCGTTCCCGCGCCTGAATGCCCTCTCGTTCTGGTTCCTGCCCGTCGCCGGCTTCATGTTCCTGGCCAGCATGTTCACCGGCATGTTCGGCGCGGCGTGGACCGCCTACCCGCCGCTGGCCAGCCAGGGCACCATGGGCCAGACGCTCTTCGAACTCGGAGTGCAGTTCGCGGGTGCGTCATCCATCGCGACGGCCATCAACTTCCTGGCGACGATCGTGACCATGCGCGCGCCGGGAATGACCATCTGGCGCATGCCGATCCTCGCGTGGGCCACGGGCGTCACCTCGGTACTCGTGGTGTTCGCCACGCCGTTCGTCGCCGGGTCGCAGTTCCTCACGATGTTCGACCGCATCATGGGCACGAACTTCTTCGTGCCCGACCAGGGCGGCGACGTCATCATGTACCAGCATATTTTCTGGTTCTACTCGCACCCGGCCGTGTACATCATGCTCTTGCCGGGCTTCGGAATCATCAGCGAGGTCATCGCCACGTTCGCCCGAAAGCCGCTCTTCGGCTACCGCGCGATGGCGTTCTCCTTGGTGGCCATCGCCGTGCTGGGCTTCGGCGTATGGGCCCACCACATGTTCGTGTCGGGCATGGCCGCCTGGCTGCGCGTGCCCATGATGATCACGACGATCATCATCGCGGTGCCCACCGGCGTGAAGATGTGGTCGTGGCTCGCCACCCTCTGGCAGGGGAAGATCCACATAAAGACGCCCATGTTGTGGGGATTGGGCTTCCTCTTCACGTTCCTGTTGGGCGGACTCTCAGGAGTGTTCCTCGGCATCGTGCCGGCCGACATCCAGATGTCGGACACCTACTTCGTCACCGCCCACCTGCACTACGTGCTCTACGGCGGCAGCGTCTACACCATCTTCGCGGGGCTCTATTACTGGTTCCCCAAGATGACGGGGAAGATGTACAACGAACGCCTGGGCCAGTGGCACTTCTGGCTCACGTTCATCGGCACCCAGCTCACCTTCTTCCCGATGCACTGGCAGGGCCTGCAGGGCATGCCCCGCCGGGTGGCCGACTACGACCCGCGCTTCGAGACCGTGAACTCCATCGAGACCATCGGCTCGTACATGCTCGGCATCGCGACGATCATCTTCTTCTACAACATCATCGTCTCGTGGAAGTCGGGCCCCAAGGCCCCGTGGAACCCCTGGCGCGGCAAGACCCTCGAGTGGATGGTCAGCTCGCCGCCACCGCTGTTCAACTTCGACGCGGTGCCGCAGGTGGTGGGAGGCCCGTACCAGTACGGAATCCCGGACGCCCGCCACGCCGTGGTGTTCGCGCCCGAGGAGTTCGGTGGCGAGCTCAAGGAGGACACCCGCTACCCCGTGCTGGTGGTGGCGAACGAAACCCTCACCTCGCAGACGCTCATCAACGAGATCCGGTCGCGAAACGGCGACGGCCTGTGGTCGTTCCAGTTCGTGGTGCCCGTGGGTGATGGCGACGGCGCCATCGCCGAGCGCCGGCTTGCCACCACCCTGGCGATCCTCGCGGAGGGCGGCGTGTCGGCCACCGGCCGCGTGGCCGAGGGCGACGTGGTCTCCGTGGCCACCGAGGCGGCGAAGGAGATCGCACCGCACGAGCTGGTGATCGCCACGCTGCCGCTCGCCGAGAGCCAGTGGATGCGCACCGACTCGGTGGACAAGGTGCGCAAGGCCACCGGCGTCGCGCTGAGCCACGTGATCGTGCCCGCCAACGACGCCCGCGCCCTGGGCGCTACCTCGGCCCTGCCGCTGGTGATGGTGGTGGCCACCGAGGCCGTCGGCGCCGAGGCGCTTGCCACGGCCGTGCGCGCACGCGCCGATGCCGAGCCCGCCCGCTTCACCGTGGTTGCCCCGCTCGACCTGCCCGACCCCCGCTGGGGAGCCGAGGCCAACGAGCGCAGGCGCGCCGCCGGCGAGGCCATGACCGCCACCATCAACGCGCTGGTCAACACCGGCGTGGCCGTGGAGGGCGAGGTGATGGACGATGCGCCGTCGGTGGCCCTGCCGCTGGCGATCGACGCCTACAAGCCGTCGCTCATCATCGTGGCCGGCATCAATGGTGAGGCCGCAGGCCTGCGCGAGGCCGCCGAGGCCGCCGCCGGCGACACCCCGGTGCAGTCCGTGAACCTCGGCGCGGCGGCGGGGGCCTAGGACATGGCCACCACCGCAGGGCACGCGCCCGCCGACCAGCACTCCTCGCCGCCCGAGCAGAAGCAGCACATGAACGCGTCGCTCATGGCGATGCTGCTGTTCATCGGATCCGAGGTGATGCTGTTCGCCTCGCTGTTCACCGCGTACTTCTTCATCCGGTACGGCGTGGCCAACGAGACCTGGCCGCCGCTCAAGCAGGACGGCGAGCCGTTCGAGCTGCCGGTCATCCTCACCGGCGTCAACACGCTTATCCTCATCAGCTCGTCGTTCACCCTGTGGTGGGGCGAGAAGAGGCTGGCCGCCGGCGACAACAAGGGCCTCATCCGCGGCCTCTGGGTGACGATCCTCATGGGCGCGACCTTCCTGGTGGTGCAGCTCAACGAGTACGCCCACCTGGGCTTCACCCCGCAGGACAAGGCGTTCAGCGGGGCCTTCTACACGCTCACCGGGTTCCACGGCGCGCACGTGCTGGTGGGCCTCATCGTGCTGAGCCTGTGCCTCAGGCGCGCCTACAAGAACGACTTCTCGCACGCGTACCACACGCCCCTCACGGCCGGCTCGTACTACTGGCACTTCGTCGACATCGTCTGGGTGCTGCTGTTCTTCCTCGTCTACGTCATCTAGGGACACCGTTGCGCTCACGACTCCTCGCATCGTCCGTCGCCCTGGCGCTCGCCGGGGGGGCCCTCGTGCTCTCCGGCTGCGGCGGCGCCGAGAACGCCCTCTCCACGGCCGACGTGGAGGCCGGCAAGACCAAGTTCGTGCAGCAGTGCGGCGGCTGCCATGCGCTGGCCGACGCCGGCACCAAGGGCGTCACGGGCCCGAACCTCGACGATGCCTTCCGGTATCCGCGCGAGCAGGGCTTCAGGGAGACGCAGTTCTTCGGCGTGGTGAAGCGCTGGATCGCCATCTCGCCCCAGCCGCCGCTCCCGGGCTCATACCCCGTGGCCATGCCGCAGAACCTCGTCACCGGGGACGACGCCGTGAACGTCTCGGCCTACGTGGCCAGGTTCGCCGGCATCAAGCCCGACAGCGACGTGCGCGAGCTCACCCCGGCGGTGAAGGGCACCCCGCCTGCGCCCGGCAAGGGCCCGGCAACGCCCGCCGACGGAGGCGCCGAGGTCCCCTGATGACCGTGGACGGCGCGACCCTTCACGGCGCGCGCGTCCAGGGGTCGGAGAGGGGGCCCGCATGAGCCCCGCCGATCCGCGCACGCAGGTGCCCATGCCCCGGCTGGTGCAGCCCGCCGGCTGGCGCGACATCCCCATCGATCCGGTGGACGAGCCCCTGGTGCCGGTGGCCGACCTGGGACCGCGCATCATCGAGGACCCCCGCTACTTCGCGATGGGCCTGCCGGGGTCGCTGCCGGGGTGCTGGGTGCGCGAGGACCTGGGCGCGCGGCTGGTGCGCGCGGCCGACTCGCTGCCCGACGGCATGGTGCTGCTGGTGTGGGATGGCTGGAGGTCCATCGAGACCCAGTCGGCGCTGTTCGAGTCGTACGTGGACGACCTCGCGGCGCAGTACCCCGACCTGGCGCGCGCGGAGCTCGAGCAGGTGGCGCGCCCGTACGTGACCCCTCCCGACCCGGGTCATCATGCGCCCCCGCCGCACCTGACCGGCGGCGCCGTGGACCTCACCCTCGCGATGGCCGACGGCACCGAGCTCGACCTCGGCACGGGGTTCGACGCCTTCGTGCCCGAGGCCGGGGCCGCGGCGCTGGAGGACATCGATCTTCCCGCCCGCGCCAACCGGCGCCTGCTCTTCCACGCTCTCACCGCGCAGGGCCTCAGCGCCTACGTGGAGGAGTGGTGGCACTTCGACGTCGGCGACCAGTTCTGGGCGGCGGTCACGGGGGGCACGCCGCGTTACGGACCCGCCGAGGACCCCTCGCGGGAATAGCATCGGCATGGTGACGAGCCACTCGCCCGCAGCGCGCCCCGCGTCGGGGCTCGCGATCATCCCGGCCCTGCTGGGGCTGGTGCGGTTCCAGCACACGGTGTTCGCGCTGCCCTTCGCGTTCGCGGGAGCGCTCATGGCCACCAATGCCATGCCGCCGTGGTCCACCCTCGGGTGGATCCTCCTTGCCATGGTGGGCGCGCGGTCGCTGGCCATGGCCCTGAACCGCCTCATCGACCGTCACCTCGACGCCCGCAACCCGCGCACCGCGGGGCGCCACCTGCCGTCGGGGCGGCTCACCACGGGGCAGGTGTGGGTGTTCGCGGCCGTCAGCCTTGCCGCGATGCTCGGGGCCGTGAGCCAGCTGCCCGAGATCACCTGGTGGCTGTGGCCCGTGCCCGTGGCCCTGTTCGTCATCTACCCGTACACCAAGCGGGCCACGTGGGCATGCCACCTGGTGCTGGGGCTGTCCATCGGCATCGCGCCCATCGGGGGCTGGATCGCCGTCACGGGCGCATTCGCCCTGGCGCCCGTGCTGCTCTGGGTCGCGGTGGCCGCGTGGATCGCCGGCTTCGATGTGATCTACGCGCTCTTGGACGTCGACCACGACCGCCAGGCCGGCATCCGGTCGATCCCGGCGCGCTTCGGCGAGGCGCGCGCCCTGCGCATGGCCGCGGGCCTGCACGTGCTGGCCACCCTGCTGCTCGTGCTCGCGGGCATCGCCGCGTCGGTCACGTGGCCGTACTACCTGGGGGTGGCCGCCTGCGCGCTCATCCTGCTGTGGGAGCACGCGACCGTGCGCCCCGGCGACGAGGCGCGCATCCAGGCGGCGTTCGGCACCGCGAACGGCGTGATGTCGCTGGTGTTCCTGGCGGGGGTCATCGGCGAGGTGGCCGTCGCCTGAGCCGATGATCACCGCGCGCGGGCTGGTGCACGCGTACGGGGAGCGCCGCGCCGTGGACGGCGTGGACCTCGGCCTCGTGCCCGGCGAGCGCGTGGCCCTGGCCGGCCCCAACGGCGCGGGCAAGAGCACGCTGCTGCGCCTGCTGGCCACGCTGCAGCGCGCCCAGTCGGGGTCGCTCGAGGTGCTGGGCGAAAAGATCCCCGGGGGCACCCGCGCCGCCCGGGCGGGAATCGGCTACCTGGCGCACGACCCGCTGGTGTACCTCGACCTCACCGCCCGCCAGAACCTCGAGCTCTACGGCGACCTGTACGGCATCGACCACCGCGACGCGCGCATCGACGAGCTGCTCGACCGCGTGGGCCTGCTGGGCCGCGCCGAGGACACCGTGCGCACCTTCAGCCGCGGCATGGCCCAGCGCCTGGCCCTGGCCCGCATGCTGTTGCACCGCCCGCGCCTGCTGCTGCTCGACGAGCCGCATGCCAGCCTCGACGCCCGCGGCGCCGCCCTGCTCGACGACGAGCTCGGGCTGGCCACCGCCGACGGCCGCGCGGCGATCATCGTCACCCACGAGGTGGAGCGCGCGGTGCGCGTGGCCGACCGCCTGGTGGTGCTGCGCGCCGGGCGCGTGGTGCTGGACGAGCCCACCGCCGGGCTCGACCCGCTGGCCGTGCGCCGGCGCTACGAGGAGGCCGCGGCATGAGGGGGCGCCAGCTGATGGCCCTGGTGCGCAAGGACCTGCGCCTCGAGCTGCGCACGCGCGAGACCATCGTGGCCATGGTGCTGTTCGCCATCGTGATGCTGGCGATCCTGCAGTTCGGGTTCGGCACGCGCGATGACGACCTCACGCGCTTCGTGGGAGGGCTCATGTGGGTGACGCTGGCCTTCACCGCCGTGCTCGGGGTGGGGCGCTCGTACGTGGCAGAGCGCGAGCAGCGGGTGCTCGACGGCCTGCTGGTGGCGCCGGTGCCGCGCACGGTCATGCTGGGCGCCAAGGCGATCGCAATCTTCCTCTACATGACCGCGGTGGAGATCGTGGTGATCCCGCTCGTGGGCATCTTCTTCGTGAAGGGCCCCTACTGGGATTCCATCGGGTGGATCGCCATCGCTGCGGTGCTGGCCAACATCTGCATCGCGCTCTCGGGCACGCTGTTCTCGGGCCTCGCGCTGTTCACCCGCGCGAGAGACCTGATCCTGCCCGTGCTGTTCCTCCCCGCGCTGGTTCCCGTGGTCATCGCGGGGGCCGGCGCAACGCATGCCGTGGCGGGAGGGCCACATGACATGAGCGAGTGGCGCGGGTACTGCCTGTTCCTGCTCGCATACGCGATACTTTTTGGCCTTGTCTCAGTCGCGACCTATGACGCCGTCTTCGACGACTGACGGCCCCGCACGCATCCCCGGCCAGCGCGCCGCGGTGATCTGGGGGGTCCTCGCGACGATCCTCGTGGTGGTGTCCACCATCGGGGTATTCCTCATCGCGCCCGAGGATGCCGACCAGGGCATCATCCAGCGCATCTTCTACTTCCACGTGGCCATCGCCATCGCGTCGCTCGTGGCGTTCGCCGTGGCCTGCGTTGCGGGCATCCTCTACCTGCGCACGCGCAGCGAGCGCTGGGATGACGTGGGCGAGGCCAGTATCCGCATCGGCCTGCTGTTCTCGGTGCTCGTGGTGATCACCGGGTCGATCTGGGCCAAGGCATCGTGGGGCACGTGGTGGGTGTGGAGTGACCCGCGCCTGGTCACCTACCTCATCGTGGTGCTCATCTACGCCGCGTACTTCGTGCTGCGCTCATCCGCCGAGGACGACCGCAAGATGCGCTACTCGGCCATCTACGCCATCGCGGGCTTCGCGTCGGTGCCGCTGTCGTTCTACTCGGTGCGGGTGGCCGAGTCGTTCGTGCACCCCGTGGTGTTCACCTCGGGCGGCGCCAACATGCCGGGCACCATGCTGTGGTGGTTCGTGGTGTCGCAGGCGGCGATGATCGCCCTGTTCATCGCGCTGCTGGAGGTCGACCTGCTGGGCCGGCGTTCCGAGCGTGCCCTTCGGCGCCTGGCGATGCGACTGGAGAGCGCATGAGCGGTGGAGCCCAGTACGTGGTGGCCGCATATGCGGTGATCTGGTTCCTCGTGCTCGCCTACGTGGTGATGCTGGGCGCCCGCACCGCGCGCGTGGGCCGGCAGGTGGAGGCCATCACGCGCATGCTCGACCGCCGCGAGGCCGAGCAGGCCGGCACCGATGCCGACCACGCCGGCACGGAGCCCGAGAAGGCCGAGGAGCCCGCCTGATGGGCCGCGACCTCTACCCGGTGTTCCTCGACCTGCACGACCGCCTCGTTGTGGTGGTGGGCGGAGGGCAGGTGGCCACCGACCGCGCGGCCAAGCTGGTGGCGCACGGCGCGCGCGTGCGCGTGGTGAGCCCGGCGCTGGGGGAGGCCATGGCATCGATGGTGGCCGACGGCCGGGTGGCCGAGCACCGTGCCCGGGGGTATGAGGCCGGCGACCTCGATGGCGCCGTGCTGGTGGTGGCCGCCACCGACGATGAGGGCGTGAACCGCCGCGTGCGCGACGACGCGCGTGCCCTGGGTGCCCTCGCCAACGTGGCCGACGACCCGGAGGGGTCATCCGCGGTGATCCCCGCGCTCATGCGGGAGGGCGACCTGGCAATCGCCATCACCACCGGCGGCGCCAGCCCCGTGGTGTCGCGTCGCATCCGGGAAGACCTGCAGCAGCGCTTCGGCCCGGGCTGGGCCGGGCTCATCGCACTGCTCGCCGACACCCGCGACGATCTCATCGCGGCGCACCCCGACATCGCATCGCGCCGGGCCGCCGTGGAGGGCCTGATCGACTCCGGCATCGTCGACGACATCGCCGCTGAGGGTCCCGAGGCCTGTCGCGCCCGCGTGCGCGCCGCGCTGGGGCTTGACGCCACCGCCGTGGAGGCCGCCTGATGCCCCACCTCCTCGCCGTCGGCATCTCGCACAAGACCGCGCCCGTGGAGCAGCGCGAGAAGGTGGCGCTCACCGACACCACGGCGCGCACCATGGCCCGTGAGCTGGTGCGCCACCCCGACATCGCCGAGGCCGTGGTGCTGTCCACGTGCAACCGCACCGAGGTGTACGTGCACGCGCTGGACGCCGGCGCGGCCGAGGACGCCATGTGCGATGCGTTCGTGCAGCACAGCACCGACATGACCCGCAGCGAGTTCGACTGCGTGCGCTACGCGCACCTCGATGACCGCGCGGTGGCCCACCTGTTCCGCGTGGCGTCGAGCCTCGACTCGATGGTGGTGGGCGAGAGCGAGATCCAGGGGCAGGTGCGCCACGCCTGGGAGCGCTGCGCCGAGGAGGAGTGCACGGGCGTGCTCATCGATCGCCTGTTCCGCCAGGCACTCGAGACGGGCAAGCGCGTGCGCACCGAGACCCGCGTGGCCGTGCGGCCGGTGTCGGTGTCCACCGTGGCGGCCGACCTGGCGCGCGAGGCCATCCCCGACCTCGGCGGACGACGCGGCCTGGTGGTGGGCGGCGGGCAGATGGCCGAGGCCACCGCGCGTGCGCTGATGGAGCGCGGCCTGGGCGAGCTCGTGGTGATCAACCGCACCGTCGGCACTGCCCGCGAGATCGCCGAGCGCCTGGGCGGCATGGGCCTGGGCTTCGACTGCCTGCCCGACGAACTCGCCAAGGCCGACGTGGTGCTGTGCTCCACCGACGCCCCGCACCCGGTCATCTCGGCCGAGCAGGTGACCATCGCGCTCGAGGACCGCCCCGGGCGACCCATGGTGCTCATCGACATCGCCGTGCCCCGCGACGTGCACCCCGATGCCTCGGGCGTGCACGGCGCCGTGCTGTTCGACATCGACGACCTCGAGCGCGTGGTGGCCCAGCACCGCGACGAGCGCGAGGAGCACGCCAAGCGCGCCGAGATCATCGTGGGGGAGGAGGTCGAGCGCTACGCCGGCTGGCGCTCGGGCCTGGCCGTGACCCCCGTCATCACCTCGCTGCGCGAGATGGCCGAGGCCATTCGCCAGGGAGAGATCGCCCGCGTGGCCGGCCCCGACGGTGAGATCAGCCCCGAGGAGGCCGAGCGCATCGACCAGGTCACCCGGGCGATCCTCAACAAGCTGCTGCACGAGCCCACGGTGCGCGCCCGCGAGGCCGCCACCAGCATCGACGGCCTGCGGTACGTGGAGTCGCTGCGCATGCTCTTCGGCCTCGACCTGCCCGAGCGCGGCCCGCGCAGCCCCGAGCCCGACGATGTCCCGGGCGTCGCGGCCCGGCCCGGCGCCCCCGGCTGACGGGCGCCCGTGCGCGTGACCGTGGCCACGCGCCGCTCCGCCCTGGCCCTCGCGCAGTCGCAGGCGGTGGCACGCGCGCTCGAGCAGTCGGGCCACGACGCCCCCCTGCTTGAGCTGACCACCTCGGGCGACCGCTGGAGCCTGGCCGGTGCGGAGTCGGCCCCCGGCATGGACGTGAAGGGCATGTTCGTCAAGGAGCTCGAGGAGGCCCTCCTCGATGGCCGCGCCGACATTGCCGTGCACTCCGCCAAGGACCTCCCGGGTGAGCTACCGGCCGGCCTGGCCGTCATCGCCACGCCGCCGCGCGAGGACCCCTCCGACGTGCTGGTGGGAAGCCCCGGCGGCCTCGATGCCCTGCCCGACGGCGGCCGCGTGGGCACCACCAGCCCGCGGCGCAGCGCGCAGGTGCGCGCCGTGCGCCCCGACCTGCAGGTGGTCGAGGTTCGTGGCAACGTGGACACCCGCCTGGCCAAGCTCGACGCCGGCGAGGTGGACGCCCTGGTTCTGGCCGCCGCGGGCCTCAGGCGGCTGGGCATCGATCGCCCCGACGTCGTGGTGCTGCCGATCGACCTGTGCCTGCCCGCCGCCGGCCAGGGCAGCGTGGCCATCGAGGGCCGCGCAGGTGATGCGGCGGTGCGCGACGCCTGCATGAGCATCGACGACCCCTCGGCGCATGCGTGCCTGCTGGCCGAGCGGGCGTTCCTCGCCCGCCTTGGGGGCGGGTGCAGCGTGGCGGCCGGCGCGCTGTGCGAGGCCCACGGCGAGACCCTGCGCATGCGCGCCTGGTGGGACGGCACCGGTCGGTTCGCCGATATCGAGGGTCCCGCCGAAGACGCCGCGGCGCTGGGCGCGCTGGCGGCCGAGCATGTGGGGGCGCCGTGAGCGAGGGCATGGTCTACCTCATCGGCGCGGGCCCGGGCGACCCCGGCCTCATCACGGTGCGCGGGCGCGAGGCGCTCATGCGCGCCGACGTGGTGCTGTACGACCGCCTGGGCACCGAGCAGCTGATGCACTTGGTGCGCCCCGACGCCGAGCTCATCGACGTGGGCAAGGCGCCGGGACGCGCCAAGCTCACGCAAGATGAGACCACCGCGCTGCTGGTGCGCCTTGGGCAGCAGGGCAAGGTGGTGGCTCGCCTCAAGGGCGGCGACCCGTTCGTGTTCGGCCGCGGGGCCGAGGAGGCCGAGGCGCTCGTGCAGGCGGGCGTGCCGGTGCTGGTGGTGCCGGGCGTCACCTCGGCCATCGGCGCGCCATCGGCCGCGGGCATCCCCGTCACCTACCGGGCGATGTCCACGGCGTTCACGGTGGTCACGGGCCATGAGGACCCGGCAAAGGACGCCGAGCAGAACGACTGGGATCGCCTTGCGGGCCTGCCGCACACGCTCATCGTGCTCATGGGCATGGGGCGCCTGCGCGGCATCGCCGAGCGCCTCATCGCCGCGGGGCGACCGGCAGACCAGCCCGCTGCGGCGATCCAATGGGGCACCACGCCCCGCCAGCGGTCGGTCACCGCCACCCTCGGCACCATCGCCGACCGCGTGGATCAGGAGGGCCTCGGCAACCCGGCGATCCTGGTGTTCGGCGACGTGGTGTCCCGCGAGCCTGGCCTGGCCGCCGCAGGTCGCGGCCCGCTGGCCGGGCGCAGCGTGGTGGTCACGCGCGCCCGCGCCCAGGCCAGTGAGCTGGCAGGCGCGCTCGAGGCGCTGGGCGCGAACGTGATCGAGATGCCCGTCATTCGCATCCAGCCCACGGGCCCCACGGCTCACGCCGAGGCGGCCCTCGACGCCATTGGCGACTACGACGTCATCGTGCTCACGAGCGCCAACGGAGTGGAGGCGCTGGCCGGCCTCATGGCCGCGCGCGGCCTCGATGCCCGCAGCCTGCGCCCCGAGCAGGTGGTGGCGGCCGTGGGCCCGGCCACCGCGGTCGCGCTGGCCAACCATGGCATCCGCGCCGATGTCGTGCCCGAGCGGTTCGTGGCGGAGGCCATGGTCGAGGCCCTCGAGGCCCATCCGGTGGATGGCCGCCGGGTGCTCATCGCGCGTGCGCTCGATGCGCGCCCGGTCATCGCCGACGCCCTGCGCGCCCGTGGCGCGCAGGTGGACGACGTGGTCGTCTACGAGACCGTGGCCGAGCGCCCCTCCGACGAGGTCATCGCGCAGGCGCTCGACGCCGACGTCATCACGTTCACCTCGTCCTCCACCGTCACCAACACGCTCGCGGTGCTCGACGATGCCCAGCGCGCCCGCCTGGCAGCCGGCCCCCGCGTGGTGACCATCGGCGCGGTAACGTCGTCCACCGCGCGCGACGCCGGCCTCACCGTCACCACCGAGGCCGAGTCCAGCACGATCCCCAGCCTCGTCCGGGCGGTCGTCGCCCTCGCAAGCCAGCAGGATGACCCTTGATCACCACCCGTTTAGAATCGGTCGGCCCCTCTCCTCACGAAAGGACCCCAGATGTCGTTTCCGGGACGCGCCTTGCTGATCGGCACCGCATCCGCTGCAACCCTGGCGTTCGCTGCCGCGCCGGCGCTGACCCAGGTGTCCAACTCAGCGGGCGCCGCCAGCGGCTCATCCAGCCAGATGCAGCGGGTGGTCCCGAAGCTCAAAGATCTTTGCCCGTTAGGGTATGTCGACCGCGGAGACGGCAAGTGCTCAACCCTGGGGTGCATCAATATAATCAACCGCCTCCGGAGAGCCCAGGAGCGCCCCCACGCATGCCCGGCCCCAGCTCCCAAGAGCCTTGCGAATCCCCAGCTCACGGGCTTCCAGCTCGTGCAGAGGTTCGAGAACAACCTGGCGCCCGACCGCGGCGCGCAGCTGGCCCGGTTCCTCTCGGGCGCGTTCATCATCCGACGCTCCGATGGATCC
>JBJTJN010000081.1:0-6784 GCA_046095485.1 Actinomycetota bacterium
ACCCACGCACCTCGGCCACGCCGCATTCGCGCAGGGCCAGGCCCAGAGAGCCCCCGATGAGACCCACCCCTATGAGGGCGACCGGGCCGCCCAGCCCGGCCGTGGCCACTAGACCCCGGCGGGCACGGGCTCGCCGCCCGCCATCACCAGCCCCATGAGGTCGACGACGCGCTTGACGTCGGCCACCCATGCGGCGAAGGAGTCGGCGTAGAGCGCCTGCGGGCCGTCGCACAGGGCGTGCTCGGGCGCGGGGTGCACCTCGACGATGAGGCCGTCGGCACCCGCCGCCACGGCCGCGCGGGCCATGGGAAGGATGAAGTCTCGGCGACCCATGGCGTGCGAGGGGTCGACGATCACCGGCAGCGCCGAGAGGCTCTTGGCCACCGGCACAGCCGAGAGGTCGAGCGTGGACCGCGTGGCGGTCTCGAACGTGCGGATGCCGCGCTCGCACAGCATGATGCGCTCGTTGCCCTCCTTGGCGATGTACTCGGCCGAGAGCAGCCACTCCTCGATGGTGTTGGCCAGCCCGCGCTTGAGCAGCACGGCCTTGTCGGTGCGGCCGACCTCGCGCATGAGGTCGAAGTTCTGCATGTTGCGGGCGCCGAGCTGGATGACGTCGGCCACCTCGAGCACGTCGTCGAGTTGGCGGATGTCCATGAGCTCGGTGACGATGGGCAGGCCGGTCTCCTCGCGCGCCTCGGCGAGGATCTCCAGCGCGGGCTTGCCCAGGCCCTGGAAGGTGTAGGGCGAGGTGCGGGGCTTGTAGGCGCCGCCGCGCAGCATGGCCGCGCCGGCGGCCTTCACCACGCGGGCGGTCTCGAGCGTCTGCTCGCGGGTCTCCACGGTGCACGGGCCGGCGATCAGCCCGAAGGAGCCCCCGCCCACCTTCACGCCGTCCACCACCACGGGCAGGTCGCCGTGGCGGAACTCGCGCGACACCAGCTTGTACGGCTTGAGGATCGGCACCACGCGCTCCACGCCGTCCTGGCCGGCCAGGTCGAGCTGGGCGATCATCTCGCGGTCGTCACCGATCGCGCCGATGACGGTGACGAACTCGCCGCGCGACACGTGGGCCTGGGCCCCGGCGGCGGTCACGCGGTCGACGACGGACTGGATCTGCCCGTCGCTCGCCCCTTCCTTCATCACGATCATCATGGCTGCGGTCGTTCCTCGGTGGTGGTTCGTGTTGCCTGTAAGTGCCCTACGCGGCGGGCGTGGTGATACCTGCCGCCGCGCCCAGCGCCGACAGGAATGCATCGTTCTCGGATGGCGCCCCGATGGTCACCCGCAAGGTGCCGGGGCACCCCAGCGCGGAGCCGTTTCGGACGATGACCCCCCGCCTCAGGAGGTCCTCGTGCAGGACGCGGGCATCGGTGCCCGGGTCAGGCGGCTCCATGAGGATAAAGTTGCCGTGGCTCGGGGTAAAGGGCACCCCCATTTCGGTGAGCGCCGCCGACACCCGGTCGCGCTCGGAAATCGCCTCGTCCACGCGGGCCTGGATGGCCGCGGGGTGCCGCAGGCTCTCGAGCGCGGCCACCTGGGCCAGCTGGTTGGTGTTGAAGGGCTGGCGCACGGCGTCGAGGGCCTCGGTCCACGACGCAGAGCCGATTCCGTAGCCCACCCGCAGGCCGCACAGGCCATATGCCTTGCTGAACGTGCGCGTGACCAGCAGGTTCGGGCGCGTGCGGGCCAGCACCGACACCCGGCCGCGGTCGGGCTCGCCCACGAAGTCGTAGTAGGCCTCGTCCACGAGCACGGCGAGGTCGTCGGGCACGAGATCGAGGAAGCGCTCGATCTCATCGGCCGACCGGTACACGCCCGTCGGGTTGTTGGGGTTGCAGATGATCACCAGGCGCGTGCGCTCGTCCACGGCGGCCGCCATGGCGTCCAGGTCGTGCCCGCCATCAGGCGCCAGCGGCACGGCAACGGCATCGGCGCCGGCCTCGGCCGCCAGGTGCGGGTACATCGCGAACGACGGCGTGGCGTGGATGATGGTGGTGCCCGGGTCGAGCAGCGCGGTGCCGGCGTGCACGATGAGCTCGCACGAGCCGTTGCCGATCGACACCTGCGACATGTCCACGGCGTGGCGGTCGGCGATGGCGGCGCGAAGGGCACGCGCGGCCCCATCGGGGTAGCGGTTGAGCCCCTGCAGGCCCTCGTCGATGACGGCCTTCACCTCGGGCAGCGGCGGGAACGGGCTCTCGTTGGATGCCAGCTTCACCACCGACTCCAGGCCGTAGGAATCCATCACCTCGGCCATGGTGAGGCCGGGCTCGTAGTGCGGAATGCCCTCGATGCGCGCGGAGGTGCGGATGCCCATCGCGCGGCATCATCGCATGCACGCGCGAAATCGCGGACAGGGGTCGCCGGGGGCGCCGGTAACCTTGCCTTGGTGCCAGCACTCGACGCGAGCGCGGCCCTTACGCAAGAGGTGGAGATCGACC
Organism: Actinomycetota bacterium; assembly: GCA_046095485.1. GTDB lineage: Bacteria > Actinomycetota > Thermoleophilia > Miltoncostaeales > Miltoncostaeaceae > SYFI01. The sequence goes on from JBJTJN010000081.1 coordinate 2,445, forward strand.
TCTTCCAGGGGCCCTTTGACCTGCTCCTCACCCTGCTCCTCAGGGATGAGGTCGACATGCTCGAACTTCCCCTGGCCGACCTCATCGAGGAGTCGGTCACCCCCTCCCACGAGGAGCGCTGGGAGCTCGACGCCGCCAGCCAGCTGGTGCTGCTGCTGGCCGCAATCGCCGACCTCAAGGGCCGGCGCATGCTGGGTGAGGACGACGAGGACGAGCCCGACATCGACGCCCTGGCCATGCGCGAGGCGCTTGAGGCCCGGCTGGTGGCCTATGCGCCGTTCCAGCGGGCCGCGCTGTGGCTGGCCGATCGGCTCCGCGCCGCCCAGGGCCCGCGCTACCGCCGGGTGCCGCCCGGCACCGCGGCTGCCGTGCCCGTGCGCGACGACCCGGCCCGGCTGCGCGCCGCGATGGACAAGCTGGTGGAGGCCCCGCCCGCGCCGTCGCTGGATCACATGGGGGTGCAGCGCCGGCCGCTGCCCGAGCTGCTCGGCCGCCTGCGCGAGTCGATCGCCCGGCTTCGCGAGGTGTCGTTCGAGCAGATGGTGTCCGACTGCGACAGGCTCGAGGAGGCCCTCACGCTGCTGGCGGCGCTCGAGCTGGTGCGCCGCGGCGAGGCCGAGCTTCGCCAGGACGTCCCCTTCGGCGACATCCTCATCACCGGCACCCGCGCATGACCGGCCTGGCGCGCACCATCGAGGCGCTGCTGTTCATCGCGCCCGAGCCGCTGGAGATGGGCACCATCGAGGACATCACCGGCGAGCCGGCGGGCGAGATCACCCTGGCGCTGGGCGAGATTCGCGACCGGCACGCCGATGACACGGGCCTCGAGCTGGCCGAGATCGCCGGTGGCTGGGCGCTTCGCACCCGCGCCGACCTGGCCCCCGCTTGCGACCGCCTGCGCGCCCGGCCGCGGGAGGACCGGCTCTCGCCCGCCGCAATGGAGACCCTCGCCGTGGTGGCGTACCTCGAGCCGGTCACCCGCCGCGAGATCGGCCGCCTGCGCGGCGTGGACGTGGACAGCACCGTGAGCAGCCTGCTCGACCGCGGGCTCGTCGAGGAGGTCGAGGCCTCCGGGCCGGGCCCCGCCACGTTCCGCACCACCACGCTGTTCCTCGAGCGCTTCGGGCTGGCCCGGCGGGGCGACCTGCCCAGCTTGGAGCGCTTCGAGCTCACCGGCCCCGAGGCCCAGGCGCTGCGCGCCCGCCTGCAGCAGGCCGAGCTCATCGCGGAGGCCGAGACCGGCGATGGCTGACATGCGCGTGCATCGCGCCCTGGCACAGGCCGGGGTCGCGAGCCGCCGCGCCGCCGAGACGATGGTCGCCGAGGGACGGGTAACGGTGAACGGCGCCGTGGCCACGGTGGGCCAGGTGGTGAGCGACCGCGACGTGGTGGCGGTGGACGGCAAGCCCATCACCCCCGAGGCGGTGAGCACCTACATGCTCAACAAGGCGCTGGGCGTGGTGTCCACGGCGTCCGACCCGCAGGGGCGTCCCACGGTGCTCGATGGCCTGCCCGATGACGTGCGCCTCTACCCCATCGGCCGGCTGGACATCAACACCAGCGGCCTGCTGCTCATCACCAACGACGGCGACCTGGCCCACCGGCTCATGCACCCGCGCTCGAAGGTGCCCAAGGAATACGAGGCGCTGGTGGAGGGACGGGTATCGTCCGCGTCCGTGCGAATGCTCCGCGATGGAATCGAACTCGACGACGGCCCCACCCAGCCCGCGAAGGTGGAGGTGATCGACCGCGACGCCAAGGGCGGCACGTGGCTGCGCATCGAGATCACCGAGGGTCGCAACCGGCAGGTGCGCCGCATGTGCGAGGCCGTGGGCCACCCCGTGCGGCGCCTGGTGCGCACCCGCTACGGCGGCCTGGGGCTGGGGCGCCTGCGCCGGGGGGAGCACCGAATGCTGTCGTCTGCCGAGATCGCCCGGCTGCAGGCCCAGGCGGGGATGGCCCGATGAGCGAGCGCATCCGCGCGATACGCGGCGCCATCACCGTGACCGAGGACACCCCCGATGAGGTGGTGTCGGCCACGCGCCTGATGCTCGAGGACATCGTCGCCCGCAATGGCCTGTCGCCCGACGACATGGTGTCGCTCATCTTCACCGCCACAGGCGACGTGACCAGCCAGTTCCCCGCCGTGGCGGCCCGCGAGATGGGCCTGCTGGGGGTGCCGCTGCTCTGCGCCACCGAGATTCCCGTACCCGGCTCGCTGCTTATGTGCGTGCGCGTGATGCTGCATGCCTACATGCCCGTGGATGCTGAGGTTTCGCACAGCTACCTGCGCGAGGCCGTGCGGCTGCGCGACGACCTGGTGGACGGCGGCGACGCGGGTGGCAGCGCGAACTTGTAAAGCGTGTGTTCGGGCACAACACCCGCGTTTCGCCTTACCCCGTATGGATGCCTAACCTCCCCGTAACCCTTCTCCTCACCCTCGAGGTCTTCTCATGAATCGCATTGCAAAGACGTTCGCGATCGGCGCCGCGGGTCTCGCGGGCGCCGTTGCAATCGGCGTCGGTTCTGCCGGCGCGCAGACCATGCCGCCTACCTGCGCGCCCGGCCAGATTCCCAGTTCGAGCCAGCCATGCCTGCCCGCAGGCGTAACGCCGCCCCCGGGCGTTCCGCAGCAGCCGGGCGGACCCGGCGGACCCGGCGGACCCGGCGGACCCGGCGGACCCGGCGGACCCGGCGGACCCGGCGGACCCGGCGGACCCGGAAGCGGATTGCTCCCGACCCTTCCCAAGTGTGCCCCGGGCGTGTTCCCGAGCCCGGCATCCCCATGCATGATGGATGCCAACATGCCCGACTGCGGCCCCGAGGGCCCGCCCAAGCTGGGCCCGGACGGGGCGCTTCCGGCGGGCGCCGTGCCCTGCAAGCCCAAGGGCATGGGCCCGCAGTTCGACATGGCACCGCCCAAGGAGGCCACGTCGAAGCTCATGACGCTCGACGTGGAGGTCGATGGATCGGGTGAGACCCCGGGCACCTTCGACGTCACCCTCGTGGCGATCAAGAAGGGCATCGGCAAGGCCGCTCGCGCCCAGATGCAGGAGCAGCTCGAGGGCGAGTCCTTCATCATCAACGCGGTCAGCGCCAAGTGCTTCGCCGACAAGAAGTCCGATCCCGACGCCGAGGCCGACAAGGTGTCGTGCAAGGTGCTGAGCGAAGCCACCGACGATTCGGCCAGCACGCTGCGCGCCACCGTGGTGACGCGCATGAAGTTCGACGCGGCCACGCGCCAGCCGGCCTTCACGGCGACCAAGTTCGTCATCCGCGGCAAGAACAAGATCTAGGCGCGCTCGCACCGCCTGGATCGCAGCATCGGGCCCGGCGTCAGTCCTCGTGAGAGGGCCGGCGCCGGGCCTTCTTCTTGCTCGCGAGCCGCTCGCGCTCGCGCCGCTGGCGTGCGCGGGCACCGGCGCCAGGGCGCGTGGGCACGCGGCGGGGGTCCTCGGCCGTAGCCTCGATGATGAGCTCGACCATGCGGTCCACCGCCAGGGCGCGATTGCGCGCCTGATGGCGCTCGCGACGGGCGCTCACGCGAAGCTCGTCGGCCGAGGTGACGCGCGTGGCAAGCCGTGCGCGGATGAGATCGCGCCCTCGTGAGCCCACCGGGATGCGCCCGATGGGCATGCGCACCTCCACCCGCGTGGACACCGCGTTGACGGTCTGCCCGCCGGGGCCGCCGGAGCGCGAGAACGTGACGCGCGCATGGCGCTCCACTGCCTCGCGAATGCGGGCCTCGGATTCCCGCCCGCTCACGCGCCCGCCCCGGTGCCCCCCAGGGGCGCATCGGCGCCGGTCGCCCGGCGCGTCCGCTGCTCGTCCTCGGCCTCCCGGCGCAGGGCGTCCTTGGCGGCCTTGCCCACGAGGGGAATGCCGGGAGCGCCCGTGGGCGGGTCCTGGTACGGACCGCCCACCAGCGGCACCATGCCGGACAGGTGCCACATGATGCGCTCCACGGCGCGGCGGTTGCGTCCCGCGCGCGGCGACTCGCGGATGTCATCCATGGGAATCGCCGCGCCGAACCGGATGCGCACCGGGCCCTTGAGCATCTGGGAGTCCCAGATGGCGGCGGGGATCACCTGCACGTCGGGACGGGTGGCGAAGTAGCCGGCGCCTGAGAACCCCGGGCTCATGCGGCCGGTGCGCGTGACGCCGCCCTCGGGGAAGATGAGCAGCGATTCGCCACGGGCCAGAAGATCGCGGCCCATGCGCACGGCCCAGACGTCGGGCGACTGGCGCTTCACCGGGAACCCGCCGATGCGCGAGAGCCAGGCCTCGAGCAGGCGGGGGCCGAAGAGTTCCTCCTTGCCCATGGTCCATACGGGCCGGGG
>JBJTJN010000082.1:0-22093 GCA_046095485.1 Actinomycetota bacterium
GGCGCCGGGGCCCGCCGGCGCCCGGGGGCCCGGGCCCCCGCCGCCGGCTGCGCGGCCGGCGCCGCCGGGGGCGGCCGCGCACGACTCCTTCTTCGACGACCAGGCGCAGTCGGCTGCCGTCGGCGGCTACGAGGGGTACGCCCAAGGGTATGACGACGGCTACGCCGGGCAGGCCGACCTCGCACCGGGCGGCGGCTGGGGAGCATCGCAGGGATCCACCGGGGGTTCGTGAGCATGGCCACGGCCACCGGCCTCATCGCGCTGCGCGAGACGTCCTTCGGCGCCATGGGCACTGAGGTGCGGGTGGTGGTGCCGAGTGATGTGCCGGTGGCCATCACCGATCGGGTGCGCGCGCTGTTCGCCACATGGGAGGCCGCCCTCAGCCGTTTCCGCGACGACTCCGAGCTCTCGCGCATGAACCACCACGCGGGCGAGCCGTTCGAGGCATCACCGCTTCTGTTCGGGGTGGTGCAGGCCGCCCTGCGTGCCGCGCGCGCAACCGGCGGCCTCTACGACCCCCTGATGGGCCAGCAGCTGTGCGCGCTTGGCTACGACCGCTCCTACGAGCAGATCGGCCGCGTGCGCCCGGCCCCCGTGGCACCGGCACCGGGAGGCGACTGGCGGCGGGCGTCGCTCGACCCGGGCACCCGGTGCATCGTGGTGCCCCACGGCTGCCTGATGGACCTGGGGGGCATCGCCAAGGGCATGGCGGTGGACGCGGCCGTGGGCGCATTGCGCGACGCCGGCCTGGGCACCGCGCTGGTATCGGCAGGCGGCGACCTGCGGGTGATCGGCCGGCCGCCGGCGCACGCGCACTGGGGCATCGCCGTGGCGGAGCACGGCCACCGCATCATCGCCCTGCACCGGGGTGCGCTCGCAACGTCGTCCACCACGCGCCGGCGCTGGGGCACCGGCGACGTCACGCATCACCACCTCCTCGACCCGTGCACCGGCCTTCCCGCCACGCGTGGCCTGCGGGCCGTCACCGTGGCGGCCCGCACCTGCGCGCAGGCCGAGGTGGCCGCCAAGGCGGCGCTCGTGGCGGGCCCGCTTGCCGGCTCGGACATGCTGCGCCGGCTCGGCCTCGACGCCCTCGTGGTGCCCGACATCGGCCCGCCCGTGGCGATCGGGGAGTGGCCCGATGAGGACGACGCATGGACGTGAACACCATCCTGTGGATCGTCGGCCGCGCCACCGGCATGGTGGGGGTCATCCTCCTGAGCCTCGCCGCCGCCATGGGCCTGGCCCTGTCGATGAAGGCCTCGTCGCCGAGGTTCCCCCGATGGCTCACCACCGAACTGCACCGCTACGTCACCATCCTGGCCGTGGTGGTGTCCGTGATGCACCTCGTGGTGCTGTGGCTCGACACCCAGTCGGGCCTGTCGCTCATCTCGCTCGTGGTGCCCTTCACCAGCAGCTGGGAGCCCCTCGCCGTGGGCCTGGGCGTGCTGGGGCTCGAGATCACCCTCATCGTGTGGGTCACCACACGCCTGCGCGACCACATGGGCTACCGCCTGTGGCAGGTGATCCACCGCACCGCGAGCGTCGGCTGGGTGCTGGTGATGGCCCACGGCCTGCTTGCCGGCACCGACACGGCGGCAACCTGGTCGGTGGTCACCTACGCCGTGTGCGCCGCGATGGTGGTGGGGCTGCTGATACCGCGCCTGATCATCGGGCGCTCGTCCGGAGTTACCGCGGCCGACGCGCGCCCGGCCGGTTCGGCACACTCGTGACGTGAGGATCCTCGTGGCCGATGATGAGGAGGCCGTGCGCACCGCCGTGCGCCGGGCACTCACGCTGGCCGGATACGAGGTGGAGCTCGCCGCCGACGGCGACGAGGCGCTGGCATCGCTGTCAGAGCGCGCACCCGATGCCGTGCTGCTCGACGTGATGATGCCCGGGGTGGATGGCATCGAGGTGTGCCGCCGGCTTCGCGCTGCAGGCGATTCCACGCCCGTCCTCATGCTCACGGCACGCGACGCCGTGGGCGACCGCGTGGCGGGCCTCGATGCCGGGGCCGACGACTACATGGTGAAGCCCTTCGCCCTGCAGGAGCTCCTGGCCCGGCTGCGCGCGCTGCTTCGCCGCACCTCCCCGCAGGCCGGCGACGAGGCCACGGTGCTGCGGTTCGACGACCTCACCCTCGACCTCGCCGGGCACGCCGCCGAGCGCGGCGGCAGGCAGATCGAGCTCACCCGCACCGAGTTCCAACTGCTCGAGCTGTTCATGCGCAACCCGCGGGTGGTGCTCACGCGCTCGGTCATCCACGAACGCGTATGGGGCTACGACTTCGGGCCCACGTCCAACTCGCTCGGCGTGTACGTGGGCTACCTGCGGCGCAAGCTCGAGGAGGGCGACGAGCCCAGGCTCATCCACACGGTGCGCGGCGTGGGCTACGTGCTGCGCGAGCCATGACCATCCGTCGCAGGCTCGCCATCGCGGCAGCCGTCACCGTGGCCGTTGCGGTGGCCGCCGCATCGCTGGCCAGCTACCTGGCCGTGCGGGCGCGCCTCTTGGGCGAGGTGGACGACTCCCTGCGCCAGCAGGTGCAGCGGGTGCTGCGCGAGGGACCCCGCGCCCTGCCGCCGCCCGGCGTGTTCGAGCGCGGCGACAGGTTCGGCGGGCCGCAGGTGTACTCGCAGGTCGTCACTCCGCAGACGGGCATCACAGAGGGATCTGCCGATTCCCGCGGCGACGACCGCGACGGCGACCGGCGGCGCCCCGGAGGCCGCGAAGAGCGCCTCGACGCCGTGACGCTGCCGGTCACCGAGCGCGACCGCGAGGTGGCCGCGGGCACCTCATCCGCGTACTTCTGGGATGCCGACGTGCAGGGCGTGCCTCTGCGCGGCGTCACCACGCCCGTCGCCGCCGGCGTGGCAATCGAGTTCGCGCGGCCGGTGGACGAGGTGCAGTCGGTGCTGCAGGGCCTCGGGGTGATCCTGCTGGTGGTCACCGGCGCCGGCATCGCCGTCGGCGCCGGGCTGGGCTGGGCCCTCACGGGACGTGCCCTGCGCCCGGTCACCGACTTCACGGCCGAGACCGAGGCGCTCGCCGATGCGGGCGACCTCTCGCGCAGGCTCCCCGTCAGCGGTGACGACGAGGTGGCCCGCCTGGCCCGCGTGTTCAACGGCACGCTCGATCAACTGGAGTCGTCGGCCGAGGCCCAGCGCCGACTGGTGGCCGACGCCTCGCATGAGCTCCGCACGCCGCTGGCGTCGCTGCGCGCCAACATCGAGGTGCTGCAGCAGCCGGGCACCCTGCCCCCCGATGAGCACGCGGCCCTGCTGCGCGACGTGGTGGAGCAGACCGACGAGCTCGCGGCACTGGTCACCGACATCGTGCGCGCCGGGGAGACCACCGTGCGCGAGGACGAGGCCCAGGACGTGCGCCTCGACGACATCACCGCGGCGGCCATCGAACGCATCCGCCGCCTGCACCCGGGCGTCACCGTGCTGGAGGACCTCTCCCCCACGATCATCGACGGCGTGCCCGAGCGCCTCAACCGCCTGGTGGCCAACCTGCTCGACAATGCCGTCAAGTGGAATCCACCGGACCAGCCGATCGAGGTGACCCTCGACGGACGCGTGCTCGTGGTGCGCGACCATGGCCCCGGGTTCGCCGAGGCCGATATCCCCCATGTATTCGACCGCTTCTACCGATCGGCGGAGGCGCGCGGAAAGCCGGGGTCTGGCCTGGGCCTCTCGATCGTGCAGCAGGTGGCCGAGATGCACGGGGCCACGGTCACCGCCGCCAATGCCCCCGGCGGCGGCGCGCTGGTGACCGTCGACTTCCACGTCGCCTAGGGGCTCGCTCGCCGCCGGCGCCGGCGAGGTGCGCCGCCTCCGCCCCGGGCGAGGGGCATCCGGTGGGCCCGGCGCATCACGACTGCGGGGCCTGTGCCGACCCGCCCAGCAGCTCGGCAAGGGTCACGGGCTGCAGGCGCTTCTTCTCGAGCGCCCGGAAGATCTTCGGCAGGGCCTTGGCGGTGGCCGGGTAGTTGGCGTGCATCAGGATGATGGAGCCCGGGCGCGCCCAGTAGTCGATTGCGTCGAGGATGTACCCCTCGCTGCGCGGCTGGGAGTCGGCCACCGTGCCCGACCACATGATCACCTTGCGGTATCCGCGCTGGCCGGCTGCGGCGTCGATGGAGGCGTTGTGGTCGCCGTACGGCGGCCGGAACCACGGGCGCCCGGTCACCTTGAAGGTCTTCTGGATCCAGTCCTCGTTGCGCTGCAGGTCGGCCGCGAACGCCGTGGCCCCGATCTGCGTGGATACCCCGTGGCTGTAGGTGTGGTTGCCGAGCGTCACCTGCCCCGCGTCCACCAGCTTGCGGATGCGCTGCGCCTGGGGCTCCCAGCTGCGGCCGTACACGCCGTTGGGAAACAGGGTCACCTTCCCGCCGGTCTTCTCCACCACGTCGAGGATGCGATCAACGCAGCTGGGGCACGTGCCGTCATCGATCGTGAGCGCCACCTTGCGCCCGGCGCTGGCGGGCCCCTCGGTGATCACCGTGGCGGGGCCCGGAGCAGGCGGGCGGATGCGCTGGGGCGACTCGGCCCGGGCCTCGGCCGTGGTGTCGGCCGGCGGGGGCTCCGGTGCGGGCGACGCCGTGGTGGGCTGGCGGTATGCCGGGGTGGTCGACGTGGCCGTCGAGGCAGCGGGGGGATCATCGCCGCCCGAGCCCCCGCCCGACATCACCACTCCCGCCGCGGCCACCCCGGCCACGGCCACCACCGCCACGGCCGCAAGGGCGCCGGTGCGCCGCCGTCGCCTGCGGGCGCGCTGCTCGGCACGGCGCTCCTCGAGGTCGGGGCGGTCCATGCGGTAATCCTAAGGAGCGGTCACCGCGCGGGCAGGCGAGGGTGTTCCGGCGGACGCGGCGCCCACCTGCACCCCCGCCCCCACGGGAACCATGGCACTAGCTCCGATCAGGCAAGGGATGCGTCGACCGACAGCTCGACGTTGCCCTTGAGCGCGCCGGACACCGGGCAGCCGTCCTTGGCAGCCTCGGCGGCCTCGCGGAAGGCATCGGCGTCAATGCCGGGCACCGCCCCGGACACCGTGAGCGCAGACGACGTAATGCCCTGGCCGGGCACGAACGTGACCGTGGCCGAGACATCCAGGCGCTCCGGCGGCGTCCCCTGCTTCGCCAGCCCGCTCGAGAGCGCCATGCAGTAGCACGAGGCGTGCGCGGCCGCGATGAGCTCCTCGGGGCTGGTGTTGCCCCCGGGCTCCTCCGTGCGGGAGGGCCACGAGACCCCCAACGACGAAATCGTGCCGCTCGTCACCTCGAGGATGCTGCCGTCGCCACTCAGGAGGTCGCCGTTCCACCTCACCGTCGCGCTGCGTTCTGCTGCCATTGCACACCACTCCCGGTCCGATTTGGCGTGACGGTACACCGGGGCCACCCCCGCTCGCCGCGCCACCGCCCGCCCCCGTGCTTCTCGGTGGCAGCACGCCCGCTGACGGGCCTGCGCCCGTGGCCGGGGCCGGGGGCAAGGGAATGTTCTGGGATAGTCGATCACCTCACGGCCACAGAGGATATTCTTCCGCCCGGAGCGATTCTGTACAGGCGGGATGCGGTGTTCTGTACAGCCGCCTGACAGCGGACGAAACCCCTGCAAGAGCAGCTGAGGGCTTTGGCGGCCCCGAGGCGCGCACGCCTTAGTGGGCCTTGGCCACCGTGCAACTCATGCAGCCCACGCCGGTTGTGTGCTCAGTCCGCCACGCCCAGGAGGAGTTGTGCATAGCTGACGTCGTTGCCCACGGGCCAGTCCTCCACTGCGCGTTGAACCTCGTCACTCAGGCTCCCGCGCGGCTCCTGCGGCAACAGCGACGAGAGAGCCGCGGTAGAGACGTCCAGCACACGCTCCCTGATGTCGCGCTTTAGGGACGCGTCATCCAATCCGTCGTGCCATTGTGCCTCAAGCAGGGATATCTCGATGTCCATCTGGATATCGACGACGATGTCTGTGACCTCATCAACGAGCATCGGGTCGCCATCGGGGAACTCAAAGATCGTCGCGCTTCCGAGAGTGCGGCAGGCGACGTCGACGACGGCCGAAGTGGCACTGCCACGCACGCGCTCGAACGCCGCTTTGTACGCAGCCTCTTGCACGGCGAGGCGCTCGATAGCCGGACCATCGACTGCATCGATGCGTGCGCCCTTGATCGAGTTGCACACAGAGCAGGCCGCGCCGATATTCCCCCACTCATCGTGGCCGCCGAGGGCTCGCGGTACGACATGCTCGACATCACGTGACGGTTCGTCGCCACATAGGTAGCAGCTGGGTCCGAGCACGAGTACGGGCCGTCGACCCATGGGCGGCGTCGGGAACCCGTAGGTACTCCACACATAGGCCTGATAGGCACACTCCCTGTGCATGCGTGGGAAGTACCCCTTCGCGTGGTGCACCTCCGTCAGGCACAACGGGCACAGCTTGCGGGGGGTCATGTCGCAGGCAACCCGCGCTCACCCTCGGAGGCGATATCGCCGACCAACGCGATGAAGTCATCCTCGCCCATGACCTCGATCGCCTGGCCGGACGCGCGGAGCGCCGATGCCTTCTCCTCCTTCGAGGAGCGCGTCGCCCCGGGCCGGAGTGCCCGCGGGTCCTGCGCGCCCACGACGAGGATGTTCGTCTGCTTCGTGACGCCCTTCTCTGGGCTCCCACCCACGTCGCAGAGGCGATCCCACGCGTCTTGGCGCGTCATCGTCTGCAGGGCACCGGTGAAGCAGACGTTCAGCCCATAGAGCGGGTGATCGGGATCAGCGTTCTCGTTGACTTCGCCGATGACCGGGCGTGCGCCCGACCCACCCCCGGTCGAGAGGCGCGTGCAGCCCCTCCAGGAGTCACTTCGAATGAGCCCGCGCCGCACGCCTACAGAACCGAGCAGGGCGTCCAGGTCAGACGCGCTCTGCATATCGGAGAGACGGAGCAGCACTTCCGCCGCCGCACGCGAGTCGGCGCCTGCGTCGTGGTGGTCATCGAATGTGACTCCCAGCGACTCGGTCACGTACGGGAGCCGGTAGGAGTCGAGGCTGAGCACCCGCCTTGAGAGCACCATCGTGCAGACGTAATCGACGTTCGGCCACGGGGCGCCGATGACATCCAGCGTGTCGCGCAGCACGCCGGTGTCGAACGCGGCGTTGTGGGCGACGATCACCTTCCCCTCGATGTCCCGGGCGACCCCTGCCCAGATCTGCTCGAAGTCCGGAGCAGCCTCGATCTGCGCGTCGGTGATGCCGTGGATCATCTCGTTATAGGGATCGAGGTAGTCGAACCCCTCAGAAGGCCGGATGATCTGCGACTGCGTCTCGGTGACTCGTCCGCCCTCGACGACGGTGAGGCCGATTGCGCATGGAGATGACCGGGCCGAGTTCGCCGTCTCGAAGTCGATCGCGAGGAAGTCCAAGGGGGACCCCCGGTGAGGATGGTCGGGAACCGTCAGTAATGTTGCACACGTGACGACCTCCCAGAAGCCACCTCCTAAAGGTCACTGGCCTATCGCCTTAGCCTGAGGCGGGACGCCGGATGACCCGGCGCTGGTGCCGCTCAACTATTCGCTGAAGGTGCTGGCGGGCGACAAGCACCGAGGCTCCGGCGAACGCCGCCAGTATCCGCAAGGCTGGCATCAGTGTGTCTCCTGCGCCTGGCGACTACTCAAAGACACACTTAAGCCTCACGCCGTTGCACTAGCTATGTTCCTCCCCGCAAGGCGCGCGCTCCAGAAGAAGCGCCTGGAGCCGGTGACGCTGGCGGAATTGCTGGACGGGGAAAACCCGGCGTCTGCCGCTTCCCGCCGCGGGCGTTGTATGGTCACCTCATGTCCTCCTCCCGATTGACGAGAAAGGCGCCGTGCGCATGACCTTCTACAACCGTGCGGCACCCAAGCGGGTCTACACCTACGCGATTCGTGCGGGGCGCCCCGGCGCTGATGCCGGTCAGAACCGCGTGTTCATCAACGGGCGCGTGAAGGGCCGCGCGGTGCGATCCGGCAGGTGGGTGATGCGCGTCTCGGCCGTGCGGAACGGTGTGGCCACGCCGCCGGCCACGCGACGGCTCACCCTGCGGGCTCGCTGATGGCCCGATCCCGGGAGCGGCGCGGGTGGCTCGTGGCCCTTGCGATCGCGGTGATCGTCGGCTCCACGGCCTCGGTTGCCGCGGCCTGCACCAGGATCCTCTGGAACGACAATTCCGTCGCAGTGCTCGCGAGCCGCAGCATGGACTGGTGGGGGTCATCGCAGCCCAAGTTGCACGTGCTGCCGCGCGGGCTCCGCAAGTCGGCGGCCAACTTCGGGCCCCAGCGCGTGGTCACGGCGAACCCCGCCCGGTGGACCTCCCGCTACGGCAGCGTGGTGGTTGGCAACTATGACGCCGCCGTGTCGGACGGCATGAACGAGAAGGGCCTCGCCGCGCACGGGCTCTGGCTCTACGCGCAGGACTACGGCCCGCGCGACACCTCGCGGCAGGGCGTGCAGGTGGGCATGTACGTGCAGTACGTGCTCGACAACGCGGCCACGGTCGATCAGGCCATCGCCCTCCTTCCCCGCATCCAGCCCGTGCAGGTGGTGATGGATGGTCACACCATCCGCCTGTCGCTCAGCGTGGAGGACCGCTCGGGCGACTCGGCGGTGATCGAGTACCTCAACGGGGTGCCGGTCATCCACCACGGCCGTCAGTACCGGGTGACCACCAACACCGTGCTCGACGATGCCCTGGCGCTGCTCGCGCCCTACGACTTCTCGAACGCCACGCGCAACGTGACGATCCCCGGCAACACGAACTCGCGCGACCGTTTCGTGAGGGCGTCGTTCTACAGCGCCTTCCTCAGCAAGGTCACGCCGCGCAACCGCCTGGAGGCGCAGGCCGGGTTGATGTCGGTGGCGCGCAACGTGTCGGACCCCATTGGTGCGCCGGGGGACGAGGTGGGGGAAACCGATGAGACCGACTTCCGCACGGTGGCCGACCTCACGCACGGCGTCTACCTGTTCGAGCTTTCGCGGGGCCTCGCCACGCTGCGCACGGACCTCCGCCGCCTGGACTTCCGCCGCGGCACCGGGGTGCGCACGGTGAATCCCGTCAACCCGCGCCTGCAGGGCGACATCACGCGCCTCTACCGCCCGGGCGCCACGCCGGCCCCGGGGGTGGTCAGCCGTTGACCCGCTGGCCGGGGCGGCTTCGCGCCGCTGCCCTTGGCGGGGCTGCCGTACTGGCTGCCACCGCCCTGGCAGCGTGCGGTGCCCAGGCCCCCCCTGAGTCGGTCATCAGCTTCACCCGGTATGCAGGCAACGGCCAGGGGCACGTGTTCACCATGCGCCCGGATGGGTCCGGCATCCAGCGGGTCACCTCGTCCCCGGGCGTGCAGGCGCACAGTTCCCTGTCGCCGGATACCACCCGGGTGGTGTACTCGCAGGTGAATCCTGGTGGCTCGTCGATTCAGGCGATCGATCGCGCGGGCGGCCCACCCGTGGTGCTGAATACGGGCCGGAAGTGGAGCCTGGTGCCGCATTGGGCCCCGGATGGGTCGCGCATTGCATTCACCAGCGACGCCGACGGCAACTACGAGATCTACACCATGGATCCCGATGGCGGTGACGTGCGCCAGCTGACCTTCACCGCCCCGCCGACGCAGCACGTGGGCCCCAAGTACTCACCCGACGGATCGCAGCTGCTGTACGCGACCGACCAGGACGAGAGCGACCCCGCCAACCAGCAGGACATCTGGGTGATGCCGGCAGGGGGCGGCGCGGGCACGCGCCTCACACGTGGAATCAATGATCGCGAGAGCCGTGGGTGGTCGCCCGACGGCCGGCGCATCGTCACGCAGACGGTGGAGGACGGCGTGGGGCAGCTGATAGTGCTGAACGCGGATGGCACGGGCCTCAGGCGCATCACCGACTTCCCGAAGGACATCCCGAGGTTCGCACCCGGGGGCATCTTCCCGGTCATGAGCGGTGCCGTCACCCCCGCCTGGTCGCCTGCAGGCGACCGGATCGCCTTCGCGTCGAACCACGAGGGCAACTACGACGTGTACCTGATCCGCCCTGATGGCACCGGCCTGACGCGCATCACGCGGTCTGCTCAGCCGGAGTTGTCGGTCAGCTGGGGTCCGTTGCAATAGGCCCCTGCATCGGCCTGAATCCGAGGGGCCGGGTGAACCTGGTCCTAGGATGCGGGCATGGAAGGCAAGCCGGAGGCCGGATTCGAACCGGCGACCCCCTGTTTACAAGACAGGTGCTCTGACCAACTGAGCTACTCCGGCGTGGCGCGCACCGCGCGCACCGGGGGTTCTAGTCGACCACCTCGACGGGGCAGCCCGCGTGCTTCTCGACCTCGGTCGAGATGTCGGCGCCGAACACCTTGCCGAGGAACCCATGGTGGGTGTGGCCCACCACCACGAGCTGCGCCTTGTAGTCCTGGGCTGTCTCCACGATGAGCGCGGCCGGCTCGCCGATGGCCCACGCGTACTCGGCCTTGGCCACCGCGCCGTCCTCCACCAGGTCGCGGGCCTCCTGCAGGGCCTCGTGGACGTCCGGCATCTCGGGGAACGGGCCCTGCATGGGGCTGCCGTCGCCCATCGTGCCGAAGGCGCGCGGGCCCGTGGGGTCGAGGATGGCCTCGTGGATGGCCACCACGAGCAGCGGGGCGTGCTTCTCGTTGCAGCGCTCGATGGCGCGCTGCAGCGCGCGCTTGGACGAATCACTGCGGTCATAGCCAACCAGGACGGGTGCGCTCATGAGTTCCTCAGGCCGAAGATGGACGAAGGAAACCTAGCCGACAGGGCGCGAACGCCGGGGAGGCTCCTCATGCATCGGGATGGCGAACATCGGAGCCGGGGATCCCGCATTTGCGGCTGCCGCAAATGCCGATCCCGTCTCGCGACGGTTCGCAATCCCGATGCATAAGGAGCCCACCACATCAAGCCTCACCCTCTGGTTGAGGGTTGGGATAAGCCTCTACCCCAGGTCGAGAACCTCGCGGTCCTTGAGGTGCACCTCCACCTTGCGCTTGACGCGCTGCAGGGCGTTGTCGACGCTCTTGGGGTTGCACTCGAGCTTCTCGGCGACCTCCTCGTACGAGCGCCCCTCGAGGTACATCGCGAGCACCTGGCTCTCGAGCGGGCTCAGCACCTTGCCGAGGCACTCGACCAGGCTCTGGAGCTCCTCGGTGGAGATGGCCTGGTTGATGGGGTCGGTGACCGGATCGTCGGGGAGGACGTCCGCGAGCGTGGTCTCCTGCTCGCTGCCGGCGCGCGTGTTGCTAAACGACACGTAGGTGTTGAGGGGGGTGTGCTTGTTGCGCGCGGCGGTCTTGATGGCCGTGATGATCTGGCGCGTGACGCACAGCTCGGCGAACGAGCGGAACGACGCCTCGCGCTCCGGCCGGTAGTCGCGCACGGCCTTGAACAGGCCGATGAGGCCCTCCTGGATGAGGTCCTCGGAGTCTCCGCCGGCCAGGAAGTACGCGCTGGCCTTGAGCCGCACGAAGCCCCGGTACCGGGCGATGATCTGGTCCATGGCCTGCTGGTCGCCGGCGCGCGCTCGGCGCACCAGGCCCTCGTCGACGATGTCGACATGGCCCTGCTGGTCCAGGTCGGTCAGCCTGCGGGCGGCGGCTCCCATTCTCACTCCATTTCGGCGTTTCGGCGGGCGGTGCCCGATCCCTCAACCTTCACCTTAGACATACCCTGAATGTGCACTTGAAGGTAAGAGATGCGGGATTGATACCGGTCGCGTCAGACGCTGTCAACCTCTGGAGCCAAATCCGTCCCCCGCGACGGCCTGGAATGCCAGCACCGCAGCGGCCGTGGAGAGGTTCAGGGACCCCACGCTCCCCCGCATGGGAATGCGCACGAGGCGGTCGCACACCTCGCGCACCCGGGGGCGGAGCCCCGCGCCCTCGGCACCCAGAACGATGACCGCGGAGGGGTCCCACGCGAGCTCCAGGTAGTCGGTGCCGGCATCGGCATCGGCCCCTGCCGCCCAGCGCCCGGAACCCGCCAGATCGTTGATGAATGCGACGATCGAGCCCACCCGGGCGATGTGCAGGTGCTCCACCGCGCCCGCCGATGCCTTGCAGGCCACCGCGGTGATTCCCGGGCTCCCGCGCGTGGGGATGACCAGCCCCGCGAAGCCCGCGGCGTCGGCCACGCGGGCCACCGCCCCGAGGTTGCGGGGGTCCTGCACCTCGTCGAGCACCATGATGGGGCCGGAACCCTCAAGCACTGATTGAGGGTCGGCGTAGGGGTAGTCCTCGGTGATGGCCACCACGCCCTGGTGGTCGCCGGTGCCCGCGAGGCGCGCCAGGGCCTCGCGGCTCTTCACCTGCACGCTCACGCCCTGCAGCACGGGGTCGTCGGCCGCCTGCTCCAGCGCCCATACCTCGCTCACGGGCCTGCGACCGGCGCGGATGAGCTCGCGCACGGGGTTGCGGCCGTACACCAGCACCGGGCCCTCGGCGTCGGGCTTGCGCGGGCGCCTGCCCGGGCGCCGCGTGCTCATGAGGCCGGGACGACCTCGGCGCCGTCGGGGCCGTCGCGCACCTCGAAGCCCTGCGCCGCGATGGCGTCGCGCAGGGCGTCGGCCTCGGCGAAGTCGCGGGCGGCCCGGGCGTCCTCGCGGCGGCGCAGCAGGTCGAGCACATCAGCCGGCACCTCGGAATCACCCCCGGGCTCGGCCAGCCCCGCGAGCCCCAGCATGTCGAGCAGCCCTGCGAGCTCGAGCCGCACCTCCTGCAGCTGCCCCTCGGCCGGACGGCCGCGCTCAAGCGCCTGGTTGATGGCGCGCACCAGGTCGAAGATGGCGGCCATCGCGCCCGGGGTGCCGAAGTCGTCATCCATGGCGTCGAAGAAGCGCGTACGGGCATCCACCACGGCGGCGGCGAGATCGGCGTCGTTGGCGTCCCCGGGGTCGTCGAGCGCCCTGTCGAGGGCGCGCACGGCGTTGCGGATGCGCCGGCACGCGGCCTGGGCGTCCTGCATGCGCTCATCCGAGAACGGCAGCCGCGAGCGGTAATGGCTCTGCATGAAGTAGGCGATCACGGTGTCGGCGCCCCACTGCTCCACCACGTCGGCGAGCAGCGCGATGTTGCCGATGCTCTTGCTCATCTTGCTGTCGCTGAGCTCGAGCATCTCGTTGTGCATCCAGATGCGCGCGAAGGGCTCCCCGCGGGCTCCCTCGCTCTGGGCGATCTCGTTCTCGTGATGCGGAAAGACGAGGTCGATGCCGCCGCCATGCACCGCGAACCCGGTGCCGAGCTCGCGCTCGGCCATGGCCGAGCACTCGATGTGCCAGCCCGGGCGGCCGGGGCCCCAGGGGGAGTCCCACGAGGCGTCCTCGCCCTCCTTCAGCCCCTTCCAGAGGGCGAAGTCGAGGGGGTCCTCCTTCAGGTCACCGGGGTCGGTGTCGGCCATGTCGTCGGGGTTGCGTCGCGAAAGCCGCCCGTACCCGGGGAAGGCCCGCACGCGGAAGTAGACATCCCCGCCGGCGGCGTAGGCCAGGTCGCGGGCCACCAGATCGGCGATGAGCGCCACGATCTCGCCCATGCATCCGGTGACCAGCGGCTCGGCGTCGGGGCGCCCGAGGCCGAGCAGGTCGGTGTCCTCGATGTACTGACGGGTGCAGCGCTCCGCGAGCTCCGTGGACGGGATGCCCTCGGCCCGGGCGGTGTCGTAGATCTTGTCGTTGACGTCCGTGACGTTGATGACCAGGCGCGCGCGCATGCCCCGGCGCTCGAGGTAGCGCTTGAGCACCGAGAACACCACGAAGGGGCGCGCGTTGCCGATGTGGATGCGCGAGTACACCGTGGGACCGCACGCGTAGATGCCGACGACCCCGTGGTCATCCGGCTGCAGGGGCTCATCGCGACCCGTGAGGGTCGAGTGGAGCCGTACGGTCACCCGCTCACCTCGACCAGCGCCACGGCCTGGCACGAGATCCCCTCGCCGCGGCCGGTGAAGCCCATCTGGTCGGTGGTGGTGGCATGCACCGACACCGGCGCGCCCACCGCGCGCGTGAGGGCCTCCTGCATGGCGTCGCGGTGCGGCCCGATGCGCGGGCTCTCGCACACGATCACCGCGTGCACGTTGACCGGCTCGGCCCCCTCCCCCGCCATCCACTCCAGCACGTGGGCGATCATGGCGGCGCCGGTGACGCCCTTCCACTCGTCCGCCCCGGATGGGAACAGCACGCCGATGTCCGGGCCGCCCGATGCCGCGAGCAGGGCGTCGCATACCGAGTGCGCCACCACGTCGCCATCGGAATGGCCCGCGAGGCCCGTGGGGTGCTCGAAGGCGATGAGCCCCAGCACCAGCGGCACGCCCGGCTCCAGCCGGTGCGCATCCACGCCGAGTCCCACTCTCATGCCCATCGGATCTCCACCTGCTCGGGTTTGCGCGACCGGAATCGCGTGATGGTCTCATAGCCCACGCCGCGCAGCGCCGCGACCGCCGTGGGGTAGTCGCGCGCGACGTCCTCGGGGCGGTGGGCGTCGCTGCTGAGGGTCACCGGCACGCCTGCCGCGCGGAACGCCGCGAGCCAGTCGGGGTCGGGATACAGCGCCTTGCAGGGCTTCCTGAGCCCCGCCGACGAGCACTCCACCGCCACGCCCGACTCGGCGATGGCCGCGATGGCGTCGTCGCGCCGGGATTCGAGTGACGCCGGCATGGGCGTGCCGAACACCTTGGGAAGATCGGGATGCGCCAGCACGTCGAACAGCCCGCTTCGCGCGGCGGCCACCAGCTCGTCGAGGTACAGGCCCCAGGTCTCGTCGGGGCCGAGGGAGTCCCAGCACGGGTAGTCGGGGTGATCCACGGCAAGGTCGCCCAGCCAGTGCACCGAGCCCAGCACGATGTCGAATGGCTGCGAGGCCAGCAGCGCGCGGATGTCGTCCTCGCGCCCCGGGATCCAGTCCATCTCGATGCCGATCAGCACGGGCAGGCCCTCATCACGCGCGGCGGCCAGCGCCGCGCAGTGGTCGCCCAGGTCCTCCGTGGCCTCGGCCTGCCACCACGGGTTGGGGTGCCAGTCGCGCACCTGGGCGAACCGGTGCACGTGCTCGGTGATGGCGATCTCGTCCACCGCGCGCGCCCGGGCGGCATCCACGTAGCGGCCGATCCACGCGGGCGTGCGCGGGCCGCCGTCGGCGTCCCAGCGATGGCGGTCGGCCTCGCGGGCCTCTGGGCCGTCAGGCTGCAGGTGGAGGTGGTAGTCGGTGAGCACCGGCGCGGGACGTTACGCGATGCGGCCGGTACCCAGCAGCACCTCGGCGAGCCGCAGGTCGGCCGGCGTGGTCACCTTGAAGTTGGGCGTGCCCGGGTCGTGCAGCAGCACCTGCACGTCGCGGCGCTCGGCCATCCCCGCGCAGTCGGTGGCCGATCCGAGCTCGGCGTCGTCGGCGTCGGCGAAGACCCAGCGCAGGGTGTCGGCCCGGAATGCCTGCGGGGTCTGGGCCCCCCACAGCCCGGCGCGGTCGACGGTGTCCAGCACCGTGCCCGACTCCCCCGCGCGCTTGAGCGTGTCGGCCACCGGCGCGGCGGCGATCACCGCCGGGGCCGACCGCAGGCGCGCCACCAGGCGCGACACCAGCGCGGGGGTGATGAGCGGGCGCGCGGCGTCGTGCACGAGGATGGCCTCGACGTCGTCGGGCACCGCCGCCAGCGCGGCGGCCACCGAGCGCTGCCGGCTGGTGCCCCCCGGCACGATGGCATGCACGTCGGCGTGGCCGGCGATGGCCTCGGCCATGTCATCCTCGCCACCCGGCGGGCAGGCGATCACGATGCACTCCACCTCGGGGGCCTCGTCGAATGCCCGCGCCGACCACGTGACCAGCGGAAGGCCCGCCACCCGCACGAAGGCCTTGGGCACCTCGGCTCCGAGCCTGTCACCCGACCCGGCGGCCACGATGACCGCGGCGGTCCTCACCGGCCGGTGGCCGGGATGCGCGCGAAGATCATCTTCCCTGACGGGTTCTGGATGGCGCTGGTCACCTCGACATCGGCGACCTCACCGCCTACCAGCGCGCGACCGCCCTCCACCACCACCATGGTGCCGTCGTCGAGGTAGCCCACGCCCTGGTCGTATTCACGGCCCTCGCGGATGACGCGCACGCTGAGGGTCTCGCCCGGCAGCGCCACGGGCTTGAGCGCGATGGCCAGTTCATTGATGTTGAGCACCTCGATGCCCTGGATGCGCGCCACCTTGTTGAGCCCGTAGTCGGTGGTGACGATGCACGCGTGCATGTCGCGCGCCAGGTTCACGAGCTTGGCGTCCACGCCATCGCCCGCCACCTCGCCGGTGCGGATCTGCACGCGCTGGTCGCCCACCTCGCGGATGCGCTCCACGAGGTCGAGCCCACGGCGTCCGCGCTGGCGCTTCTCGGGGTCGGCCGAGTCGGCCAGGCGCTGGAGTTCCTCGAGCACGAAGGCAGGGATGACGATCTGGCCGGGCATGAATCGGGCGTCCATCACATCGATGATGCGGCCGTCGATGATGGCGCTGGAGTCTATGAGGCGCGGCGCCACCGACGACGCGCTGCGCGAGCGGATGCCCACCAGGCGCAGGATGTCCGCGTGCTTGCGCGCGGCGATGCGCGTGAAGATGTAGGCCACCAGCAGCACGACCGGCAGCAGCAGGTACGGCCCCACCACGGGAAGGCGGGCCACGGCCACCCCGGCCAGCGCGGCGGCCACCAGGCCCACCACCAGCCCGAGGGCGCCCACGATGAGCTCGCCGGCCGATCGCTTGTCGGCCGCGCGGTCGATGGCGCGCATGCGCGAGGGCAGCCAGCGCGCGATGAGGCCGCCCACTCCCCACCCGATGATCGCGCCCAGGGCGATTACGCCGATGTACGCGAAGTAGTGCCAGGGCTCGCCGAGGGCGTCGCCGAGATCGACCCTGCGTCCGATCTGGTATGCGCCGAGGGCACCCAGCAGCAGGAGCACGGCCTGGGTGACGAGCGCGACGATGCCGCGTGGCGGGCGCGGCTCGAGTGCGGGGCCGGGGTACGGCAGGCCGGTTCGCGGGGCGCTGGCCCCGGGCGGGTCCGCCTGCGCGGACCGTTCCCTGTCGGTCGACGTCGTCATCACCCCCTCACCTTCCGTCCGTAATTCCACCCGCGATCCCCCGCTTCCTGCGGAATTCGCGTGCGCAAGCACCGAGGATTGCACGCGCGCGGGCTCCCCGCCACACGCCGGGCACGAAAACGCCCCCGTGAGGGGGCGCATCGCGTGCTGCGAGTGCACGGTCACCGGCTGCGGGGGCAACCCCGCGGCCGGTGCGTGCGCTACTCGGAGTCACCATCCGACTCGGCGCCCACGGCGACGGCCTCAGGCGCGGCAGGCGCCTCGGGGGCCTCACGCCGCTCCATCACCATCTTGTCGCCGTCACGGTCGACCACGATCACCAGGCCCTCGGTGAGCGTGCCGTGCAGCAGCTCGTCGGCGAGCGGGTCCTCCAGAAGGCGCTGGATGGCCCGGCGCAGCGGGCGCGCGCCCATGGCCGGGTCGTAGCCCTCCTCCACCAGCAGGTCCTTGGCGTCGTCGGTGAGCTGGATCGACACGCCCTGCTCCGACAGCTGCTTCTGCAGCCGCACCAGCATGAGGTCGATGATCGACTTGATCTCGTCCTTCGACAGCTGGTGGAAGACGATGATCTCGTCGATGCGGTTGATCAGCTCGGGGCGGAACACCTTCTTGAGCTCGCCCATGATGCGCGACTTCATGTCGTCGTAGTCCATGCCGCCACCCTCCTCGGCCACGCTGAATCCCAGCGGGGTCGAGCGCGTGATGGTGGCCGCGCCGATGTTGGACGTCATGATCACGATCGCGTGGCGGAAGTCCACCTGGCGCCCCTGGGCGTCGGTAAGGCGTCCGTCCTCGAGGATCTGCAGGAGGATGTTGAACACCTCGGGGTGGGCCTTCTCGATCTCGTCGAGCAGGATCACCGAGTAGGGCTTGCGGCGCACCTGCTCGGTGAGCTGGCCGCCCTCGTCGTAGCCGACGTAGCCGGGCGGGGATCCCACGAGGCGCGACACCGCGTGCTTCTCCATGTACTCGGACATGTCCACCTGGATGAGCGCCTGCTCGTCGCCGAACAGGAACTCGGCCAGCGTGCGGGCGAGCTCGGTCTTGCCCACGCCCGACGGGCCCAGGAAGATGAACGAGCCGGCCGGCCGCTTGGGGTCCTTGATGCCCGCGCGGGCACGCCGGATGGCACGGCTGGTGGCCGTGATGGCGGCGTCCTGGCCGATGACCCGCTTGTGCAGCTCGTCCTCCATGCGGAGCAGCTTCTGGGTCTCGGCCTCGGTGAGCTTGAACACCGGGATGCCCGTCCACATCGAGACGATGTCGGCGATCTCCTCCTCGCCGATGCTCGGGCGGGGGGCGTCCTCGGCCTTCCACTCCTCTTCGAGGTCGCGCTTCTTGTTGGTGAGGCGCCGCTCGGTGTCACGCAGGTTCGCGGCCTTCTCGAACTCCTGCGCCTCGATGGCGGCTTCCTTGTCCTTGCGCACCGTCTCGATCTCGTCCTCGAGCTCGCGGTAGCTCGGCGGAGCCGTCATGGTGCGGATGCGCATGCGGCTGGCGGCCTCGTCGATGAGGTCGATCGCCTTGTCGGGCAGGAAGCGCTCCGAGATGTAGCGGTCGGACAGCACCGAGGCGGCCTCGAGGGCCTCGTCGGTGATGCTCACCTTGTGGTGGTCCTCGTAGCGATCGCGCAGCCCGCGCAGGATCTGCTCGGTCTCCTCGATCGACGGCTGGTCCACCTTCACCTGCTGAAAGCGGCGCTCGAGGGCGGAGTCGCGCTCGAGGTACTTGCGGTACTCGTCGAGCGTGGTGGCGCCCACGGTCTGCAGCTCGCCGCGCGCAAGCGCCGGCTTGAGGATGCTGGCGGCGTCGATGGCGCCCTCCGCGGCGCCCGCGCCCACGAGGTTGTGGATCTCGTCGATGAACAGGATGATGTCGCCGCGCTGGCTGATCTCCTTCATCACCTTCTTGAGGCGCTCCTCGAACTCACCGCGGTACTTCGACCCGGCCACCAGGGCCGCGAGGTCGAGCGTGTAGATCTGCTTGCCGCGCAGCAGCTCGGGAACCTGGCCCGACGAGATGCGCTGGGCGAGGCCCTCGACCACGGCGGTCTTGCCCACGCCCGGCTCGCCGATGAGCACCGGGTTGTTCTTGGTGCGGCGGGCCAGGATCTGCATGACCCGCTCGATCTCCTTCTGGCGACCGACGACGGGGTCGAGCTTGCCGTCGGCGGCGAGCTTGGTGAGGTTGCGGCCGAACTGGTCGAGCAGCTTGCTCGACTTCTTGTCGCCCGACTGGGTGCTGCCGCCACCGCCGCCGCTGCCCTGGCCCTGCCTGCGGCCCGGACCCGAGAGCATGCGGATGATCTCGTTGCGGATCTTCTCGGAGTCGGCGTCGAAGTCGGCGAGGATCCTCGCGGCAACGCCCTCGTTCTCGCGCACGAGGCCGAGGAGGATGTGCTCGGTGCCGATGTAGTTGTGGCCCAGCGACAGCGCCTCGCGCAGCGCGAGCTCGAGCACCGTCTTGGCCCGCGGGGTGAACGGGATCTGGCCCGAGGTGTCCTCCGCGCCCGATCCGCCGATGCGGATCACCTGGGCGCGCACCTCCTCCACCGTGATCTCCAGGCCCTCCAGCACGCGGGCAGCAAGGCCCTCTTCCTCACGCAGCAGGCCGAGCAGGATGTGCTCGGTGCCGATGTAATTGTGCTTGAGGGTTCGCGCCTCTTCCTGGGCCAGGACGACCACTTGGCGGGCGCGCTCGGTGAAGCGTTCGAACATCGTGCCTCAATCCTCCAGGGGCCCCGTCAGGGGCCGTAAACGGCTGATGCAGTGGGTGATGACGGTAGCACCGGTCAGGGCTCCTGCGAGCCTGTTCGGTCGCCTGCAGGCGCCGGATTCGCGCACTGCTGCGGGGCGCCTTCGCAACACGTCTCCACCTTGCGGTGACAGCGGTCGCACCAGAGGCCGTTGTGCCGCCATGTGAGGGCGGCGTCGCAGGCCGGACAAGCACCCATTTCCATTGGGAGATGATGACAGCGGGCCCCGACGCGCGGCTGCCGAGCGGCCGTGCGGCGGGTGCCACTTGTCCGTCCCTTGCCCCTGCGCGCGGGCCAGGGCCCGCGGGGAACTACGCCTCGGCGTCCTCGGGATCGCCGGCGCCCACGGCCACCGGCTCCTCGATCTCCTCGATCACCTCGATCACCTCGGCATCCACCAGCTCGGTGCCGTCGCCCTCGACCTCGATGATCTCCTCGACGAGCACCTCATCGGCCACGCCCTCGACGCCCTCGGGCACGCCCGCCGACACCCCGCTCGCGGCGCGGTGCGCCTTGACCGAGCGGTCCTGGTCGGGGTACGCCAGCAGGCCCATGATGCGCGCGCGCTTCACGGCCTGGGCCAGCTGGGTCTGCTGGCGACGCGAGAGGCCCGTGATGCGACGGGAGCGGAGCTTGCCCCGCTCCGACAGGAACCGACGCAGTGAGGAGACGTTCTTCCAGTCGAGCTCCTCAGCGGACAGAAGCGGGCGACGCTTGCGCGGCGCAGGCGCCCCACCCTTCTTCTTCTTGATACGCCCGCGTCCGCGCGGCTTCGCCATGTGACCTTCCAGTTAGTTCGTGCACGTCGAAACGGCGCGGGACGCTATCACCTCAGCGCCCCACCGCAACCTACGTGCGCATTGCGGGGAACAGGATGACCTCGCGGATGGAGTGCCGGTCGGTCAGCAGCATCACGAGCCGGTCGAGCCCCAGGCCGAGGCCCCCGGTGGGCGGCATGCCGTGCTCGAGGGCCGTGAGGAAGTCCTCATCCGCTGGCTGCGCCTCGTCGTCGCCGGCCTCGCGATCGGCCTGCAGCATGGCGAATCGCTCGCGCTGGTCATCGGGATCATTGAGCTCCGAGAAGGCGTTGGCGATCTCCATGCCGCCGCAGAAGGCCTCGAATCGCTCCACCAGGCGCGGATCGTCCTCGCGTCGCTTGGCGAAGGGCGAGAGCTCCAGCGGGTAGTCGAGCAGGATCGTGGGCTGCACCAGCTGGGGCTCCAGCGCCTGGGTGAGGATGCCGTCCACGAGCTTGCCCCACGGCGCGGTGTCGGGGGCGTCCATGCCCGCGGCGCGCATGCGGGCGCGAAGATCGGCCGCGTCGGGGTGTGCCAGCACGTCGATGCCGCTGGCCTCCTCGAGGGCGTCGGTCAGGCGCACGCGGCGCCAGGGCGGCGTGAGGTCGATCTCGCCGCCCTTCCAGGGGATCACCGTGCCGCCCGTGGCCTGCACCGCGGCGGCCGCCACCATCTCCTCGAGCATGGCCGCGACGTCCTCGTAGTCGGCGTAGGCCTCGTAGGTCTCGAGCATCGTGAACTCGGGGTTGTGCTTGAACGACACGCCCTCGTTGCGGAAGTCCTTGCCGATCTCGTACACCTTCTCGAGCCCGCCCACGAGGCAGCGCTTGAGGTAGAGCTCGGTGGCGATGCGCAGGTAGAGGTCGCGATCGAGCTCGTTGTGGTGCGTGGTGAAGGGCCGCGCGGCCGCCCCGCCGTAGATGGGCTGCAGCACGGGGGTCTCCACCTCGATGAAGCCCCGGTCGTCGAGGAACCTGCGCACGCCGGCGATGGCGCGCGCACGGGTGACGAACTGCGCGCGCACCTCGTCGGACGCCATGAGGTCGAGGTAGCGCTGGCGGTAGCGGGTCTCGGGGTCCTTCAGGCCCGCGTGGCGATCGGGCGGCGGGCGCAGCGACTTGGCCAGCATCTCCACGGAGTCGGCGGCCACCGACACCTCACCGCGCAGCGTGGTGCGCACGCCGATGATGTCCCCCACGTGGGCCTCGGCCAGCACGCCGAGCCCCTGCTCGCCAAGGCGGTCGAGGGTGGCCCAGGCCTGGATGGCCCCGGTGCGGTCCTCGATGTCGGCGAACACCGTCTTGCCCTGGCCACGCCGGGCCACCAGGCGGCCCGCCACGGCCACCTGGCCCGGGGCCTCGTCACCGGCCTCGAGCGGCTCGCCGATGTCCTGAGCCTCTGCCACGGGGATGCGGCCGGCGAACCGCGCCGGGTACGGGTTTATGCCCGCAGCCCG
>JBJTJN010000083.1:0-18072 GCA_046095485.1 Actinomycetota bacterium
GCAGCACGATGTGCAGGTCGTAGGTGACCTCGTCGCTCTCCACGCGTATCGGCTGGCGCTCCACGCGGTTGAGGGCGCGCACGTAGTCGCCGGGCGCGAGCCCTGCCGCGGCATCGGGGAACGCCGCGGCGAGGGAGGGGGAGAGGCGCTCCCAGAACGCCGGGGAGCGACCCACGTGGTTTTCCCAGAAGCGGGACTGGCTCTCGTGCGCACCGAGCGAGGGCGCATCGCCGGCCAGCGTGCGCCGGCGGTGCTCGGGTATGCCCTGGTCGTAGAGGGCGTGCCCGCCCTCGTGCAGCACGGCCATGATGCAGGAGAGGGGCTCGCTGGTATCCACGCGGGTGGACAGCCGGGTGTCGCCCGCCCCGAGGCCCATGGTCACCGGATGCGCAGTGCGCCCCACAATGCCGCGCCGGTCGTCGAAGCCGATGTCGCGGGCGACATCGGCTGCCAGCGCCATCTGGGCGGCGTCGTCCCAGGGGCCGGTGGGCAGGGCGGGCCCGCCGGTGCCGGCGAGCGCATCCACCAGGGGGCGCACGCGCTCGGCGAGGTCGGACAGCACCGGTTCGAGCATGGCGAAGGTGGTGCCGGGCTCGTAGAGGTCGATGAGGGCGTCGTAGGGATCTCCGCCGTCGGCCAGCGCCGCTGCCTGCTCGCGCGTGAGGTCCACCAGGGGGGTGAGCTCGGCCAGCCATGCGGAGACGTCGCCGGCGGGACGGGCTTCGCCCCACGTGGCCACGCTGCGCGACGACTGCTCCGCGAGCGCGGTGACCAGCGACTCGGGCACCCGCTGCGCCCGATCGCGCTCCCGCACCGCGATACGGGCGCTCGCGGCCTGCCAGGGGTCATCGGAGTCGGCCACCACGTCGATGGCCTCGGACACCGACGGATCGAGCAGGTGCCGGTGGCGCAGGCCGGCGAGCATGGCCAACTGCGCCCCCCGTGCCTCGGCCGCTCCCGGGGGCATGATGGTCTCGCGGTCCCACTCGAGCACCGCCGCCGCGCCGTCGAGGTCGGCGAGGCTGCCCATCCACTCGCTGGCCTGCCGCCAAGCGTCGTCACGGTTCATGCGCGCACGGTAGCCGGGGGCGTATCCTCCCGCCGGTGAACGACCGGCCATCTGCGCTCACGAAGTGGGAGGACCTGCACGTGGGCGTGCAGGTGCTCGTGACCTTCGTGGTGTCCACCATCGTGCTGTGGCTCGCGCACATCGCCCTGCTCAACCAGCCCAACGGCCGCGGATTCCTCTACGGCATCTTCTGGGCGGTGCCCCTCACGGTGATCATCGTCGGCGCCACGCGCGCCGAGCGGGCCAAGCGGCTTCGCGCCGAGGGCCGCGACCCGAGCACGTGATTCCGGCCCACGCCATGGCCGGCCCCGCTTACACTCGACGTATCCCGACTCCAAGGAGGAACGCCCGATGACGCCCGACGACGCTGTTCGCATGGCCCTGTGCACTCAGATGGGGCGCGAGTTCGCCGCGCACTTCCAGTACCTCGCCATGTCCGCGTGGCTCGAGGGCGAGGGGCTGCCCGAGCTGTCGGGCTTCTTCGCACGGCAGGCCGACGAGGAGCACGGCCACGCCATGAAGATCTTCCGGTACGTGCTCGACACCGGCGGCCCGGTGGATATCCCGGGGCAGGAGCCGCCGGTCGGGGCATTCGAGTCGGTCGAGTCCCTGGTGGCCGCCGCGCTGGCGCAGGAGGAGCAGGTGACGCGCTGGATCGATGAGCTGGTGCACCTGGCGCGCGAGCACCGCGACCCGGCCACCGAGGCGTTCCTGCAGTGGTACGTGACCGAGCAGGTGGAGGAGGTCGCCACCATGAACGAGCTGCTGCAGGTGGTGCGCAGGGCGGGGGACAGCCTGCTGTTCGTGGAGGACTACGTGGCGCGCCGCCACCCTGGGCAGGGCTAGGCGCCAGGGGCACCGCCCCGGGGCACGGCCGGGCGCTAGGCCACCGGCGGCCGCGGCAGGTCGGGCACGAAGCGCCCGATCAGGCTGCGGTTGCGCGCAACCACGGGGTACATGCGATACAAGCCGGTGGCGAGCAGCAACCGCCCGCCGCGCAGGCGCGTGAGGATCAGCCGGAAGGCCTCGGTGGCCGATGTCACCCCGCGGGAATCAGCGGCGTGCACCGAGGTGTGCCGGCGCTGCTCGGGCACCACCTCGAGGATCCTCACCGCGCGGGGGTCGTCGAACGGGAGGAGCCTGATGCCCGGCGGGCGTGCGGCCCGCCGGGCGATCTGGGCAAAGGCACGGCAGAACCTGCAATCGCCGTCATAGAGGATGACCAGCGGCTGCAGGGGCGTGCTCAGGCGGACATGCTCCTGAACAGCGGCGTGACGTCGGCGTCCATGGCGTCATAGTAGGAGTCGCGGTGCGACGACGGCGCGTGCGACTGCACCTCACCGCGCGACACGCTCACGCCGTGGGGGGCGACGAAGACGATGCCCTGGGCGACGTCGTTCACCGAGCCCTCCAGCGCAGCGGCCAGGCCGGCGCAGAAGTCGCGCAGGCGCTCCTCGAGCTCGCGGTCAACTGAGCGCAGGTCGAGGAACACGGGGGATCCCGCCTTCACCTGGTCGCCGATCTCCTGGGCGTCGTTGAAGGTGAGCGGGCTGAGCATGTGGACCCGCACAGGGGCGGGGAGAGCGTGGACGGGCATGGTCCCTCCGGATAGTGGTTCCGGGGTCTCCTTCGCCGCCGGGGGCCCCGCTCCTACCCGTTGGCCCCGGGCGGATGCACGAGCATCACGGTGCAGGGCGAGTTGTACGCCAGGTGCTGGGCGAAGCTGCCCAGCAGCAGGTGCTCCACCGTGCCGCGGTGGCGCACCGCCACCAGCAGGTCCACGCCGGCGTCCCGTGCCCACTCCACCGTGGCGGTGGCAGGGTGCCCCTCCAGCAGCACGCCCTGGGCGCCGGGGGCCATGGCCACCATCTGCTCCATCCACGCACGCGCGTCGTGCATGTCCTCGTTGATGTCGCCTGACGAGTATCCGCTGTAGGCGGTGATCCCCGGCTCCATCACATGAACGAGCGTGAGGGCGCCGTCGCCCAGCGAGCGCGTGCGAATGGCGGCGGCAAGGGCGGCGTCGCCGGCGGGCGATCCGTCGAGGCAACAGGCGATATGGGAATAGGACTCGGCCATGCGTGCAGGCTAAGGCATCGCGTCGGGTGACGCCGGGATCGACACGGCGATCGCTAGGGCATCCGCCTCCGGATCGCCGGTACCGCGCACCTGCAGCCCGAATGCCCGATCGCCGCGCTCCCACACGAGGAACGCCATGCCGCGGGCGCGCATGACGCCGGGCACGCCGCCGACGTCCACCCCGACGGCCGGGGCACTGGCGCAGCAGCACCCGGGCGTCGCCGTGGTCGGGCATCCAGGCGATCGCGATGGACGGCGGGGCGAAGGGATAGGCGGCCTCGGGCTCCACGCGCACGGTGGTCATGGCGAAGCCATCGGGCAGCCATGCAGGCAGCAGCGCGTCGTAGCCGGCCTCCAACTGGGCCACGTCGAGGCCCGCGACCGTATCGCCCGCGCCGAACCCGGCGGCCATGCCGTGCGTGGCGCCGAGACGGCCCTCGACGCGCCCCGCCACGAGCGCCATCTCGGTGATTCCCGAGTGCATGAGGCGCCCGATCGACTCGCCGTCCGGCGCAATGGCATCCACCGCCACAGGCACCGGACCCGCAGGGAGCCGGCCGGCGATAAGCCCGTCTGCGTGCACGGTCACATCGACGGCCTCATGGTCGGGCGTGGCGGCGCGCACCACCGACACCCCGGGCGCCGCGCGCCCCAGCAGCAGGCGATCGGTCACGCCATCCGCGGATACCTCGCACACCGAGGCAATGACGGGGCGCACGGGGCTCGGCACCCCCGGCGGGCAGCCCAGGCGGGCGACCACCTGGCCGTCGCCCGCCACCCACGCGGCGCGCACCCGAACGGGGTCGTCAGTGCGCGACACCGCCACCTGCGCGTCGCACTCGGGAGTGGGGGGGAGCACCACGTCGACGGGGTGACCGAGGATCCCCTCGAGTGCGGCGCGGTCATGCGGGGCATCCGCCATGTCCGCACGTTAGACGCCCGCGCCGCGCGCGGCGTGCCCGTCTACAGTTGGTGCATGAGCAACAACCCGATCCGCCTTGGCCTCGAGAACCCCGACATCATCCTCATGCAGCGACCGGAGTCACCGGCGCTCGTCCACGGACGGGTCGACCGGGATGCCCATCCCGGCCTCGCGCCCCTGTGGGACGACGCGGACGGCACCAAGGGGACTGCCCGCGTGGAGCAGCGGGGGGACGACCTCGTGGCCGTGGCGTCCCTCACCGCGCCGGTGGAGGTGGAGATCGAGGTGACGCTGGGGCTCCCGGATGAGCTGGCGGCAGGCCTTGAGCGCCGCCCCTCTGCGCTGGTGATGATCTACCCGGACGACGAGACCCGCCTGGCGGGGCTCTCGGACTTCCGCACGGGCGGCGTGCGCGGCGACTGGTACGTGCTCGGCATCGTGCTGCCGAACGCCACCACCGATGCCCTCAGGCAGGGCGCCTAGAGGTAGGGGCGGGGGTCCATCGCGACCCCGTTGATGCGGATCTCGAAGTGCAGGTGGTTGCCGGTGGACCTCCCGGTGCTGCCCACGAGGCCGATCACGTGCCCGATGGGTACCGCCTCGCCCTTTGCCACCTGAAATGCACTCATGTGGCCGTACCGCGTGGTCTCGCCGTTGCCATGGTCGATCACCACGAGGTTGCCGTAGGCGCCCTCAGGCGATGCGCTCATCACCACGCCGGCCTTCGCCGCCCGGATCGGCCGTCCTGCAGGAGCAGCGATGTCGAGCCCCTCGTGCATGCGTCCCCAGCGGGGGCCGAAGGGAGAGCTCACCACGCCGTTCGCGGGCCAGATGAAGCCGGCGGCCGACGGCGTGGCGTCGTCGGGCTCGGGCACCGGGTACTCGGCGAACGCTCCGTCGATGCCGCGAGCTGCCTCCGGCCCGGGCGTGGTGGCCACCGATCGCACGGTGACCCCGAGCCTCTTGAGAAGCGCCGCGTTGGCGATTCCCGTGGGCCGCACCCCGATGCGCCGCTGCAGGGCGCGCACCCCGGCGCGCGTGCGCGCGTCGTAGGTGCCGCTCACCTTCACCTTGATGCCCCGCTTGCGCAGCGCGCGCTGGAGGCCGGCCACCGATCCCCCGCGCGCGCCGGGGCGCAGGTCGGCAGGCCCGGCCGTCGTGGGCTGGGGAACCTGCGGGGCCACCGGCTGCGCCACGGGCTGGGCGCCCGGGGTGGTGGAGGCGGGCGTGGGCGCGGTCGGCGCCGTGGGAGCCGGCGCCCCGCCGCCGGCAGGTGGCTGCGAGGTCGCAGGCGAGGTGGGCGCGGGGGCCTGCTGCGCGAGGGCGGGGGCCGAGAGCGCGAGGACCCCGGCGCAGGTGAGTCCCACGACAGTATGAAGCGGCGAGAGGGGCATGCGGGGAAGCACGCTAGCCGAGGTCCTGGACCACATCGTCACGGTGGTTCCTTTCACCCCGGCCGGCGTGCTCCTCGACGGTTTCGCGCTCACGCGACCTCCCGTAATGCGGATTTCCCGGTTTTGCGCGAGAATCTGGGTATGAGCGAGATGCGCGTGATGGTGGATGGCGTCCTGATGGGAGCGGGGGAGGTGCCCCGCGTTCCCCTCGATGACGGCCTCGTGCGCGGCGATGGGGTGTTCGAGGGCCTGCGCCTCTACGGCAACCGCGCCCGCACGCTCGAAGCCCATCTCGACCGCATGGAGCGTTCCGCCGACATGGTGCGGCTCACCTTCGATCGCGACCTCATCCGCGACGAGATCGAGCGCTTCTCGGGCGTCACGTCGGCATCCGACTGCGCGCTGCGCGTGATGCTCACCCGCAACGGCCACCGCGTGCTGCGCGAGGAGGCCCTGTTCCCGCCGGCGCCCGATGGCTGGTCGGTGCTGCCCGTGGCGCACCGCGTGACGCCCCTGCTCATCGCATCGAAGACCCTGAGCTACGCGGCCAACATGCAGGCCGCCCGCCTGGCCGGCGAGGCCGGGGCCCAGACGGCCCTGCTGGTCGATGCCGACGACGAGGGAATCCTCGAGTGCCCGGTGGCGAGCTTCGTGTGGCTCGAGGGCGACGACCTGGTGGCGCCGTCGCTGGACACGGGAATCCTCGACTCCATCACCCGGCGGCTGATCGCCGAGGTCACCACGCTGCACGTGCGGGATCGCAGCGTGCAGGACCTGGCCGAGGCCGACGGCGCCCTGGTGATCTCCACGGTGCTCGAGAGCCGCATCGTGCGCGAGGTGCAGGGCGTGGCCACGTACGACGTCGGCAGCCGGCGC
Source organism: Actinomycetota bacterium (assembly GCA_046095485.1). Taxonomy (GTDB): domain Bacteria; phylum Actinomycetota; class Thermoleophilia; order Miltoncostaeales; family Miltoncostaeaceae; genus SYFI01. The sequence goes on from JBJTJN010000083.1 coordinate 6,341, forward strand.
ATCAACGAGATCGCCGACGCACTGTCGGATCTCTGCGCCACCGGCGACCCCGAGGGCGGGCGGGTCGTCCCCGCGTGACCGGTTCGCCTGCGCGGCGCGCGCAGGCGTGAAAGGATGCGGCCATGTCCTGGTGGCTGATCCTCATCATCGTCGTCGTGGTGATCCTGCTGATCGTCTGGATCATCTCGATGTACAACCGCCTCGTGCGCCTGAGGGTCGAGGTGCAGCAGGGCTGGGCGAACATCGACGTGCAGCTCCGGCGCCGGTATGACCTGATCCCGAACCTCGTCGAGACGGTGAAGGGCTACGCCGAGCACGAGCGCGGGGTGTTCCAGAAGGTCACCGAGGCCCGCACCCAGGCGATGGACGCCAAGGGGGTCGCCGAGACCGGCGCGGCCAACACGCTGCTCGGGCAGGCGCTGGGCGGCCTCTTCGCCGTGGCCGAGAACTACCCGGACCTCAAGGCGTCGGCGAACTTCCTGCAGCTGCAGACCGAGCTCGCGAACGTCGAGGAGATGCTGGCGGCAGCGCGTCGCTACTACAACAGCACCGTGGCCACGTACAACGCCACGCAGAACACCGTCCCCAGCAACGTCATCAAGAAGTTCGGGGACTTCTCGGAGGCCGAGTTCTTCGAGGAGGAGGACGAGGCCGTGCGCGCCGCGCCGCAGGTCTCCTTCGAGCAGTAGGTGACGCTCCAGCAGCAGATCCGCTCGAACCGGTGGAGGACGCTGCTGCTCCTGCTGCTGTTCGTCGTCCTCATCGCGATCATCCTGCTCGCGGTGTACCCGTTCGTGGACATCGGCGTGCTGTCGGTGGTGGGCATCGCGCTCATCGCCTACGGCCTGTTCATGTGGTTCGCGGCGGCGAAGGTGGTGGCGTCGCTCGCCGGCGCGCATCCCATCACCCGCGACCAGCACCCCGAGCTGTGGCAGGCGGTGGAGGCCGCCGCGGTGGGGGCGGGCCTGCCCGTGACGCCGGCGGTGTACATCATCGAGGACCCCGCGCCCAATGCCTTCGCGGCCGGGCGCGATCCGAAGCACGCCTACGTGGCGGCCACCACGGGGCTCCTCGACATCATGGGCCCGCGCGAGCTGCGCGCGGTGATGGCACATGAGGTCGCGCACGTGAGGAATCGCGACATCCGGCTGATGGCGCTGGCATCGGTCTTGGCCGGCATGCTGCTGATCCTCTCCGACATCCTGCTGCGGGTCTTCATCTTCGGGGGAGGGCGCAACAGCGGCAACAACCCGCTCGCCCTGGTGGGCGTGATCGTCGCGCTGATCCTGGCGCCGATCGGCGCGGCGATGATCCAGATGGCGCTCTCACGCCGCCGCGAGTACCTGGCCGATGCCACCGCGGCCGAGATCACGGGTGATCCCGAGGGAATGGCGCGTGCGCTGGCGGTGCTCGAGGCCGATACGCGTCAGGTGTCGCACGTGGGGCGCGCCACGGCGCACCTGTACATCGAGTCGCCGCTCGTGAAGGGTCGCGGACTCACGGGGTCGCTCGGAGGCTTGTTCCAGACGCACCCGCCGCTGGATGACCGCATCCGCGTGCTCGAGGAGGCGGGGGGGTTCACCCTCGACCGGTCGTTCCTCGCCTCGGTGCCGGTGCAGTAGGACGCACATAACAATGATTTCCGGCGAGTGGGGGAACCGAACTCCCTTACGAACGGGGCTCGCGCCGGGCATCGTTCACATATGGCGGAAGACCCCGGCTTCCACACCGCGCGTGATCGCACCAGGCCCGAGTTGCTGTGGTTCATGCGCAACGAGCAGGTGCTCGATCGCTGGCCGGTCATCCACGAGCCCTGGGCCCAGGCCATCGAGGATCGCCGGCAGGCGCTGATCAACCCGCCCGACCGGGACATCACCTACCTGCACGGCGCCGGCCGGTAGCAGCCCTCTAGCCCCGCGACCGCCTGCGGGCGTCGTCGAACCTGCGCCGGTCGCGCTTGGTGGGCCGGGCGCCGAGTTCCGCACCCGGAGGCGGCGGGGCCATCTTGCGCATGAGGCGGTCCTTCTCGCGGGCCTCCAGGCTCTCCGGGGTCTCCTCGTAGAGCTTCTGGGCCTCGCTGGCGGGCCCGCGGCGATCAGAGATGTCCCGCACGATCACCACGGTGGCAGGCGAACCCGGCCGGGTCACCTGCACCTCATCGCCCTCGCGCACGTCGCGTGCGGGCTTCACGCGCTGGCCGTTCACGTGCACGCGGCCGCCCTGCACGGCCTCCGTGGCCAGCGCGCGCGTCTTGTAGAGGCGCGCGGCCCAGAGCCACTTGTCGAGCCTCACGCGTGTCGCGTCATCTGCCATTGCGGGGATTGTCCCATCCCGGCACGCGCGGGCCGCCTCTGACACAATCGGCGCATGGTGATGAGCGCTCTGTCGTGCCTCTGGGACGACCCCGATACCTGCCCGCAGGTACGCGTGGATGGCGTCACCGGGCGCCGGTACTGCCGCATGTGCGGGCCCGAGACCATCGAGGTCGCCGAGGCCCGCACGCGCGCCGAGGCCGAGGCCGCGGCAGCCGGGACGGCCGCTCCCGCCCCGCCCGACGCCGCCTAGCGCACGATCGTGGGCTTCCCGGTGCGAACGGCGCCCGTTTGTGTGCTCTGAGCGGCATTTTCCTTGACGACGAAACCTTGACAGAACATGGACACCTAGGTTGGATACCCCTCACAGAGAGTTAACGAAACCGATCGAGGACAGCGCCATGTACCGCTTCTCACGTGCGATCTACCGAGACCTCCAGCCCTATCTGCTGAAGGATCAGTTGCGTCCCGAACTCGGCCAGCGCCTCCTCCTCTCGGCCTGCGAGCGCAACATCGAGCGCCTCGCCCGCGACCACCGGCGCTTCGCGCGTCCCGCCGCCGCGCTGTTCAGCGACGTCCGCGCCCTCTTCCCCGTCTCGATGCAGCTGATGGCCTACGACGTCATCGAGGTGCACATGAACAACGCCCTGGAGTTCCTGGACGCCGAGGTCGCCGAGCGCGGCTCCGCCGACCTGCTGCGCTGCCGCGCCACCAACCGCAAGGGCAAGGCGTGCCAGCGCGTTCCGGTGACCGGCAGCGACTACTGCCCGTCGCACCGGTACATCGAGAAGGCCCAGCAGCAGCAGCGCAGCAGCGGCCTGCTCCCGGCCTAGGGCCACGCCCCACACTTCGCATGACCCGGCGGGGCGCGAGAGCGCCCCGCCGCAGTTCGGGGCCGAAACCGACGCCACGGGGCGCTTCGTGCGCCAGCAGTCGGCCTTCAGGGGCACCATCACGCCCGGGGGTGAGCATCCCCCCGAAGCCGGCCGCTACCACCTGTACGTGTCGCTCGCGTGCCCATGGGCCCACCGCGTGGTGATCGCCCGGCAGCTCAAGGGACTGCAGGACGTCGTCGGAATGACCGTCGTCGATCCCATCCGCGACGAGCGCGGCTGGGCCTTTCGCGACGGACCGGGGTGGTCGAAGGATCCGCTCAACGGCTTCGGCGTCCTCGCCGAGGCCTACGCGGCAACCGACCCGGCCTGGCGGGGGCGCGTGACGGTGCCGGTGCTCTGGGACCGCCTGACCGGCACGATCGTGAACAACGAGTCCGAGGAGATCCTGCGCATCCTCGACAGCGCGTTCGGAGACCTGGCGCTTCCCGTGCCCGTTTTGCGGCCGCCGGATCTGGCCGATCAGATCGATGCCGTGAACGCCCGGGTGTACCGGGACGTCAACAACGCGGTCTACCGGGCAGGGTTCGCCGCCTCGCAGGAGGCCTACGACGAGGCGGCGGGTGACCTGGCCGCTGGGCTCGCCCTCGTCGAGGACATCCTGCAGCGCGACCGCTGGCTCGTGGCGAACCGCTTCACGGAGGCCGACATCAGGTTGTTCACCACCCTCGTGCGCTTCGACCCCGTGTACCACACGCACTTCAAGTGCAATGCCCGGCTGATCGCCGACTCACCGGCCCTCGTGGGGTTCGTGCGCGATGTGGCCCAGGTGCCGGGCGTGATGGGCACCATCGCGATGGACCAGATCAAGGCGCACTACTACCGCACGCATGGTCGCCTCAACCCCTCGGGCATCGTGCCGGTGTCTGACGGCCCGGACCTCGCGGCTGCCCACGGGCGTGCCGCGCTCGGCCCCGAGGCCCTCCCGGGCGGGTAAGCCCGGCAGGCTCGTGGAAAGGCCCGGGGTGCCCTCGGGTAGGACCGGGGTGTCCTCGAGTACGCGCTAGAAGCGCGCGGCCATCGCCGAGAGGATCCTCTCGGCGCGCGCGGACTGATCGTCCCACCACTCGGCGCGCTCGGGCGGCTGGTCCTCGGTGTGGAGGGAGGCCTCCTCGATCACCCGTCGGGCAGCCTCGCGAAGCGCGCCCTCCGCCAGGGCCGGCGGCCATGCGAGGCCCGGCTCACCCGGGGCACCGAGCAGCTCAGTGCCGTCACCGAGGCAGGCGATGCCCAGGGCATCCTCGAGCGCGGAGGTGCGCGCCAGCTTCGCGGCGCTGCACCACAGCGCGAGCGCCAGGGTGGCGCGGGCGTCCTCCAGCAGGGCCGGATCGAGGTCGAGGCGGTCGTGTTCGTCCATCACGCTGCAAATGTATGTGCGATACGACGAATCGTGAGGGTGAACGGTAGGGTCGCCCCATGGCGGCGGTCTCCCCCACTCCCCTTGCCATCGAGGCCCAGGGCCTGACGAAGGCATTCGGGAAGACCCAGGCCCTCGACGGCGTGGACCTGCGGGTGCCGCGCGGCATGGTGTATGGGCTGCTGGGCCCGAATGGGGCCGGGAAGAGCACGGTGGTGCGGGTGCTCGCCACGTTGTTGCGCCCCGATGAGGGCACCGCCCTGGTGGATGGACTGGACGTGGTGCGCCAGGCGTCCGCAGTGCGCGCCCACATCGGGCTGGCCGGGCAGTACGCGGCCGTGGACGAATACCTCACCGGCCGCGAGAACCTCGTGATGTTCGGACGGCTCTCAGGGCTCCGCAAGGCCGAGGCGAAGTCGCGGGCTGCCGACCTGCTCGCCCAGTTCGACCTGGTGGATGCCGCCGATCGCCCCTCCAAGGGGTATTCCGGCGGAATGCGCCGGCGGCTTGACCTGGCGGCCAGCCTGGCGTCCCGCCCGCCCGTGCTGTTCCTCGACGCGCCCACGACCGGACTCGACCCGCGCAGCCGCCTCACGATGTGGGGCGTGATCCAGGGGCTGGTGAACGACGGCACCACGGTGCTGCTCACCACCCAGTACCTGGAGGAGGCCGACCGCCTGGCCCAGCGCATCGCCGTGATCGATCGCGGCCGGGTGATCGCCGAGGGCACCCCCGCCGAGCTGAAGGCACGGGTGGGCGGCGAGGGCCTGGAGGTCGCCGTGGTGGATCCGGCCGACCTCGAGGCAGCCCGCGCGATCGTGGCCCGCTTCGCCACCGATGAGGTGTTCGTTGACGTCGAGCGCCGTCGTGTGCGCGCCGCCGTGGGCGATGGGCCCGTGGCGCTCGCCGGCGTGGCTGGCGCCATCGCCGATGCCGGCATCACCACCGAGGACGTCGGCCTGCATCGCCCCACGCTCGACGAGGTGTTCCTGGCAATCACCGGGCGGCCCGTCGACGACGCGGACATGGATGAGGACGTGGACGGCGGAAAGCGTGGTGACGCCGGAGATGACCCACGTGGCAACGGCGACGTGGGTGGCGGCTCAGGAATTGGGCACGATGGCGGCGAGGCCCCCGTGCGCCCGCAACCCGGTGGCCCGAGGAGAGCGTCATGACGGCTCCGGCCCGCGCCCTGCGTGACTCGGGGATCATCGTCTGGCGACAGTTGGTGCAGCTGCCGCGCATCCCCGAGGTGCTGATCTTCGCGCTGATCCAGCCGGTGATGTTCGTGCTGCTGTTCCGGTACGTCTTCGGCGGGGCCATCGCCACGCCCGGCGAGAGCTACGTCGACTACCTGATGCCGGGCATCTTCGCGCAGACGGTCGCCTTCGGCGCGGTGGCCAGCGGCATCGGGCTGGCGGAGGACCTTCGCCGCGGCATCATCGACCGCTTCCGGTCGCTGCCGATGGCCCGCTCGGCCGTGCTGGTGGGCCGCACGGTGTCCGACCTGGTGCGCAACTTCGCGGTGGTGATGGTCATGTACATCGTCGGCCTGCTCGTGGGGTTCCGCCCCGAGGGATCGATCACGGCGCAGATCCTGGCCTTCCTGCTGCTGCTCCTCACCTCATTCGCCTTCTCGTGGATCGGCGTGGTCATCGCCCTCAGCATGAAGACGGTGGAGGCGGTGCAGTCGGCCGGGTTCATCTGGCTCTTCCCCCTCACCTTCGCGAGCTCGGCCTTCGTGCCGACGGACTCCATGCCCACGTGGCTCCAGGTGTTCGCCGACAACCAGCCGTTCACCATCGTGGTGAACGCCGTGCGCGCCCTGTTTCTGGCCCAGCCGGTGGGCAACTACGTGTGGCTCACCCTCGCCTGGATGATCGGGATCACCGCCGTGATGATCCCGCTGGCAACCCGGCAGTACCGGCGCCGCAACGGCTAGCGCCCGGCGTGCGGCTCAGCCGCCCTGGCCGCCCGTGCCGCCGCCGCGCTCGCTGTCGCCGCTGCTCCCGCTGCTCCCGCTGCTCCCGACCATGCTCTCGAGCTGATCGAGGCGCGAGCGAAGATCGGCGATGATCTGCGACGCATCCTGGGCCTGCGCCACCGCCCCCCCGGCAATCGAGGGCGGTCCGGAGTCGGTCGCATCAGGAACGCCTTGGGCAGGTACGCCGGGCGCAGGCGCTGCGGAGGCACCGGCCCCGGCCGGCGCGCCGGGGGCTGCGGGCCCCGTGGCCGTGGACGAGGAACTGGAGGATGACGAGCCCGGCGTGAGGAACGTCGAGGCCACCCACGCTGTGAAGATGGAGATCAGCGCGACGCCCGAGAAGATCATGATGGTGGCCACCACCTGGCCGCCGCCGGTGACCGGGTAGAAGTCGCCGTAGCCGACGGTGGTGATGGTGACCACGCCCCACCACAGCGCCTCGCCACCGGTCTCGATGTTGGAGCCCGGTTGGCCGAACTCGAACCACAGCACCAGGACGCCGCCGATCTCGAGCACCACGATGAGGAATCCCAGCACCAGGAAGAAGGTGCCCTGGGCCCGATTGGCCACGAACCAGCGGATGGTGTTGCGCCACCCGAACTCGTTGAAGCCCTGGATCACCCGGAACAGGCGGAACAGGCGCAGCACGCGGCCGTACGGGAGGCTTCCGAGGAAGTCGAGCCAGCCTCCTCCCCGGCCGAGGTAGGCGCGCCGCTGGCCCTTCGCCAGCTTGAGCCGGAAGAAGAAGTCGCCCAGCAGGATCACCGTGAAGATGGGCTCCATGAAGAGCAGCAGGCCCTTAACGTCCCTTGGGTCATCCATCGGGATCATGAGGAAGACCCAGTTCACGATGGACAGCACCGTGACGACGATGATGAACACGTCGTAGCCGGGCTTGATGCTGCCGCGCAGCGCCAGCTCGCGGGTGAGCTCGGCCCGCGTCTGCTTCGTCTTTGCCACGTGGGCGAGTTCGCCCGCGCAGCCCGATCTCCTTGTGGCGCCGCGGCCGCTAGCGCAGCAGCGACGAGGCCTCGCGGGTGGCGAGGATGGCCTCATCCACGGCGGGTGCTGCAGTGAGGGATCCCGAGAGATCGGGCGGGTCGTCCTCCGACAGCCAGCCCGTGGCGGGGTCGCCGCATGCGGCATTCCGGGCGATGGCGTGCCACGCAGCGGGGAGATCTGCCGGTAGGTCAACCCCCGCCATGCAGGCCATCAGCATGGCCCACGCCCGTGGCGGCGCGTTGCAGGGGTCGTATCCCCCGCCGGCCAGCGCCACCCAGCGCCCGGCGCAGCACTCATCCGCGAGCGCGGCGAGGTGGAGCCAGAGCTCCGGGTACAGGGACATGGTGGTGCGCAGGTGCGAGAGGGGGTCTGCGTGATGGTGGTCCACCCCGTTCTGGGTGACCAGCACCTCTGGAGCGAACGCCCGCACGGCGGGCTCCACTACCTCGCCCATCGCCCGCCGGTAGGCATCGTCGCCGGCCTCGGGGGGAAGGGCCAGGTTCACCGCCGAGCCCGGGGCGTCGGGGCCACCGGTCTCATCGGCGAACCCGCTGCCCGGGAACAGGTACTTCCCGCTCTCGTGCACCGACACCGTGAGCACGTCGGGGTCATTCCAGAAGAACCCCTGCGTGCCGTCGCCGTGGTGGACGTCCAGGTCCACGTATGCGATGCGGCGCACCCCGGCCGACTTCAGGGCCATGATCGCCACGGCGGTGTCGTTGTACACGCCGAACCCGTTCATCTTGTGCGGCAGGCCGTGATGCGCGCCACCGGCGGGGACGATGGCGCGCAGGGCGTCCCCCTCCCCCACCATCCGGCCTGCCATCCATGCCGCCGCGGCCAGTCGGGCCGAGTCGTGGTGCATGTGCGGGTAGGGGTGCACGTCGGGGGTCACGCCCCACTGGCGGGCCTCGAGAGCAGCGGCGAGCACGGGCTTGTCGCCGAACACCTGGATGGCGCGGATGAACGCCGGCGCGAACATCGTGGCGAGCTGCTCGTCGGGCATCGGCCCCGGCGCGGCCACCACCACGACTCCGGGGGCGTCCAGCACGCCGGATTCCCGCGCGAGGGCCACGGCGAGCTGGTGCCGGCGGCGGTCGGCCGGATGGTCGGCGTAGTCCATGCCGAGGTCATCGGCGTGCACCACGGCGAGGCGGATGCTCATGAATCCCCCATCCGGCGAGCATACGCCGCCCTCGAAGGCACGCCCGCGGCGGTAGCATCGCCCTATGGGAACCGCACGGAGCGACGAGGTGCAGGCCGCGATCGAACGTCACCTGCGGGCGTCCGGCGAGCCGGTGCGCGAGGCCTTCCTCTACGAGCGCGTGAGGAGCGACGGCGTCGACATCGGCGGCGACGACTTCATCGCGCTGCTGCTGCGCCTCGAGGTGCAGGGCCACATGCACATGGACCCGGTGCACGACGAGGTGCGCGACCCCGCACCGTTCGAGCCCAGGTTCTGGCGCATCATCGAGTAGCGGGTGGCACCGGCTCGGCGAGCCGGATGACGAACATGCGGTCCCACAGCTTGCCGGTGACGATCACGTGGCCGGTCACGGGGTCACGGGCGATGCCGTTCAGCACGTCACCCGATCCGATGCGGCCGCGCAGCGATGACATGTCGAGCCAGCCGCGCACGGAGCCCGTCCGCGGATCGATGAGCGCGATGCGATCCTCCTGCCACAGGTTCGCCCAGATGATGCCATCGAGCATCTCGAGCTCGTTGAGTGCCGGGACGGGGCGCCCCGCATCGCGCACCGTGACGGTCTTCGTGGTGCGCAGGCTGGGCACCGACAGCCAGTAGAGACGCGCAGAGCCGTCGCTCGCCACCAATTGCGAGCCCTGGCGGGTGAGTCCCCAGCCGTCGCGGCCATACGGCGTGGAGCCCGTGCCATTGAGGTTGGATGGCGATGCCCGGAGCACCCGGCCGTCGGTCCACGTGAGCTGCCACGCGGTGCCCCTCAGGACGGTGACGCCCTCGGTGTAGATCGGGTTGGGGATGCGTCGCACGGCCAGCACCCTGCCGGTGCGGGGGTCCACGCGCCTCAGGGATGACTGGCCCGACCAGGCAGGGCAGCAGTTGCCCGTGCTCTCGATCAGCACCCCCTCATGGGCGACGAGCCCCTGTGTATATGCAGCGGCATCGTGCGGCCTCGTTTCGAGCAGCTCCCAACGCAGGGTCGGGGCCGCGAGCGCCGTCGAACCGGTCATCAGGGCGATCAGGGCGACGACCGCCGCAAGCGCGCCCGTGCGCCATGCACGGGTAAGGGTGGGTGCATTCACCACGCGGATTATCGCGGGTGCGCCGACGGCGCCGCCAAGGACGGGTCTCGCCGCGGCCTGGGGGAGCGCGCCAGACAGGATTCGAACCTGTGACCTTCGGTTTCGTAGACCGACGCTCTATCCGACTGAGCTACTGGCGCATGGCCGGACGCGAGGCGCCCGGTGCGGCGGGCACCGTATCAGAGCCCGCGCTACTCGCTCGGGTTGGCGGCGCCCTTGCGGATGCTGCCGGCCTGCACGGGGTCGACCCGCACGCGCACGATGCGCGATCCATCCATCTCGAGCACCGTGAACTCGTGGCCATGCACCTCCACCGCGTCGCCGACCTCGGGCACGCGTCCCATCGCATGGAACACCGCCCCGCCGACCGTGTTGAAGTCCTCGTCATCGATGTCGGTGCCGAACACCTCGTTGAAGTCGTCCAGCGCCACGGACCCGGCCACCAGGGCCTGTCCGCCGCCGGTGCGCACGATGTCGCGCTCGGGCACGTCGAACTCGTCCTCGATCTCCCCCATGACCTCTTCGATGAGGTCCTCGAGGGTCACCACTCCGGCAAGAGATCCGTACTCGTCCACCACCACGGCGAGGTGGCTCTTGGTGCGGCGGAAGTCGCGGAGGAGGTCGTCGAGGTTCTTCGTCTCGGGTACGCGCTGCACGTCGCGCACGAGGTCGTGCACCCACATGTCGAGGTCACCGGCGGTGGCGGCCTCGAACAGCTGACGGATGTGGATGACCCCGCGGACGTCATCGGGGTCGTCGCCATACACCGGATAGCGCGTGTACGGATGGGCGTCCACCAGCGCGGCTGCCTCGGCGACCGTGGCGGCGATGGGAAGCATCACCACGTCGGGCCGCGGCACCATCACCTGGCGCACCTCGGTATCGGCGAAGTCGAACACGCGGTCCAGCATCTCCGACTCCTCCGCTTCGAGCACGCCCTCCTCGTACGAGGCCGCCAGGATCATGCGCAGTTCCTCCTCGGTGTGGCCGCGACCGAGGTGGATGTCGCCGCGCAGGCCGAAGAGGCGCAGGGTGACCGCCGAGAGGCGCTCGAGCAGCCAGACGAACGGGTAGACGATGGCCGTGAACACCCGCACGGGGTCCACCACGACGAGCGCCACGCGCTCGGTGCGCGCCAGGGTGAGCGCCTTGGGGACGATCTCGCCGAGGACCACCGTGATGGCGATGATGATGGCGAACCCGATGATCACGCTGAGCACCGTGATGAGCCCGGTGCTGAGGGCAGATCCCAGGGGCTCGAGGGCATCGCCCACGAGCCGGCGCACCGCGGGCTCGCCCACGGCACCGATGGCCAGGCCGGCGAACGTGATGGCCACCTGGATCGACGAAATGAACCGGGTGGGGTTCTCCTGGATCGCCACCACGCGCGCTGCGCGCTTGCTGCCCTGCTCCCCCAGTTCGCGCATGCGGGTGGGACGCGCGGCCACGAAGGCGTACTCGGCGGCCACGAAGAAGGCCGTCCAGCCCACGAGCACGAACAGGAGCACGATCTGCAGCCCGGTGCTCATCGGGCGCGCCTACTGACAGACGGGGGCTCGTCGTCCGCCACGGGGGCGGCGGCCGAGGAGGCCGGACTATGTGCGGGTTCGCTGCCGTTCACTGGCACGCGGAAGCGTAGCCCATGGCCTGCACGGCACGGGGTTCCCGCACCGGCACGTGGCCCTCAGGCCGCAATGCAGGCGCAGCGCGCCGGCCTGATGGGGCCTGGCGCGCCGCGCGGACGGAGAGGAAGGGATTTGAACCCTCGAACCGGGTTGACCCCGGTTAACCGCTTAGCAGGCGGCCCCTTTCGACCACTCAGGCACCTCTCCGCGCGGCATCGTAGTGATTCGCGCGCACCGGTATGGTGCGCCGCGGAGGGGTGGCAGAGCGGTCGAATG
>JBJTJN010000084.1:0-24477 GCA_046095485.1 Actinomycetota bacterium
GCCACCGTGAGCTTGATGGTGATTGCCACGCGCGCGCCGTCCACATCCACCGACCCCACCATGCCCAGCGCCACGATGCTGCGGTGCAGTTCGGGGTCGAGCACCTGGTCGAGCGCGGCGATCACCTCATCGCGTGTCGGCCCGCTCACATGAACATCCGCGCGTAGGGCTCGGCCTGGGCAAGGGTGACGCCCCAGCGATCGTGGCCGGGGTAGATAACGGTGTCGCCGGGCAGTTCGTCAAGCACTCGCGTGAGTGATCGCACCATGTCGTCGTGGTTGCTGCCGGGGAAGTCCGTGCGGCCGATGCCCATGGCGAAGATGAGGTCGCCCACCATCGCCTGGCCGCTGCTGGCGTCGTACGCCACCTGGCACCCGGGGGAGTGCCCCGGCGTGGCCATGATCTGCAGCGTCAGGTCACCGCAGGTGATGGTGTCGCCATCCTCGAGGATCGCCGCGGGCGTCACCCCGGGCGTGGGGGGAGGGTTGCCGAACAGCGCGGGGTTGAACGGCGCGGGCGCCGCCAGCCAGCCCTCGTCACCGCGGCCGATCCACACGGGGATCCCCTGGGCGTCCCACACGTGGTTCTCCACCACGTGGTCCCAGTGGCCGTGGGTGTCGAGCACGGCCACGGGGTCCACGGCCAGCGCGGCCAGGGTCTCGGCCACCCACTGGCTGCTGCCCGCAGCCGGGTCGACGATGAGGGCGCTGCCGCCCTCGCGGTCGGCCACCACGTAGGTGTTGGTGGCCACGGGTCCGAAGGTGCCTCCGCGAACGATCATGCGCGGCACGGTAGCGCCCCCGCACGGGTACATTGGGCCCATGCGGATCGCCGTGGGATCGGACATGCGCCAGCCCGTCACCGACGAGGTGATCGCCTGGCTGCGCGAGCAGGGCCACGAGCTCGAGCTGATCGGCCCGCTGGTGGACGGCGACCAGACGGAGTGGGCCGAGGCCAGCGCGGCCACGGCCCGCGCGGTGACCGACGGCGGGGCCGAAGCCGCGGTGCTGTTCTGCTGGAGCGGCACCGGCGCGTGCATCGCCGCCAACAAGGTGACCGGCGCGCGCGCTGCGCTGTGCGGCGATGCAGAGACCGCCCGCCTGGCCCGCAAGTACAACCATGCCAACGTGCTCGTGATGAGCATGCGCGCCACATCGCCGGCCATCGCCATCGAGACCACCCAGGCGTTCCTCGATGCTCCGTGGGGCGAGGACGACTTCGACATCCGCAACGTGCGCGCCGTGGACGCGATCGGGGACTGACATGAGGGCCGGCCGCCTCATCCGCAGGGCCATCCTTGCGCTGGTGGTGCTGCTGGCCGCCGGGGCCACCGCCCACGCGGGAAGCCTGTGGTGGACCAACATCGTCGCGGCCACGCACTCCATCGGCAAGTCGGGCCTGGACGGCAGCTCGCCGGTGTCGCCCTTCATCATCACATCCGGTGACCCGTATGGGCTCTACGTGGCCTCGGACTACATCTACTGGACCAACTACGACGCCGGCACGATCGCGCGGTCGGCCCTCGACGGATCGAACCGCAACGACGCCTTCGTCTCGGGCGCCTCGGGCCCCGCCGACGTGTTCGTGGACGACGACTTCATCTACTGGGCCAACAGCGGGTCGAACTCCATCGGGCGCGCGCGCCGTGACGGCACCGGCGTGAACCAGTCGTTCATCACCGGCACCCGGTCGTCGGCCACCGTGTGGGCCGACGCAGACTACGTGTACTGGGGCAACGGCAGCTTCTCGGGCGCGTCGAGCATCGGCCGCGCGAGCATCGACGGCACCCGGGTGAACCAGAACTGGCTGGTGGACCCCGGGGTGAGGTCGCCCGCCACCGTGGTGTCGGACGAGCGATTCCTGTACTGGACCAACTCGAGCGGGACCGCGACAATCGGGCGGGCGCGCATCGACGGCACCGGGGTGAACGGCGCCTTCATCCAGGCCGGGCCGGCGGGTTCGCTGCCGAACGGGCTCGACCTCAGCGGCCAGTTCATCTACTGGTCGCTCTACAGCACCAACCAGATCGGGCGGGCCCAGCTCGACGGCTCGCCTGTGGTGCTGCCCCTCGTGGCAGCGCCGAGTTCGCGCACGCAGGGCCCGGGCAGCATGTCGGTCTCGCAGTACCTGCTGCAGGTCATCCGCACGGGCCAGGGCACCGTGACCTCTCTGCCCCCGGGCATCGCTTGCGGCACCGACTGCCAGGACGAGTACGCGGACGCCACCACGGTCACGCTCGCCGCCACTCCCGCCGACCAGTCGCAGTTCGCGGGCTGGAGCGGACCGTGCAGCGGGCTCGGCAAGTGCGTGGTGCTGGTGAACGCGCCCGTCACGGTGCGAGCGGCGTTCTCCCCGGTGCCGCCCAGCAGCCCGGTGCTGACGGTGTCCACCACGGGCCCCGGCGTGGTCACCTCGCAGCCCAGCGGCATCGCCTGCGGCACGGACTGCCGGCAGTCGTTCGCCCTCGGCACCACCGTGACCCTCACGGCCACGCCGTCGGAAGGCGCGGCGTTCACCGGCTGGCAGGGCGCGTGCGCGGGCACCGGCCCGTGCACCGTGCCGATGAGCCAGTCGCGCGCGGTGTCGGCCACCTTTGCCGCCATCACGGGGAGTCCCGTGCTGTCGGTGGGCCTGCAGGGCACCGGCCACGGGGTGGTCACGTCGCAGCCGGCGGGCATCGCCTGCGGGGCGAACTGCCGACAGGCCTACCCCACCGGCACGGCGGTCACGCTCACCGCCGACCCCAGCCCGGGGTCGGTGTTCTCGCGCTGGGGGGGCACGTGCGGGGGAAGCGCAACCACCTGCGCGGTGCCCATGAGCGCCGCGCAGTCGGTGACCGCCACGTTCGTGCCTGATAACCGATTCACCATCCGCAAGCCGCGCGCCACGGCCCGGGCCTTCCAGGAGTCGGTGCGGGTGCCGGGCGCCGGGCGCATCACCGTGGTGGCGCGTCGCACGGCCAGGGGCATGAAGGGCACCGCCTGCTCGGTGCGCCGCAGCGCACGCCGCGCCACCACCCTCAGGGTGTCGTGCACGCTCACCAGCCGCACGCGAGCGCTTCGCACGCAGGCCCGGGTGCGCGTGTCGGTGAAGACCATCTACACGCCCACCGGGGGATCCGCGCGCTCCATCATTCAGAAGCGCGTGCTGCCGCGCACGAGGTGACGCCCCGCTAGTCGGAGGGCAGCATCACCCAGAGCTCGGGCCGGCCCGCGTTGCAGTGCACCGCCCGCCCCAGCAGGCCGAGCATGCACCACGACATCGGCAGCGCCATGCGCGCCACGTGCCAGGGGCGCACCCGCGGCCGGGGTGAGCCCAGGCGCGCGATGCGACGCTCGGCCGAGGGGATGGGGTGGAAGATCACCTCTATGGAATCGGGGCGATCGGGCTCGTCGTCCTGCAGGCCGTCGAGGGCGCGGATCACCCGGGCCACGCGGTCGGCGGGGTATTCCGCGGCGGCCGCGGCGTCGGCGGCCATCACCCCCGGTCGGCTGACCGATGGCAGCACCAGCAGGCCGATGAACGACCACAGCGTGAACCACGCCCCAACGGCCACCACCTGGCCCACCGATTGCACGCCGCCGCCGGGCAGCGCGATGGCGATGGCCACCCCGCCCACCGTCCACGTGGCGGCCAGCAGCAGGCCGTACCAGTAGGGGCCGTACGCCACCGATCGACGTCGGGCGATCTCCACGTCGAGGTCGCCCCCCAGTTCGTGGGTCCAGGCTTCGGGGATGATGACCCGCCCGCCGAAGCCCCCGATGCCGCCCGTGAAGCCGGGGTCGTCGGCTGCCATCAGCACCACGTCGGAACCTGCCGCGCCACCGGCCCCCGAGGCCATGCGCCGCTCCGGGCCGAGGTCGGCCACCATGCGCGCCAGCGGCACGCGGGCCACCCCGATGAGCTGCGCGAGCACGGCCACCACGACGATCGCCGCGCCGAATCCGCCCGCACGGCCCGCAGCGATGACCGCCAGCACGGCCAGCACCATCACCACGGCCTGCACCAGCACGCCCCGCGCCCAGGCGAGCACCCAGGCATCGCGATCGGGGCAGCTGCGGCCGAACCTGCGGGGAAGCACGTACCCGCCGAGGGCGTCGAAGGGCAGGCTCACCACCACGTACACGCCGAGCACGGCAGCGAGGGCCGCCGCCTGATCGCTGAAGTCCGCGTCAGGCCCCGGAAGCGCCGATGGCCCGCCCGCAGCCAGGAACGCCACGGCCGCGACCACCCAGATCCCCACTCCGGTGATTCCGACCAGCAGGCGGGCGCGGGCATACGTCATGCTTGCGTTTGTACCACCAGCCGGGTCGCCCCCAGGGGGGAACCGCCTGCACCGGGGAGCCGCCGCTCAGGCCGAGGACGACTCCCCGGCCTGCTTGCGCCGTGCGGCCTCGACCCCTGCCACCCGCTGCTCGTGCAGGTGCGCGGCCTTGGCGCGGGCGATGTCACCGGATGCCCGCAGGCCGTCGAGCGACCCCTGCATCTCGGGCATCACGAAGCGGGCGAGCAGCTCGTACGAGCGCCGCGTGGCATCGGGCCCCGCCCACTCGTGCCCCCAGCACAGGAAGGTGCCGAAGCCCCCGGTGCGCTCCTCGAGCCCGCGGATGAACTCCACGAGGTCGTCGGGCGTGCCGATCACCCACGACCCGGCCTCGATCATCTGGTCCACGGCCAGGTGCTTGGGCCCCGGCACCGGCGCCGGGCGCCCGGTGAGCGCCTGCACGTACTCGAACATCCACTCGCCGCCCGCGGCGCGGACCTCCTCGATGGCCTGCTCGCGCGTCTCGGCCAGATGCACCGGCACCACGATGCGCCACTCATCGCGCGACGCCGTGCGGCCGGCCTTCTCGGCGGCCTGCTCGGTGATGGCCCACTGGGCGGCCAGGTCGGATGCCCCGAAGAACAGCGACAGCGGCGCCGCGCCCACGCGTCCGGCCAGCGCCATGCCGAAGGGCGACTCCAGGCTCGGGATGCCCAGCGGGGGATGGGGCCGCTGGTAGGGGCGCAGTTGCAGCACGGCGTCGTGCAGTTCCCACCCCGGGCCCGACGCCGTGATGGGCTCGGTGCTGGTGAGCAGGTGCAGGATCACCTCGAGGGCCTGCTCCATGCGGTCGCGAATCTCGGCCGCGGGAATGCCCAGCATGGCGGCGTCCGACAGGTGCCCGCCGGGCCCCACGCCCAGGTTCACGCGGCCGCGGGTGAGGTGGTCGAGCAGCACGATGCGGTCGGCCACCATGAGCGGGTGGTGGTAGGTGAGGCTCACGGCGCCGGTGCCAAGGCGGATGTGCTTCGTGCGCTCGGCGGCCACCGCCAGGAAGATCTCCGGCGCGGCGATGTACTCCCAGCCGGTGGTGTGATGCTCGCCCACCCAGACCTCGTCGAAGCCCAGGCGGTCCATGTGCACGATCAGGTCGAGGTCACGATCCAGCGCCAGCGTGGGGTTCTCGCACGGGTCATGGAACGGCGCGAGGAAGGCACCGAAGCGCATCGGTCAGCCGCCGAGCAGCCCTGCGATGGAGTCGAGGCTCACCTCGCGCGCGCCGCTGGGCGCCGTGATCTCCACCGGCGCGTTGAAGTCGGAGATGCTCGCGCTGATCTGCAGGTCGATGGACTTCACGGCCTCGGCGGCCGCGAGGGGGTCCTTCGAGACCACGTCGGCTGCGGCCTTGTGGATGAGCAGGTCCTCCTGGCCCACCCACACGTCCACCACGCCGGTCTCGAGGTCGCCGTCCGGTCCGCCCGCACCGGGCGTCACCGCGCCCTCGGCCCCAAGGCCGCCCGCGAGCCCGCCGATGTCCTCGGCCAGCGCCGTCTCGTCCACGTCGCCCCGGATGTGCACCACCTGCACCCCGTTGATGTCCTCGGTACCCACGATCTGCGGGTTGGTGATCCACCCCGCGATGGCCGGCGCGAGCTGGGTGGCGTCGAGCGACCTGACCGTCTGGGCATCCACGTCGAGCTTGATCGCCTGCCCGAGCACGGTGAGGTAGAGCGAGTCGTCCACCTTGGTGACGTTGGCCTGGATGGGCCCGGGGCCCAGGTTGGCCGTGAGGTCGAGGGTGAAGTCGCCCGGATCCTTCGCGCCGCCCTCGCCGTTGATGTCGAGCGGGTTGGCGAGCAGGGTGCCCACCGCGCCCTCGGCGTCGATGTCCACATCGGCCTTCACGTCCACGCCGAAGCGGTAGGAGGTGAGGGCCTCGGTGCGCTTCGCGCTCTCGGTGAGCACCTGCTCGGCGCTCATTCCCTGGGTCATGTCGGTGCCGCCGCCCCCGCAGCCCGCGAGCAGCGCGACGCCGGCGATGAGGGCTGTCAGGGCGATGAGGGGTCGAGCCATGAGGTCGGTATACCATGCCGCGCGTGCCAGCGACACTCGAGCTCATCCCCCTCGGCACCGGCGCGGCCTTCGGCCTGCCGGATCAGGCGCAGGCGGGATACCTGGTGCGCGCAGGCGGCACCTCGGTGATGCTCGACATGGGATCGGGCACGTTCAACCGCCTGCTCGACCTCGTTGACCCGGTGGATCTCGACGCCGTGGTGATCACCCACCTGCACCCGGATCACCTGTCCGACCTGCTGGCGGCGCGCGTGTACATGGCCCACGGGCCGGGCGTCGGCCACCCCCTGCACGTGCACGCGCCGCCCGGCCTGATGGACCGCCTCGAGGGCATCGCCGGCGGCGAGACCTGGGCCGGCATCGAGGCCTTCGACCTCCCCGCGGGGTCCGGCACGCTCGAGATCGGTGATCTGGTGATCACCCACTCCGAGGTGCCGCACCTGCCGCCCACCCACGCCCTGCGCGTGGAGCACGGGGGCAAGTCGATCACCTACGGCGCCGACTGCCGGGTGAACGACGCCCTGCCGGTGCTGGCCGAGGGCACGGACATCCTCGTTATCGAGTCGACCTTCGGCACGCAGGACGTTCCGGCCGACGCCATGCACCTGAATGCCCGGGAGGCCGGCGAGATGGCCCGCGCCGCCGGGGACAAGCGCCTGCTGCTGGTGCACGGGGAGTCGGGCACCGACCGCGAGGGGTCGGTGGAAATCGCCCGCGAGGCCTTCGGGGGGCCCGTGGAGTGGGCCCGCGAGCGCCACGTGTACGCCGCGTGAGCCCCGATCCCGCACGACGCCCGCCCCGTCGCTTCGGCGGCAACTCGGTGGCCGTGGCCATCATCCTCAGCCTCATCATCCCCGGGCTCGGGCATCTCTACATCGGCCGGTTCGGGCGGGCCCTCATCTGGTTCATCGGGGGCCTGGTCATCGGCATCATCCTCGACCGGCAGGGCAGCCTCACCCCCGGAAGCCTCATCGTGCTCGGGGTGCTGGGCGTCCTGGCCGCGATCGACTGCCTGGTGATGCTGCGCTTCTTCAAGCCGGACAGGCCCCGGTGAACACCGGGGAGTTCCTCGCCGCGCTCGACGCCCTCGCCCCCGCCCGCCTGGCCGAGGAGTGGGACAACGTGGGGCTCATGGTGGGCCGGCGCGACCGCCCGGTGACCCGGGTGATCGTGGCGCTCGACCTGCGCGCGGCCGTGCTCAACGAGGCCGTTGCGGAGGGCGCCGACCTGGTGCTGGTACACCACCCGCCGATCTTCCCGGCGATGTCGGCGGTCACCGACGCCCGCACCGCCGGCGCGCTTGTGCTGCGTGCCGCCGAGGACGGCATCGGCGTGGTGGCCGCGCACACGAACCTGGATTCCGCCGCCGGCGGGCTCAACGACCAGATGGCCGCCGCGTTGGGCATCACCGGCACTGCGCCGCTCGTGCCCAGCCCGGCCGACCCCGCGGTGGGCCTCGGCCGGGTGGGCGAGGTGGCCCCCACCTCGCTCCGCGCCCTCGCCGCCGCCGCGGTGGCCGTCTACCGGCCACGCGGCGTGAACACCGGCATGGCCGGAGACCCCGGCCTTCCGGTGACCCGCGTGGCGGTGTGCACGGGATCCGGCGGATCGTTGGTGGACGCCGCCCGCGACGCTGGCGCCCACGCCTACGTGACCGGCGACCTCAAGTACCACGACGCCGACGCGGCCGAGGGCATGGGGCTGGTCAACGTGCCCCACGGGGTGGTGGAGCAGCACGCCATGGCGGCCTGGACCCCCCGCCTTGCCGAGGCCCTCGCGCCCGCCGGCGTGCAGGTGCGGTTCACCTCAGTGGACACCGACCCGTGGCATGGGGCCTGCTAGTCTCCGCGCCGCTTCGCGGATGTAGCTCAGTTGGCTAGAGCGTCTGCTTGCCATGCAGAAGGTCGAGGGTTCGAGTCCCTTCATCCGCTCCTCGCCGAGGCCCCGTCATCACGGGGCCTCGTTGCGTCAGGGGCCCGGCGTGCACGCGCGTACAGCCAGATTCCCAGCGCGCCCGCCAGCGCGAACGCCACCGTGCCGGCGCTGAGGCCACCGATCACGTCTGTGAGCCAGTGGGGGCGCAGGTACACGCGCGTGAGAGGAATGAGCAGCGTGATCACCGCCCCCAGCACCACCGGCCAGCGCGTGCCGCGCAGCGCCGGCACCACCAGCGTGGCCACGATGCCGAGCACCAGCCACATCACCCCGTACGTGGAGTGACCCGAGGGGAATGATGTTCCGCCGCCGGGTGCCACGGCGTCGAGGGGCCGGGCGCGTTCCACCACCGCCTTGCCCACCCGCACGAGGGCGATCGCCAGCAGCATGCCGCCGCCCACCGCGATGGCATGAGGCCACTTGCGAAACGCCAGCAGCGCCACGGTGACCAACCCGGCGATGATCCACGCCACCAGCGAGTCGCCCAGGTGGGTGATGCCCCGCGCCACGGTGATCACGCCGTCGTTCGCCATGTCGGCCATGCGGTCGTGCACCCACACGTCCACGCCGAGCGGCTGCGAGCCGCCGGCGAGGATGATGGCCGCGAGGCCCAGCAGCACCGCCCCGGCGACCGCGGCCGCGACGAGGAGCATGCGAACCGCGCGCGGGGAAGAGGGGTACTTCATGGCGCGAGCGTACCCCCGCACCCCCGCGATCGCGCTCCCGGTGCCCTAGCCCGAGTGCCGGCCTAGCGTGCGGGCGGTTACCAGCACCTGCCGTTGACCGCCCACTTCGCCATGAACCACGTGCACCTGGACGTCGTGTAGAAGGTCACGGCTCCCGGGCCGACTCCGTACCACCCCTCGGAGTAGTAGTAGAAGGACCTTCCCTGGTCGAATCGCCTCGGGTCGACGCCCGGCCCGATGATGGTGTTCCCTGCCCTGAAGAAGTGGTCCCCGAGATCCACCTCTCCGACGCCGTCGTAGGCAAACCCCCTGCCGCTGACGAAATTCCGGAAAAAAGCCCCGCCAAAGTTCGGGATGTTCTCCCAGCAGTTGCGAAGTCGGCTGGAGTAGACCCCATTGCAGGTGCCGCCGTTCGGCATCCACCGCTGCGGATTGGTTTGCCAGTTGCCCTGGTTCTCCGCCCTGCGTGCCGATGGCGTGGTGGTGGTCCCGGGCGCAGCGGCAGCGGGCGTGGCCTTGGGCTGGGTGATGGTCCGTGGCATGTCCACGAACATCTCCACGTTCATTATTGCCGTCGGCTCGGTCTCATGGCCATGCTCATCGGGCGGGGTGGTCTCATCCACCCGGTCGACCTTCACCTCGAGCTGGTCCCACACGACGGGGTTGGTGATGACCTGCGCATCGAACCTCAAGGTCGTGCCCTGCTGCGATCCGTCGCGCAGGCGCACCACCACCTCCTCGCCGCCGCCACTGCCGTCGGCGGCGCGCAGCACCGCGCGCGGCGGGTTGGCCGTGAACTGGCCGGTCTCATCGCCATAGCTGGTCCAGTAGGCCATGAAGGCCCTGGTCGGCAACGACGCGGTGTCCCCGGCCCTGGTGAGCTCGAAGACCCCCACCGTGGAGGGCACCCCGCGCAGCACCAGCGTGTACTCGCCCGGCGCGCCCGCGACCGGCGTGAAGGTGGCCGAGGTGGCGCTCGCCTCCATCAGGAAGTCCGGCAGGGGATCGCCGGGCTTGGCGTGCGCGCCCGCTGCCCCGATGAGCAGCCCTGCGGCCACGGTGAGCGAGGCGAGGAGCCCCGCGGTGCGTGAGCGGGGCCTGGGGGCGTGACTACGGAGAGGGTCCATCACACCTACCGTACAGGTTCTACTTAGGGTCGTCTGCCCGCGGGCATGGGCAGCACCGGCGCCCTCTGGCGACCGGCCGCGCGGTGCCCTACCCTGAGGCCCCCACGGCGACCTGGCGAAGTGGGAACGCATCGGTCTGCAAAACCGACATGAACCGGTTCGATTCCGGTGGTCGCCTCTTTAGTTCACCGATACCGTGTTGTTCGCCTTGCCAGCGGCCTTGGGCGTGACCAACGACACCGTGGCCAAGCCCTTGGGGAACGACTTCGGCACCATGCCAGAGATGGTCCGCGTGGTGCCGGGGCGCACGTTGCCCTTCCACAGCTGCACCACGGTGCCCTTGCGCGAGATCGTGACGCGCGACTGCCCCGCGGCCGACTGCCCGGCCCGGAAGGTGACCGAGATCTTCTTGCCACGGGTGGCCGGCGTGTTCCAGTAACCGTTGACCATGCTGGCCCTGGGCGCGGGGATCGGCGCGCCGCCGGGCATGGCGAGCTCGCCGACGTAGCCGGTGACGCCGTCGGTGAACCAGAGGTTCCTGTCGGGGCCGATCGCGACGCTGTTGGGCGCTGCGGTGCCGTGCTTCGTCACGACCCTGTAGGACGTCACGGCACCTGCCGGGCTGATGCGCAGGATGGCGTTCTGACCGCTGGTCCAGGCGTTGCCATCCTGGGCCGAGAGGATCGTGCAATCGAGCACGCAGGGGGTCCTTGGCAGCGACGCCACGGTGGTCATCACGCCGGTGGGCTGAATGGCCACCACCGAGCCCGCGCTGCCCGTTCCCGCCGGGCTCTGCGCCTGCACGGTGGCCCACAGCACGCCGGTGGGGCCGGTGGTGAGCGCCGTGGCGCTCACGCTCCATCCGGGCTTCGCGCCCGAGGGCAGCGGCAGCGGGAAGAACTGCATGGCACCGGTGGTGGTCATGCGGCCGATCACGCCCGCCCCGCCCTGCGAGGCGGCGAACCAGATCGCGCCGTCCGGCCCGAGGGCCGGGGCCACCCCGATGGTGGTGGTCGCCCCCGACGTGAGGGGGTACGACGTGAACGTGCCAGCCGTCGTGGAGTGGATGATCGCCGTGCCCGCCGTCACCCACAGGTCGTTGCTCGCGCCCGCCGTGACGCCGCCGACGGTCGAGCCCGCCGGGAGCGGATAGGCCGAGTACGTGCCACCGGTGGTGATGGCCCCGAGGATCGGCGGCCCCGACGGGCCCTCGCCCTGCACGAACCACAGGCGGCCGTCGGGCCCGTTCACCAGTGAGTCGGGGTCCTGGTAGGGGAGGGGGAAGAGCGTCGCCGGCATGGCATACGAGGCCAGCACCACGTTGCTGCCCGTGGCCATCGCCCGCAGGCCGCCGCCCGGGGAGGTGACGTTCGAGTACGAGTACCAGATGTTCCCGTCCGACCCGCTGGCGATGCTGCCCATGGCCTGGCCGGGCCCGGGCGGGTACTCCACCGCCGATCCGTAGGCCAGGTTGGCCGCGGCGCTCGCGGTGCCCGCGGCACCGAGGAGGGCGACGATGGCGCCGCCGGCGAGGAGGGTGCGCTTGGTCATGAGGGGCTCCTGTCTGCGTGATGGCTGGCTGCGGCCTTGCTGCCAGTACAGAGCGTACTCGGCCCCTTCCCCGGCCACTTCGTTCCCTGTGGTCGCCCGGTCAGGATGGTGCTGGCTGCCCGAGCAGCCAGCAGGCCACGGCAGCAGCGGCGGCGACGTTGAGGCTGTCCACGCCGGACGCCATGGGGATGGTTACGCGGACGTCAGCGGCGGCGAGCATGTGGTCGCTGAGGCCTGGGCCCTCCGTGCCCAGCGCCAGGGCCACGCGGGCGGCAAGCCGCTCGGCGAGCGCCTCGGGCAGCGGCTGCGCATCAATTGCCGGCGTGAGGGCCAGCAGGGCGAAGCCGTGCGCGTGCAGGTCGGCCACCGGGTCGTCGGTGATGGCCCATGGGTGCACCAGTGCCGCGCCCATCGACGTGCGAAGCGCCCTGCGGCCGAAGGGGTCGGCCGACCCGGGGCCGATGAGCGTGGCGTCCACGCCCATCGCGGTGGCGCTGCGGATGATCGTGCCCACGTTCGAGGGGTTCATCACGCCCTCCAGCACCAGCACGCGACGGGCGGTGGGCAGCACGTCGGCCGCCGCGGGGTCGGGCGGGCGATCGAAGGCGCCCAGCATCTCCCGCATGGCGCCGAACCCCGTGAGCCGCTGGATCTCCTCGGGGTCGAGCGTGAGCACGGGCACATCGGGGGCGGGGAGGAGGCCGCCGTACTCGGTGCTCACCAGCAGCGCCTGCAGGTGATGGCCGGCCGCCAGGCAGCGCTGCACCACCCGCGCGCCCTCGGCCAGCAGCAGGCCGCCCCGGCCGTCGGGCGGGGGCCGCCGCACGCGGCGCTCCTGGCCGCGCAGGCCCGCGAACATCTGGCGCAGGGCGTCGTCGTGCACGCCGGGACCATATGCGAGGCTCCCGCCATGGGCTGGCTGCGCCGATCCCGGGCTCCCCAGTTGCCATGGCCGGCCTGGCTGCGGTTGCTCGCGCGGCTGGTGATCGCCGCCGGGGCGGCGGCGCTCATCGTGTGGCTGCTGGGGTTCCCGTACGAGCCCGCGGCCTGGGCCGTGGTTGCCGTGGCGGTGGTGGTGGCCGACACCACGGGCCAGACCCTCAACGCATCGTGGAACCGCGCCGAGGGGTCCGTGGTGGGGTGCTTGTCCGGGGCCGTGGTGGCGGTCGCCCTTCCCATGGTGCCGTTGCCCCTGCGGGTGATGCTGGCCATGGGCCTGGCGCTGCTGGCCTGCCGGCTGCTCAAGGTGGGTGCGGGATGGCGGCTGGGCGTCGCGCTGGCGGGCTTCTTCATCTTCGTGCCCGGCGCGCAGGAGTGGCAGATGGTGGGCTGGCGGCTGGCGTCCACCCTGCTCGGCATCGCCGTGGGCGTGGTGGCGGTGCTGCTGATCGCGCCCGACTCGGCCACATCGCGCTTGGCATCCGGAATGCGTAGCGCCCTGGCGGGGATCGCCGATGGCGTGGACGCCGCGCTGGCCCGTTGGCAGGGAGACGCCGCCACGCCCCAGCCGCCGACGCCGAAGGTGGCCGCGCTGCGGCCCCTGGTGGCCGACCGGCGAATCGAGCTGAGCCGGCATGGCCCCGACGCCACCGGGGCGAGCGCCATGCTGGACGGGCTCGAGGTGGCGTGCGCCGGGCTCGATCGCCTGCAGCGATATGCCGATGCGGCCGCGGCCAGCGGAGGTGCTGGGCTGCAGGCCGTGATGGCGGGCGACGTGGACGAGGTGGCCGGCGCAATACGCGCGGCGTGCGAGGCGGCATCGGACGCCATCGCCGAACTCCCCGGCGCGGCCGAGCAGGCCTCCGGGGCCGCCGATGCGCTCGCCCAGGTGGATTCCCGGCTCGAGCGATCGATCGAGGGCCTGCGCGCGGCCGGGGTGACGCCCGGTGCGGACGCCGGTGAGCTCACGCGGCTGTTCGGCGTGGTGAACGCGCTCGGCGTGATCGCATCGGGAGTGCGCGACGCGGCCATTCCCATCGCGACCCCGCAGGGCGGTAGGGTGAGCGCATGACGTCCGGCGCGATCACCCCCGAGCAGGCTGCGCCGAATCTGCGCAAGTGGAACATCGCGCTGGCCATCCTGCACGCGGCGCAGGGCGTGGCGATTCTGCTGCTGTCCAACGGGTTCTCGCTGGGCATCACGATCCCGTACATGACGGGGCCGCCCGGCAGTCCCATCCTGGGTGGCGACCCGGTGTGGCAGGTGCCCATCGCCACCTTCGTGGCCATCTTCCTGTTCCTCGCGGCGGCCGACCACCTGCTGTGCGCGCTGCCCGGCATCGACCGCTGGTACATCGCCAACCTCGGGCGCGGCACCAACCCGCTGCGCTGGTGGGAGTACTCGGTAAGTGCCTCGCTGATGATCGTGCTCATCGCGCTGGTGAGCGGCATCGATCAGTCCACGGCGCTTATCGCGTTGTTCGGCGCCAACGTGGGGATGATCCTGTTCGGGCTGGCCATGGAGCAGCGCAACCCCGCGGGTACCGAGAAGGTGGATTGGCGGCCGTTCATCTACGGCTGCATCACGGGGGCGTTCCCGTGGGTGGCCATCGGGCTGGTGCTGGTGCGCGCGCAGGTCGACGTCGGCGTGCCCGCCGCCATCTGGGCCATCTACATCTCGCTGTTCGTGCTGTTCTTCACCTTCGCGCTCAACATGTGGCTGCACTACGCGCGCAAGGGGCGGTGGGCGAACATCGTCTCGTACGAGAAGACCTACCTGGTGCTGTCGCTGGTGGCGAAGTCACTGCTCGCGTGGCAGATCTTCGCCTCGGCGCTCGCGGGCTGATACCGGGGCTGGGGCGTTCGTCACCCCCGGCGGTCAGGCGCATTGCCCCAGGGGTGGGGCATGGCTAGCATCCCCGCGGCAATTGGACCGGCACGTCCCCGGTGTCCCGAATCCTCCAAGGGGCCTGTCGATCCGCCGCCTGGGCCGCGCGCGTCCCGGGTGCAATTTCTCCATGGAGGCACGTTGTCCGCACGGAATTCCGTCGTAGTCCGCCTTGCAGGTGAGTCCGGCGAGGGCGTCATCTCCTGCGGGGACATCCTCACGCAGGCCGCCGCACGCGGTGGGTATTACACCCAGACGTTCCGCACGTTCCCCGCCGAGATCAAGGGCGGCCCGTGCATGTACCAGTTCCGCCTGAGCGATGAGCCCATCTGGAGCCACGGCAAGGACGTCGACCTGCTCGTGTGCTTCAACCAGGAGGCCTGGGACCTCAACTGGGACTCCCTGGGCCCCGAGGGCGTGATCCTCTACGACTCGATCGAGGTGACGATCCCCGACGAGTACATCGAGCGCGCCCGCCCCGTGCGCATGGACGAGCTGGCCAAGGAGATCGGCGGGTCCACCCGCGCCAAGAACATGGTGGCCGCGGGGGCCATCGCCGCCGTCATCGCCTTCGACACCACTCCCATCGAGGAGCTGGTGCTGCGCCGCTACGCCCACAAGGAGGGCGTTGCCGACGCCAACATCGCCGCGCTGCACGCCGGCGCCATCGAGGCGCACGACCTCAAGGGTCGCTACCCGCTGGTGCCGCCGGTGGAGGTCGAGGAAGACCGCATGCTCATCTCGGGCAACCAGGCCATCGCCGTGGGCGCCGTGGCCGCGGGAGTGAACTACTTCGCCGGCTACCCCATCACGCCGGCCTCGGACATCCTCGAGTGGCTGTCGGTGCGCCTGCCCCAGGTGGGCGGCCTCACAATCCAGTGCGAGGACGAGATCGCCTCGCTGGCATCGGTGGTGGGCGCCTCGTACACCGGCGCCAAGGCCATGACGGCCACCTCGGGCCCGGGCATCTCGCTCATGAACGAGCTCATCGGGTACGCCGGCACGGCGGAGATCCCGGTGGTGATCGTGGACGCCCAGCGCGGCGGCCCGTCCACCGGCCTTCCCACCAAGACCGAGCAGAGCGACCTCAACCAGGCGCTCTACGGCAGCCACGGCGAGGCCCCCCGCGTGGTGATCGCGCCGGTGTCGGTGGAGGACTGCTTCTACTCCATCGTCGACGCCTTCAATTACGCCGAGGAGTTCCAGGTGCCGGTGCTGCTGCTCACCGACCAGGGCCTGGCCACCCGCCTCGAGGTGATCCACCGCCCCGACCCGGAGAAGCTGAACATCGTCCGTCGCAAGACCTCGGCCGGCATCGCCCGCGAGGACTACAAGCGCTACGAGTACACCGAGAGCGGCGTCTCGCCCATGGGCCTGCCCGGCGAGCCCGACGGCATGTACGTGGCCACGGGCATCGAGCACGACGAGTACGGCCACCCGGGCTACACCCCGGAGATCCACCTCGGCATGCAGACCAAGCGCCTCGGCAAGCTGGAACCCATCCGTGAGACCTCGCGCGTGGCCACCCACGGCGAGGCCCAGCCGGAGGACATCGCGTTCATCGGCTTCGGATCCACCTTCGGCCCGGTGCGCGAGGCGGTTGACCGCCTTGCCGAGCAGGGCCTGTCGGTGGGCGCCTTCTACCCGCGCGTGCTGGGGCCGTTCCCGTCGAGCCGCGTGGAGCAGTTCGTCGCCAACGCCAAGCGCATCATCGTGCCCGAGGTGAACTACACGGGGCAGCTCGCCCGCCTCATCAAGGCCGAGACCACCATCAACGAGCTGGAGAGCGTCGCGAAGTGCGACGGACTTCCGTTCACCGCAGAGGCCATCATCGACCTGGCAGCCCAGGAGGTAGCCGCATGAGCACCCGGAAGCCCAACGACTACAAGTCGGAGCTCAAGCCCATCTGGTGCCCGGGCTGTGGCGACTTCGGCGTGCTGGCGTCGCTCTACCGATCCATGGCCGACATGGACCTCGACCCCAGCAAGACCGTCATCGTGTCGGGCATCGGCTGCTCCAGCCGCCTGCCGCACTTCGCCAGCACCTACGGCATCCACACGCTGCACGGCCGCCCGCTGCCGGTGGCGATGGGCGTCAAGCTGGCCAACCCCGACCTCACGGTCATCGCCGTGGGTGGCGACGGCGACGGCTTCGCGATCGGCGCCGGGCACTTCCCGCATGCATCCCGCCGCAACATCGACGTCACCTACCTGGTGATGGACAACGAGATCTACGGCCTCACCAAGGGGCAGGCGTCGCCGACCTCGCTCTTCGAGCAGAAGGCGCCGTCCACGCCGTTCGGCAACCCCGAGGACCCGCTCAACCCGCTGGCCCTGGCCATCGCGGCCGGTGCCTCGTTCGTGGCCCGCGGCGCGTCGTTCAACACCAAGGCGCTCACCGAGCTCATCACCCAGGCGGTGGAGCACAAGGGCTTCTCGTACATCGACGCCATGTCGCCCTGCACCACGTTCAACAACACGCAGGAGTCGTGGAAGGACGCCGTCACCGACGTCGCCCCCGACCACGACCCCACCGACCGCGTGAAGGCGTTCGACCTGGCCCTTCGCGGCGGCTTCTCGCTGGGCATCCTGTACCGCCAGGAGCGCACCACGCAGACCGAGCGCTACCGGGCGATCCTCGAGCAGGCCAAGCCGAGCGACGTCAACGTGATGCTCGACGGCTTCAACGCCCGCAAGGGCGCGGCCATCGGCAAGCCCGCCTAGGGGGTACCGCCCTCCCCGCGCACGCGGGCGTCGGCGTCGAGCGCCATCTGCTTCATCTCCTCGGTGCGCGCGGCCACCCGCTCGGCCAGCGCGAGGTCGCCCAGGGCCAGGATTCGCGCGGCCAGCAGGCCGGCGTTGGTGGCGTTGTCCACCGCAACGGTGGCCACGGGCACCCCGCGCGGCATCTGCACGATCGACAGCAGGCTGTCCATTCCCGAGAGCGCCGAGGTGCGCACCGGCACGCCGATCACGGGGAGGATCGTGACCGACGCCAGCATGCCCGGCAGGTGCGCCGCCCCACCGGCACCGGCGATGATCACCTTGATGCCGCGCCCGACGGCGTCCTTGCCGTACTCGATCATCTCCTCGGGGGTGCGGTGCGCGCTGGTGACGCGCACCTCGTGAGGAATGCCCAGCTCGCCCAGCGCGTCCACGGCGGACTGCATCACGGGCAGGTCGCTGTCCGACCCCATCACCACGCCCACGATGGGCTGGTCGCTCACAGCCGCACCATCGACGCCGCCACGCGCGCGGTCTCCAAGGCGTCCTCGGGGCTTGATCCCAGGGCAGTCACGTGGCCCATCTTACGGCGCACGCGCACCTCGGCCTTGCCATAGAGATGCACGTGCGCGCCGCCCACGGCGGCGGCCTCGGCGATGTCGGGGTCGCTGGGCCCGTCGCGCTCGCCAAGGAGGTTCACCAGCGCCGCCCCGGGCGCGATGAGCTCGGTGGGCCCGAGCGGCAGGCCGAGGATGCCCCGCAGGTGGTTCTCGAACTGCGAGGTGACGCAGGCCTCGATGGTGTGGTGGCCCGAGTTGTGGGGTCGGGGCGCCAGCTCGTTGATGAGGATCCGCTCATCCTCGGTGTGGAACATCTCCACGCCGGTCACGCCGGCGCCGCCCGCGGCCTCGGCCGCCGCGCGGGCCACGCGCTTGGCCTCGTGGCTCACGCCGGGGTCCACGGGAGCGGGGCAGAGCAGCTCGCGCAGCACGTGGTCGTGCTGGCGGGTCTCCACCACGGGATACACCGCATCGCCGCCGCCGTGCCGGCGCGCCACCATCACCGCGAGCTCGCGCTGGAACCGCACGAACTCCTCCACCAGCACCCCGCCGCCGCGCTCGGCCAGGCCGGGGTAGGCCGCCATGGCCTCGTCCAGGTTCGCGCAGAGCGCGTTGCCGTAGCCGTCGTAGCCCAGGTGCCGCGACTTCAACATCAGCGGCCAGCCGAGGTCGCGACCGATGGCCTCGAGGTCGTCGGCCGAATCGGGCACCGCGAATGCCGGCACCGGCAGCCCCTCGTCCGCCAGTCGCTGCTTCTGCAGGGCCTTGTCCTGCACCACGCGCATGCGGGCGGGGTGGGGGCGCACGGGCGTGCCGGAATCCTCCACCGCCATGAGGAACTCGGCATCCACGAACTCGTTCTCGAGCGTGAGCACGCGCACCTCGCGCCCGATGCGCATGAGCGCCTCGGGGTCCTTCCAGTCGCCCTCCACCACGCCCGCGGCCATGGGCGTGGCCGGCTCGCCGGGCTGGCCCAGCACCGCCACGCGAATGCCGAGCGGCCACGCCGCCAGCACGGTCATCTGCGCGAGCTGCCCGGCTCCGGCGATACCGACGTCGTATGCGGGGGCGCCCTCGCTCACGCGCGGCACCGTACCAGCGGCCGTCCGGGGCCTCCGGTACTCATTCCGGTGTTCCCGACGCGAGGTGGCGCATGGACCCGACAAAGCAGATCCAGATCTCGATGGTGGTGGTGGCCGTCATCGGGGTGATCCTGGGCTTCGTGCTGGGCGGCTGGCTGTGGGCCCTGGTGGGCCTGGTGGCCGGATGGCTGCTCGGCGCCGCCCTCGGGGCCATCTGGGTGCGCCGCTAGCCCCCGGGCCCCGCCGGGCCCCTGCTAACCTCTCGCGCCCGAGGGCGTTTAGCTCAGTTGGGAGAGCACCAGCTCGACAAGCTGGGGGTCACTGGTTCGAGCCCAGTAACGCCCATCCGGTCTCTTCTGTGGAGAGTTCTGCAGAAGGGGCCAACGAAGGAAACATGCGGGATCAGAGAGGGCCTGAGGCGGGCCCGTGACGATGAACTTGGTCGGAGCATTGAAATTCGCATGCTGACCTGTATTCGCTGTCATTAATTAGCTCATGGCCAGGGGGCTCCGCCTTGCGGAACGCCTCCGAGCTCGCGGCGTTCATGGGCATGGCAGACATGCGCCCGGAGCGGTGGTTCGATGCCATGTGGAGCCTGCCGACTGTTGGGCACCTCTTTCATGAGCCCAGCGAAGACGCCCGCTGAGCGAGGCCGTGGCCGACATTGCAGATCCCGGCGGTGGGACAGGGCCTCGTCGCCGGCCCATGTTCGCGGCGCATTGCACTGTCGGTAAGGAGCAATCACATGAGCACCGATAGCCAGCCCGAGGACATTGGGGGCGACATCACACTGAACGACTTCGTCGCAGGCGTGCTAGCCGCATCACTCTCGGGTGAACACTTCGCCCTCCCAGAGGACGACGCGCTGCACGAAGAGGCGTACACCGTGATGTGGCGTGATGCGCTGATCGATCGCGCGCACGACATCAACGAACTCACGATCACGCACGCCGGCATCCAGTACCTCGGCAATCCAGGCGAATACAGCGACGCGGAGCGGAGCTTCCTGGTCTGTATCGATGACCTCGGCGCACGCGCCGCAATACGCAGGGCTCTCCTCGCACTGATCGCTGGCCTGGAAGAGGCCGTTGCGCAGGGGGCGGGCGCCGAATTCGTGAGGAGTAACTTCGTCGCGCACGGGGGGCCGCCAGTGGACGACGTCATCGCGGTCCGCTTCGTGGGCGCTGCACATGCGCTGCTCGTGCGCGGATACCTATGCGGTCGCCTCGACAGTGCCATGAATATGGCCGCAAGCGAGTCTGAGGGCGCCATTCTGGCTGCCGCGATGCTTCTTGCCTGGGATGAACTCCGTGGGCGTGAAGATCTGAGCTCGGCGTCGGCGCTATCTGGTATCGCATCCGCCCTGCCGATTCTGACGCCTGCGGGTATCGCACTGGTGGCCGAGAGGCTCGGCGATGAGCAGGTAGACGAGATCTGTGCACGTCAGTCGCTCGGCGGGCTGTGGGGTGTGCGTCGCAAGCTGTCGATCACTCGCGACTGGTTCTGTCGACTCAATCTCTCTGCACCCCCCGCGGGGGGCGTTACGCCGTGCCGGGAGGCGTGAGAAGGCGCGAAACGGCGCGATGCGGCACGTTGCGGATGTGCTGAGGAGTCTCCTGCGCCGCGCTACCCAGCCTGACCGTGGTCTAACCGCAGGGGGTCCACGTAGAAGGGGTCGGAGATTCCCTCCCGGCGCGCGGCGATGCCACCGAGCAGGGTGCGGATCAGGCGGTCCATGAGAACTCCTGTGCTCTGGTGCGCGTCGTCGGTGAGCGGGTTGTACTCCAGGAAGTCCGCGGCGATGACGTCGTTCTGGATCCCAATGGCCCGTAAGAGCGCCATGGCCTGCCTCGGTGTGAGCCCGTCCGCATCCTGCGTGCCCACCCCCGGAGCGAATCCGGGGTCGATCCCATCGATGTCAAAGGTGAGGTAGACCTTGCGTCCCTTGACCTCGTCAAGGATTCGGCTCAACACGGAGTCCCAGCCCCGCTCGTTGATCTCGGCCTGGAAGTGGTAGCGAATACCGGCCTCGCGCATCCACTCGAGTGACCGCCGGTCATGGCCCTGCCCGCGGAGTCCGATCTGAACCAGGTCACTGCCTTTGATCAACCCCCGATCGATGGCGATCTTGCACATCGACCCGTTGTGCACCGTGCGTCCGAGATCGTTGAGGTACGCATCGGCGTGACCATCAATCTGCAGCACAACGAACTCTCCTGGACCATGCTTTGCCGCAAGGGCCGTGATCATGCCGTAGGTCTGTACGTGCGCCCCACCCACGCCCAGTGGGACCGCATCTGCCTCGAGGATCTCGGAGATGACCTTGTGAACCTCCTCGAGGGACCTCTCGGGTTGGTTGGCCAAACTGCCGACGTTCCCGTAGTCGGCAATGGAGAGCGAACCCCAATCGACCCCTGTGGTGTTGTCCGTTCCGCCTGCGGGAAAGCTCATCCAGTCGCGCAACGCACGCATGGTGTTGGCCGCGAATCGTGCACCGGGCACGGGGTTGTCATCGATCGTCAGCCCCACGAGGGCAACGTCCACTCCGCTCGCCCGCAGGTCTTCGGTGGTGAATGCCATCGGTGCACCGAGGAAGGTTGGAAAGCCGCCAAGAGGCATCACCCCTCCTGCGTACCGCTGCGGATTGACGACCCCGGCCTCCCGCGGGGGGTCGCCCGAACGGTCACGACGCCAGGTCAGGGCATCCTTGTCTTCCGCGATCCGGACCGCGTGTGGGTCCTCGAGGACCCACGGGAACCACTCGGCGGGGGCATCCTTTGCCCATGAGTGGATGTGCTCGGGGGAACCAGCCATGCGCTTCTCCTCGTGTCCTGCCCCCATTGCCGGTGGGGCACTCATGACGAGGTGGCATCGTAGACGTGCCCCGAAAAATGTGAGGGCGTTTAGGCATCGCCTTCGTATGACCGCACGGTGCGTGTGAGCGAGCGTTCCTAGCGCGCCGCCGGAGGTGTGTCGTCCGGCCAGCAGTAGTCATGAACCTCGCCGTCATCTCGCACATCGATGACGTGGTTGGTCATGTACGCGCCAGGCGCCTCCCCCGCCCCTACTGCGGCGCTCACTACTTGACATCCTCCCCGCCTTGAAAGACGGGGATTCCCAACACCGCTAGGCCGCATGCGCGACCTGGGCCCGGGCGGGTTCGCGCTTCACCGGGGCTGACTTCGCCCCTCCACGCGCTGGTGCCGGGCGCTTGCGCCCCGGCGACACGGCATGTCCTGCCGCGCCAGTTGAGATCAGGGGCGCCTTGGCGCCGCCCCTGGCGATGTTGCGCGCCGCGTTGATGTCGGCGTGCTCTTGATGCCCGCACGATGTGCAGGCGAAAACCGCTTGGCTCTTGCGGTTTGATGGGTCGATGTGCCCGCATGCGGAGCACTGGCGAGAGGTGTTGGCGGCGGGGATCAGTTCCAGACGGTTACCGGCCTTGTCGAGAGGCGCTGGCCGATCTGTCCCCAACCCGAGGCAAGGATTGCTCGGTTGAGCCCCGCCTTGGACTTCACGCTCTTGCCTGGCTTCTCAACCGTGCCCCTTGCCGAGCGGGTCATGTTCTTCGTGCGCAGATCCTCGATCCGGATCACGTCGTAAGTCCTGGCGATCTCCGTCGTCAGCTTCTCGACGTCGTCCTTCTTGCGGTTCATGCCGCGGTGCTTGAGGCGATTGATCTTCTGCTTGGTCTTCTCGCGGCGACCCGAGCCCTTCTGCTGGCGGGCAAGCTGCTTCTGGAAGAAGCGCATCCTCGGGAGAAGGTCCGCTTGCGCGGGCCTTTTCTCGTTCTGGAGTCGATATGGCGCTGCACCAAAGGCGTGGCCTGTCCGCCGTGCCCAACTGATGCGTTGCCCGGGCAGGTGCCGCTACGCTCGTCTTGCATCCACCCCCGCCCAGGAGCCTCCCATGCGCCGCCTTCCCATCCTCCTCACCGCAGCCGCCGCCCTGGCGCTTCCCGCGCTGGGCACTGCCGCGACCTCGACCACCATCGGCACCGGGGCGAAGACCTGCGAGTTGAAGCCCGGCGCTGACTGCCGGGGCGTCGTGCACCGATGGACCGTCGAGCACCACGGCAACCTGCGGAAGGCGAAGTTCACGAAGGCCCATCTGCATGGGGCAGACTTCCGGGGGGCCGACCTACGAGGCGCGGACTTCCGGGGGGCGAAGCTGCGCCATGCCGACTTCCGGGGAGCGAAGCTCAAGGGGGCGCGGTTTCACGCGCCGCCTGGGGCCGGGAAGCAGGCGAACCAGACGCCCTCCTGCGCCCCGAACTGCCAGGGCGCGGACCTCTCCTACGCGGAGCTCGCCTACGCGAACCTCTCCAGCGTGGACTTCTCCTACGCAGACCTCATCAGCGCGAACCTCACGAACGCGAACCTCTCCTACGCGAGCCTCCCCGGCGCGAACCTCTCCTACGCGAACCTCGCAGGCGCGAACCTCTACGGCGCGTACCTCACCAACGCGAACCTCCCCTACGCGAACCTCTACGCCCCCATCTCCACGAACCTCATCGGCGCGAACCTCACAGACGCGAACCTCACCTACGCGAACCTCTACGGCGCGAACCTCACAGACGTGGTCTTAGCGAACGCGACCTTTTCCAACACCTTCTGCCCCAACGGCACCGTGACCAACACCGGCTGCTGACCGGCTGACCCCCAGGAAGCCTCCCATGCGCCGCCTTCCCATCCTCCTCACCGCAGCCGCCGCCCTGGCGCTCCCCGCGCTGGGCATTGCCGCGCCCTCGACCACCATCGGCACCGGGGCGAAGACCTGCGTGCTGAAGCCCGGCGCTGACTGCCGGGGCGTCGTGCACCGATGGACCGTCGAGCACCACGGCAACCTGCGGAAGGCGAAGTTCAGTCGGGCGGATCTGCGCGGCGTGGACTTCCGCGGGGCAGACCTTCGCAAGGCCGACTTCCGGGGGGCGAAGCTGCGGCATGCCGACTTCGGTGGCGCCAACCTCACCGGGGCGGATTTCTCCGGGCGCCCGCCGCGCCCGTCTCGCGAGAATGGGATGCCAGCGTGCTGCACCCGCCCGGAGGATCTGCCTTTCTCGGACGCGGACCTTTCCGGCGCAGACTTCGCCGGCGCCAATCTCCGGGGTGCCCACTTCACGCGCTCGAACCTCACCAGCGCAAACCTCACCGGGGCGAAGCTGGAATATGCGACGTTTCCATATGCGAACCTCACCAACGTGAACCTCACCGGCGCGAATCTGCACAGCGCGTGGCTCACCACCGCGAACCTCACCAACGCGAACCTCACCGGCGCGAACCTCACCGGCGCGTACCTCACCGGTGCGAACGTCACCAGTGCGATCTTCTCCA
Source organism: Actinomycetota bacterium (assembly GCA_046095485.1). Classification (GTDB taxonomy): domain Bacteria; phylum Actinomycetota; class Thermoleophilia; order Miltoncostaeales; family Miltoncostaeaceae; genus SYFI01. The sequence goes on from JBJTJN010000084.1 coordinate 24,161, forward strand.
ACACCACCTGCCCCAACGGCACCGTGACCAACACCGGCTGCTGACCGGCCGAGAGATGCAGCCCGAGCGCCTGGCGGAGCCGCGCGCGATTGCGCTGATTTCTCTCATGCTGGTTGCCGTCGCGGCGCTTCTGATCGCGCTCGTAGGTATCGACGGCGCGCCCCGAGCCGCTGACGCCATACCCGCGCCGCTCGAGCGACCCGATCGCCTCCCGACTGTGGCAGAAGGTGAGGCCGCAGCGCGCGCCTGTGCGCAGATTCCGGGTGATGTCCACTCAACCGGTTGCGGGCCGTCCTACCAATGACCCACAGGCTGCA
>JBJTJN010000085.1:0-9358 GCA_046095485.1 Actinomycetota bacterium
TCCGTCGGCACCAGGTGGACGGCCGGCTCATCCACGATGCCCATCTGGCCGCCCTGGCCATATGCCACGGCGTGGAGATCTGCTCAGCCGACGCAGACTTCGCCCGCTTCACAGAGGTGCGGTGGAGCAACCCGGTGGCCGAACCAGCAGACTGACGCCATGAGAGTCATCCGTCGATCTCACGCCGCCGCGGTGGGCTGCGCCCTCGCGATGCTGGGCATGGCACTCGCAGGCACCGGTACCGGCACTGCAGCCGCCGCCCCCTCCCCCATCGCCGCCTACTCGCTGGCCGCGCCCACCTCGGTGGCGCAGTCGGGCCTGGTGGCGCGCGCGGTGGGTCCGGCCGGGTCGTCATGCCCGTCGCTGGTGGTGGATGGCCGGGCGCTCGCGATGTCGTGGCGCAAGCCGGCGCCCAACACCGGCAATGCCTTCGCGTCGGTGATGGTGTGCAACCGGGTTGTGCCGCCGGGCGCGCTGGCGGCATCGGTTGGCGGCCTGCCCATCCCCGCGGCTATGCCCGCGGCGGTGCAGCGCATCGGCATCTTCGACGACAGCGGCTGCCGAATCCTCACCGGGGATGTCACGCAGGACTGCTCCGACGACCGCGCGTGGCCGCTTGCGCGCATCTCTCAGCGGGTGGCCGCATCACGCCCCGACGTGGTGCTGGTGCCGGGCGACTTCTTCTACCGCGAGAGCGCCTGCCCGCCCACCGCGCAGGCGCTCTGCGCCGGCAGCCCGCCGCCGGTGGGTGGCATGCCGTTCACCGACCAGGCCTACGGGTGGATGGCCGACGTCATGCTCCCCATGCAGCCGGTGCTGCGCGCCGCGCCGCTCATCGTGGCGCGCGGCAACCACGAGGACTGCTGGCGGGCAGGCAACGGCTACATGCTGTTCATGGATCCCCGACCCGGCACCTGGGACGACTGCGCGCCGGTGCCCGGCCCCGGCGGCACCCTCACCGCGCCCGAGGTGGCCACCGCGCCCTACGCCATCGACCTGCCGGTCACGGCGCGGCGCACCCTGCGCATGGTCATCACCGACACCGCACCGGGCAGCGATTCACGGGTCACGGCCGCCGCCGCGCTGATGGCGCCGCAGTTCCAGAAGGCCGCCACGCTCGCCGCCCCGGCGGCCGGGCGGGAGTCGTGGCTCATCACGCACCGGCCCATCTTCGGGTACGTGTCGTCGCTCATCGCCGCGCCCGGCACCTCGCCGTGGAGCTCGGCCGACGCCGTGCAGGCCTCACGCGGCACGCTCGCCAACTACCGGCTGATCATCTCGGGGCACATCCATCTGGCGCAGGTGACGCAGGTCCCGGGGCAGGCCACGCAGCTGGTGCTGGGCAACGGGGGCACCGAGCTCGATCCAGCGACCGGCTACGCGCTGCCGTCCTACGGCCCCGGCACGCCGCCCTACCCCGCGCCCAGCAGCAACTGGACCCTCGCCGAGTTCGGCTACGCCGTGGCGCAGCCCGGGCGCCGCTCGGGCCGCTGGGCCATTCGCCTTCGCGACATGGACGGCCGCATGCAGGCGGCCTGCGGCCTGGCTGGCGCCACGCTGTCGTGCAATCCCAGCTGACAATGATGGCGGGCTGCCGCGCCCAGCCCATCACCCCGACCTAACCCGATCACACAACCCGAACAGGGTTCTTCAGTTGCTCTTCGGTTGATCTCACGGCGCTCTCGCCCACGGGCGTGAAGGTGGCGGGGCCTGCTCAACCAACCCCAGGAGCATCCGATGAACATCCGTTCCCGCAAGATCACCAGCCTCGTGCTGGCAAGCAGCATCCTCGCCACCGGTGCAGCCGGGCTCGGCATGTCGAGCGCCATGGCCCATGACAACGGCGGGGGGCAGACCGCCACCCGCCAGGACTCCTCGCCCGGCCAGGGCGCACAGCCCGGCCAGGGCGGTCAGCGGGGCCAGGGTGCACAGCTCGGCCAGCGCCCGCTCGCCGTGCGCGCCGCCGTGGCCAGCGCAATCGCCAAGGCCATCGGCGTGACGCCGGACGACATCAGGGCCGCGCGCATTGCCGGCACCTCGCCCGCCACGCTGGCGCAGCAGAAGGGCGTGGCCCGCGACACCGTGGTGGCCGCCGTGGTGGCCGCGCTGAAGGCCAACAAGCCCACTGGCGCGCCGAACCGCACCGACGCCCAGCTCACCCAGATGGCCGAGCGCGTGGTGGACAACGCGCGCCCCGGCCCCGGTGCCGGCGGTCACGGGGGTCACCGCCGGTAGGTGCCCCGGGCCCTCCGGGCCGGTAGCCTCACCTCGTCAGCAATCGCAGGGAGAGCGATCGATGGGCGAGTCAGAGCGCAAGCCGGTTCCGGGGGGCCTGAGCACCGGCCTCGGAAGGGCCGCCGTGGCCGACCCCGCGGCCAACCCGTGGGGGGCACTGGTGGTGGGGCTTCCGGGCACGCAGGCCGAGGGCGTGGAGGCCATGTGCTGGTTCGCCGACGCCAACGCGCTGGTGAGCGCGCTGGCCATGGAGATCCCGCTGTGGAACGTGAACCCGGCTGATGAGGAGGACGCCCACCGCGCCCGGCAGCTGGCCAGCATGGGCCAGCGCATCGTGGCGGGCGGCGGCGCCGGCGAGGACACCTTCGCCTACTCGGCCCCCGCGGTGAAGCACCTGCTGCAGCAGGACGCCGACATCCAGTGGCTGGGCAAGGTGGACGACCTCATGACCGCCGACGACGCCCTGGCCGTGGAGTTGCGGGCGGCGTTCGCATCGGGCGAGGGCGCGGAGGCCGTTGCCGAGCCCGAGCGCGAGGCCTTCGTCACCTTCCTTCGCGAGCGCTACTCCTAGAACGCGGCCATGCCCCGCGCCGCGCGCGGGTCAGCCCACGAACCGCTGGAGCTCGGCGGCCACGATGATCGTGGCGGCCTCGGTGGGGGTGAGCCCCTCCCCGGCGGCGAACGCCAGGATGCTGTCGGCGGTGATGGTGACGGGTATCCCGCCCACCACACCGGCGATGGCCTGACGGCCGGGATCCCACGCGATGGTGGAGAGCTCGTCGGGGATCGCCGCGGCGGCGATGTCGTCCCAGAATCCCGGGGCCACGGCGATGAGCGCCGTGACGCGGTCGATCACATCACCGGCGTAGTCCCATTCGCGCCACCAGCCGCCGCGCGATGGGTGCACCCGCACCGCCTCGGATGCATCGAGCGGCCCGCGGTGGAGGTCGGGCACGGCGGTCTCGCCCTTGGGCGCCTGCACCACGGCCACGGCGCAGCCCGGGGCGATGATCTCCCAGCACGTGGTGCCGGGGTCGTCCTTGGCCTGGCGAAAGGCCCGGCGCCAGGCATCGCGCGCGCTGAGCCACCGGCCCCAGTCCCTCGCGATTTCCTCGCCGTCGGCGTGGTGACCAATCGCCACGCCGGCCTCCACGTCGGGCAGGCCTGATCCCACCCGCGGCAAGAGCGCGGCCACGCCCGTGGCGCTCACCGCCAGGGTGGGCAGCGCGCGCTCGTCGGGCGTGATCGTGATGAAGGTGCGCTCGGGGTCGGGGTCGCGGCTGGGCAGTGCCTGCGTGCCGTTCTCATGGATCTCCTCGATGAGCGCATAGGGGTCGCCGTCCAGCGGGAACGCCGCCTCGCCGCACGGGTGGATGTCGCCGGGGATGTCGGTGAGGTGCATCCACACCACGCCCCCCACGGCCAGGCCCTGCTCGGTGTGCAGGATCACGCGTGCGGGCGGACGACCAGCACGGACGATGCCGCCTTGTGGGCCACGCGCTCCGACACGCTGCCGAGCGCCTTGGCGCTCTTCAGCCCGCGCGCGCCCATCACGATGAGGTCCACGCCCTCGCCCACCTTGGCGATGGCGTCGTGCGCGCGACCGCGCAGCTGCTCCACGGGGATGTCCCCGAGGGGGCCCGGCGCCACGGCGCCCTCGGGCACCCGTCCGGCCGTGACCACCCGCATCTGCGGGCGGCCACCTGCGGCAACCTCGATCTGCCGGGCAACCTCGAGCGCGTAGAGCGACGGCTCAGAGCCATCAACGGCGACGGCGATGGACCTCGGGAAGTCGTCCTCGTCGAATGGCGGTCGCGCCACCAGCACCGAGCTCTGGGCGTGGCGGATCATGTCGGTGGCGGTGCTCGAGAGCACCAGGCCGCTCACGCGTCCCCCGCCGTGGCTTCCCAGCACCAGCACGCGGGTATCGCGCGAGGCCTCGATGAGCACGTCGCGCGTGGCGCCCTCGATCACCTCGCCGGTCACGTCCACGCCATCGGGCACCTGCCTGCGGCCGTCGGCCACCGCCTCGGCGGCGCGCTCGAGCAGGCGATCCTTGGCCAGGTGCTCGCCCCCGCTCTTCACGACGTCCACTGCCGCCCCCAGGCGCTGGCCCGCCCAGGTGTTCATGGCGGCGAAGTACGGATCGGCGACGGCGATGAGGCGCACGGAGCCCCCCGGGCTCACCAGGCGTCCCGCCTGGCGCGCGGCCTCGAAGCCCGCGCGGGTGCCGTCAATGGCTGCGGTGATTCGGCTGAGTGGCATGAGCGCATGATGCCGCGCATCACGCGACGCGGCCCGGGGATCCAGCGAGTTACGCCGGGCGCGTGATGGTGACTGCGCCCGCCCCGGCGATGCGGGCCGAGATGGTGATGGTGCCGGTGACCATGTTGGCCGGTGCGAGCGTGAGGGTGATCACCCTGCGGCCGGCAGCCGTGGCGACGAAGGCCTGCTTGCCGATCACCCGTCCACTCGCGGTGCGCGCCACTACCACCACGCGACCGGCCCGCCGGGTGGTGACTGTCACGCGGTTGGCACCCGCACGCAGCGTGGATGGTGCCGACACCGTGACGGGGCCTGCGCCGACGAGGCGCAGGGAGTCCTGGTCGAAGCCCGGGTCGAGGCCCGGCTGGCGCGCCGTGGCCGCCACGCCGATGAGGCCGCGGCGCGCGCCCGAGTTGAGCGGCACGTTCACCCAGCGCACGCCCGCCGTGGCAAAGCGCACCACCTTCCGGCCGATCACCCGCGAGCGCTTCGCGCGCTCGGCGTCGCGGAAGTCGCGCCGGAGCACCACCACCACGCGCGACGCCTGGAACGTGCGCACCCGCACGCGCACGGGGCCCGCCACCGGGGCGGTCTTCCTCACCAGCAGGCCCACGCGGGCCACGGCCCTGCGGGCCGGCAGGGCAGCGCGCTGGCCGGTATCCACGCCGGCGGTGGGAGCCCCCGGCGCGGCAATGGCGCCCTCCATGCCATTGGCCACCGGGGCCAGGCCCTCATCGGGGCCGGGCTGGATGTCGATGCCGTCTGGGCCCGGAGGCGGCGGCGGAGGCACGGCAGCCAGTTGATCGGGGCGCTCGTATGCGCCGATGTCCGGGGCCGGGTTGCGCAGGTTGCCCGCGCGCGGGCGGGATCCCGCCTCGCCGTAGCGCGGCGACGACAGCGACTGCGGGGCGACATCGGCGGCCATTGCCGAGAACGGGTCGATGGCACGATCGATCAGCGGCGATCCCGCCAGGGGCATCATGCCGCCCGGCCAGTCGCGGCCTGCGAGGCCGCCCTCCACGCGCGGGTCACCGGCGAGCGACGGCGGTGCCACCGCCGCATCGAGACCATCGACGACCGGGCCGAGCGGGCCCGGCACCGGGGCCAGGAAGTTGTTCACGATGGTGCCCACCGTTCGCCCCGCGCCATTGCCGACACCGCCGGTGATGGCGGCGGGGCAGCCCGGGGCCGGCATGCGAAGCAGCGATCCCGCCAGCAGCACGGTCGCCTCGCGACCCGCTGCGGCCGGGCGGTACAGCGAGATGGCCGGCACGCACGAGCGCTGCCAGATGCTGGTGAGCGCGATGTAGGGGTAGTTGACGGCGGGCGAGGCGGCGCCGGGCTCGTCGCGCACCTCCACGGCCGAGGCGTTCTGCGCCTGCGGCGTGGAGATGGCCGTGTTGTAGATGCCGGGGCGCCCTCCCCACGACACCAGCCCGCCGGCCAGCACCGAGCCGTTCACCGCCGGCGCCTGGGCGTCTGCGCCGGCGGCAATGGGTCCCAGGGCCAGGCGACCGCCGGAGACGGTGGAGAACTGAATGCCCCCCGCGCCCTTGGCGACCATCGCCGTGGGATGCCCGGTAGCGGCGACCACCGACTGGTACACCATGACGGTGTTGGCGCGCAGGCTCACCGTGGGGGCATCGGCACGCGCGCGCGTGACGGTGGCCCCGTAGAGCCAAGCCCCCTGACCGCTCATCGATAGCCATGTGCCCGGCGCGGTACCCGTGATGCCCACCAGCGCCACCTGCCCGCCGGCGCCGAACACCAGCTTGCCCTGCGCGGTCATGTTCACGAGGGCCTGCACGCCCCCGGGCCCGAACATGCTCACGAGTCCGCGGAACTGCACCAGCCCCGTCACGTCGTGGCGCCCCGGGTCGAGCATCACGCCGACAGCAGGGCCCACCGGGGCCGCGTTCTCGAGCACCGCCGCCCGTGCGATGGTGCGGCAGGCCACGGCCGCGCGCGCCTGCTCGCTGCCGCGCACCAACGCGCACCGGGCATCATCGCCCGCCACGGGGTCAACGCGCACGGCGAGGCCGTCGGCGCCCACGCCGCCGCCCAGCGCCATGGCGGGCATGGCCACCACGGCGGCGGCGGCGAGTGTTGTGCGGATAGTGAGGGTCATGGAGGGGTTCCTGCGGTCATGTTACGCCGCGAGCGACGCGCACCCGCCGCCGCAGCGCATCACCGTGACCCGGACCGCATCACCGCGCCCCCTTTATGCATCACCTCACAGGGACGCGAGCACGGCGACGGCATCCCCAGCGTCACCGGCGCGCACGAACAGCCACCATCGATAGAAGTCGTCCCGGGCATCGGAGGTGATGGCCACGCCGCGCTCGGCGCTGTCGGCCGGCGTGAGGCGGAACACCGCGTCGGTGACCGCCGCCGGGTCGAGGTCATCGGCACCGAAGCCGATGAGTGCCGCGCGCACGGCGTCGGGGGCGCTGCCCTCTCCCCCCGCATACCGGGCACCGCAGCCCGGGCAGGCGCCGGGTGCGATGTCGTCGGCGCCCTCCACCACCACCGCGCCGCACAGCGGGCAGTCGAGCCGCGCGCTCATCGGGCCGCGATCATCGGGTGACGATGGGGATGATCAGCGATGCCAGCACGATCACGCCGGCGGTGATGGTCATCCACGGAGTGCCGCGGTCGCGCGTGAGGCGGTGCACCCCGAAATAGGCCACCACCGTCGCCACGCCCGCGGCGATCACCGTGATGAACGAGATGACGATGCTGAAGTCGCGCGACACCGCCACGCCCGCCAGCACGGTGGAGAGCAGGGCGCCCAGCGCCACCGAATCAAGCCCACCCGCATCGAAGTCGCGCAGGTTGTTGGCCTCCCAGGCCATCCAGATGCCGGCGAAGATGAACCATACGGCCATGATCAGCTCGGCCGTGGCGCGGGTCTCGGCGGGGGTGCCGCGCCAGTCCATGAACAGCAGCACGGCCTCCACGATCTGCACGCCCGCGGCCACGGCCACGGCGGGCCACGCGATGCCGAGTATCCCCTTCTGGCCTGGGTTCATCTGCGCCGGGCCGGGGATCTCCATCTCGGGGTCCACGGGGTGGATGCGCCCGCTGGCGATGAGCCGGCCGCGCACCCAGATGCCGATGCCCATCACCGCCAGGCCCGCGATGGCCCCGATGATGAACGACGTCAGCGCCACGCCGGCAGGGGTGCCCCCCGCCACGCGCATGGCGTTGTAGATGACCACCCACCCGATGAGGATGGCGGACAGGCCCCACGAGAGGAGGCGGCCGGGGGCCAGGCTCACGTGCGCTCCGCCTGGCCGCCGTCCACCACCAGGCACTGGCCCGTGACGTATTCGGCGCTCACGAGGTAGAGCATGGCATCCACCACGTCGCCGGGTGTGCCCACGCGGCCGAGGATGGTCTCGGACGCCACGTTGGCCTCCACCTGATCGCTCGATCCGTCGGGCATCAACACGGGCCCGGGCACGATCGCGTTTGCGAGCACATGCGGCGCGTAGGCCTGGGCGAGGATGCGCGTGAGCATCACCAGCCCGGCCTTGCTCACCGAGTGCGGGGCGCGGTGGGCCCACGGGCGGAGGCCCGCGACGTCGCCGATGTTGACGATGCGGCCGAACCCGCGCTCGGCCATGGCCCCGCCCAGCGCCTGCGACAGGAACATCGGCGCGGTGAGGTTGGTGGCGATGGCGCGGTCCCACATGGCGCGGTCCACCTGGTCGAACGGCGCGCTCTCCCAGGTGCTGGCCGAGTTGATGAGGATGTCCACGCCGCCGAGCGCCTGCTCGGCCTCGGCCGCCAGCGCCTCGGCGGCCCCGGGCTCGCCCAGATCGGCCTGCAACACCACGGCGTTCACCCCGCGCTCGCGGCAGGCAGCGGCCAGCGCCTCGGCGTCGTCGGCCGAGGAGCGGTGATGGATCGCCACGTCCACCCCGCTCGCGGCCAGCGCCGACACCATCGCGGCGCCCACGCGGCGAGCGCCTCCGGTGACCAGGGCTTTCTTGCCCGCGGGGTCGATCATGCGGCGGCCTCCTGGGCATCCGCGGCGCCGTCCGGCGCGCCACCTGCGCCGCCGTCCGCCCCGGCGATGCCCAGCATGCGGGCCATGCCGCGGGCGGCACGGCCACGATGGCTGATCTCGGCCTTCTCGTCGCGGGTCATCTCGGCCAGCGTGCGCGGGTCGCTGAGCGGCCGGAACACCGGGTCGTACCCGAAGCCGTCCGCCCCCGCGGCCTCGCGCGTGATCTCGCCCGGCAGCACCCCGCTGCTGATGAGCACCGCGCCATCGGGGGCGATGCAGTAGAGCACGCAGGCGAAGGCCGCCCCGCGGTGGTGGCTGTCACCGATCTCGCCGAGTTCCTTCAGCAGCAGGTTGCAGTTGTCGGCATAGGTGGCGTCGGGGCCGGCGTAGCGGGAGGAATAGACGCCCGGGCGGCCATCGAGGGCGTGCACGAACAGCCCGGAGTCGTCGGCCATCACCCAGGAATCGGCGGGGGCGTCGGGGCGCAGGGCCTCGGCCTTGATGCGGGCGTTCTGCACCAGCGTGGTTCCGGTCTCATCAGGATCGAAGCCATCGGGGGCGGCGGTCACCTGGGTGCCGGCCAAGAGAGCCTCGAGCTCGCGCACCTTGTCCTTGTTGCCCGTGGCCAGCATCACGCGCACGGGCTACCCCGCGATCGCGGCGCGCTGCAGCACGGTGAGATCGGCGCAGCCGGCAAGGGCCATGTCGAGCAGGCCGTCCACCACCGCGCGCTCCACGGGCGGGCCCTCGGCGGTGGCCTGCACCTCCACCAGCAGGCCCGACCCGGTGGCCACCACGTTCATGTCCACCTCGGCGCGGGAGTCCTCCACGTAGGGCAGGTCG
>JBJTJN010000086.1:0-6073 GCA_046095485.1 Actinomycetota bacterium
GACGACTGCGCCATGTGCGAGGACGACCCGCACGTGCCGGCCGCCTTCATCGAGCTCACGCGCCCCGACCAGGGTCGCTATGGCATCTACATCCCCGACGACGGCAAGGCGCTCTCGCACCGCGCGCTGATCTCGCTGTTCAGGGAATGCCCGCATATCTGGAAGCAGCGGGGTGCCGACCGCCTCGACCCGATCGCCGCCGACGTGCACATGGCCACGCAGGACGAGCAGGCGGAGTGGAGCGAGGTGGTTGATCCGTTCCCGGGCGCGGTGGTGTTCAGTCCCGGGACCCTGCGCGGCGTGGACGCCATCGACCAGACGCAGTCGGCGGGGGAGATCACCGTGGCCCTCACCACCCTCGAGCGCTATCGCGACGGCGCGCGCCTGCGGTTCCTCATCCAGGCCCCGGAGGCACGCAAGCGGCGCCAGATGCAGGTGATCGGCCTCGAGGTCACCGACGACCGGGGGCGCAGCTACACCACGGCCCTGCTCGACGAGAACCACGACGGCAGCCGGCTGGACGGCGCGTTCGCGATCGGCCCGGGCATCCCAGCCGACGCCGGGGAGCTCTCGGTGCGCATCGCCGCCATCGGCGACCCGAAGAAGGAGTCCGAGGCGGCGCAGGGGCCCTGGGCGTTCGACGTCCAGATCACCCACGCCCTGCCGGCCCACGCGTGAGGGAGCCCCCGCTCGATCCGCGCGCGGCGCGGGCGGAGGACGCCACCCGCGAGGTGGCCGAGGATCCCTGCCCGTTGCGCACGGCGTTCCAGCGCGACCGCGATCGCATCATCCACACCAAGGCCTTCCGGCGGCTCAAGCACAAGACCCAGGTGTTCATCTCGCCCGAGGGCGATCACTACCGCACGCGCCTCACCCACACGCTCGAGGTGTCGGCCATCGGGCGCACGGTCGCGCGGGCCATGGGCCTGAACGAGGACCTCGTGGAGGCCATCACCATGGGCCACGACCTCGGGCACGCGCCCTTCGGCCACGCCGGCGAGCACGCGCTCGATGACCTGCTTCGCGAGGAGCACGGCCGCCGCTTCCACCACAACGAGCAGAGCGTGCGCGTGGTGGAGGTGCTCGAGCGCGACGGACGCGGGCTCAACCTCACGCGCGAGGTGCGCGACGGCATCCGCCATCACACCGGATCCGGCCGCCCCACCACCCTCGAAGGCCAGATCGTGCGCCTGGTGGACCGCATCGCGTACGTGAACCACGACATCGACGACGCCATCCGGGCGGGAATCATCGCGCCCTCCGACCTGCCCGCCGACGAAATCGCCGTGCTCGGCACCACCACGTCCGAGCGCATCACCCGGTTGGTCACGGACATCGTCGACACCTCCGCCGACGGCGACGAGATCATGCAGAGCGACGAGGTGGGGGATGCCTTCCGGTCGCTTCGCACCTACATGTTCCGCGAGGTCTACCTGGCATCCCCGGCGGCCGACGAGGCCGAGCGCGCCCGGTACGTGGTGCAGGGCCTCGTGCGGGCGTACATCGACGATCCCTCGCTGCTGCCGCCCGGGGGCGACGACGACCCGGTCACGCACGTGACCGACTTCGTGTCGGGCATGACCGATCGCTACGCCCTGCGCGTGCACCGTGAGATCTTCGTGCCGCACGAGGGACCGCTCTGATGCCCCGCATCGCCGACTCCAGCATCGACGAAGTGCGCCGCAACGCCGACCTCGTGGAGCTCGTGCGCGGGCAGGTGCAGCTCGCCCGGCGCGGCGGGCGCTGGTGGGGTCGCTGCCCATTCCACGACGAGCGCACTCCCTCGTTCTGCCTCATCCCGCCCGAGAACCGCACCTACTACTGCTACGGATGCGGTGCCACCGGGGATTCCTTCACCTGGATGCAGGAGCGCGAGGGGGCGGGGTCGTTCATGGAGGCGGTGGAGCAGTTGGCCGACCGCTTCGGGGTGGACCTGCAGTTCGAGCAGTCGTCGCCGCAGGAGGAGGCCCGCAGGCGCGAGAACGAGCGCATCCGCGAACTGCTCGACCGGGCGTGCGCCTTCTACGCCGCAATGCTCTGGAAGTCGGATGAGGCCGCCGAGGCCCGCGAGTACCTCACCGGACGGGGCTTTCCCGAGGACCTCCTTCGCACATTCCGCGTGGGCTGGGCGCCGCGCGGCGGCACCGCCCTTGCCGGGCGAGCGATACAGCAGGGCTTCTCGCGCGACCAGCTGGCCCAGGCTGGGCTTGCCCGCGTGCGTGGCGGCACCGCGCAGGATTTCTTCACCGGGCGCATCACGTTCCCGATCACCGACGCGCGGGGGCGCGTGCAGGGCTTCGGGGCGCGCACGCTCGATCCCAACGAGCGCGCGAAGTACGTCAACTCAGCCGAGGGCGACAGGTTCCGCAAGCGCGAGCTGCTCTTCGGCCTCGACCTCGCACGCCAGCCCGCCGCAAAGGCCGGCTTCACGGTGGTGAGCGAGGGCTACACGGACGTGATGGGCCTGCACCTGGCCGGGGTGCAGGGCGCCGTGGCGTGCATGGGCACCGCCCTCACCACGGCCCAGCTGCGGCTGCTCGCCCGGGTGGCCCCCGAAGTGCGCCTGTGCTTCGACGCCGACCGCGCGGGCGAGGAGGCCGCCCGGCGCACCATCGAGGCCGCGCGCGAGGTGCCGGTGCGCCTCGCGGTGGTGGGCCTGCCGCCCGGCAGCGACCCCGGTGAGCTCGCCGCGGAGCGCGCAGGGCGTGAGATCCTCGCCGCCGCCGTGGCCACGGCTGACCCGCTGCTGCCATGGCTGGTGGACCGTCGCGTGGCGCGGGTGGGGGAGAGCCCGTCCGAGCAGGACCGGGCGCTATCCGACCTGGGCGACCTGCTGGCCCAGTTCCCGGAGTCAGCCGACAAGGATGAGGCCATCAGGCGCGTCACCGCCCTCGGCGTGTCGCCCGTGCTGTTCGACCGGTTCATGCGACGGGCACAGGACTCCGGGACGACGGCCCGCCCTCGCCGCGAGCGCGAGCAGGCCGAAGACCAGGGGCCGGAGCCACCATCGCTCGACGAGGCCCGAGAGCGCCGGCTGCTCGCCTTGGCCATCGCCATGCCCACGGCCGGCAAGCCCATGCTCGAGGGCATGAGGGACGACCACCTTGGGTCTCCCGAGCACCGGCAGGCCCGGGAGCTCATCGTCGCGGGCACCGAGGGCTGGCCTCCCGAGCTCGCGCCGCTCGAGGCCGCGCTGCGCGCCGAGGCGGCAGACGGCGGAACCGAGGAGGAGCTCAAGGACGCCTACCTGCGCGTGGAGAAGCGGGCCATCGAGCGCGGAATGCTGGCGGCGCGCGCATCGGGCGACGATGCCGAGTTCCTGCGCCTGCAGGCCATGGTGAAGAGGGTGGAGTCCGCCCTGCGCAGCTCGGGCTAGTCCTCCCGGCGCGGCCTAGGCCACTATCGCGACCGCAGCGGCCCGGATGCGTCTGTCGCCCTCGAGCAGCGTCACGGTGGCGGTCACCGCATGCCCCGCCAGCCCGTCCGGACGCCGGGCAGGCGGCCCGATCCACGCGATGCCGGGCGCCCGTCCGAGCATCTCCGCGCGCGCGGCCCATGCCAGAACCCGTGCCAGTGCGAGGGCGCCGGGGCTCGCGGCTCCGGGGCGGCCCCGGGCCACCACGTACGAATCATGCGCCTGCATGCACGCGATGAGCGTGAGGGCGTCGAGGGGGTCGTCGGGATCCAGCGCGATCTCGTCCATCACCAGGTCGGGCTCCGCGCCCGACTCGCCGATGGGGCGCAGCGACGGGGCGAGGTCGCGCAGCCTCGCCCCGACCGCGAACCCGATCCCCCTCGCCGCGTTGACGAGTTCGGGATCGAGGCCCGCGGCGGGATCGGGGCCGTCGGGAAGACGGATGCCCACCCGGCGGCCCCGGAATCGCTCCTAGGCGGCGTCGGCGGCGGCGTCCGCCGAGTCGCTCACGGCCTCGCTGATGGCGTCGGCGCCGTCCGCGGTGACCTCGGTGAAGGTGAACTCGTCGGGCTCGCCGCCGAGGCGCTCGCGCACGAACCAGTAGACGAGGGCCCCGATGCCCACCAGGGCAAGCAGCTTGATGAAGGTCTTCATGTTTCTCCTCGGATTGCGACCCGGCAACACGCTAACACGCGGTGCCGTGCGCGGTGACACCCCTGTCAGGGGTACCCGCCGTATGGACGGGCTCACTCGCGCGGGTACGATGTCCCCATGGATGCCGCTGCACACGGCGCCATGCCCCGGGCGCTCGTGGCCGACGGCGGCCCGGAGGCCCTGGCCGACGCCTGCGATGCGCTCGCGACAGATGGCTTCGACGTCGATCACGTGATCGGCGCGGTGGCGCTGGTCGGGTCCGCCCGGGCGCTGGTCCCCGACATCGCGGTGGTCGGCATGGGCATCCCGGACGGCGGGGCCGTGGAGGCCTGCCGCGCGCTGCGCGAGTTCTCCGATGCCTATGTGATCGTCGTGGCGCAGGCACCCGATGAGGTGTCCACGATCCTCGCGCTGTCCGTGGGAGCCGACGACGTGGTGGGGCCGCTGACGTCGGGTCGTGAGATCGCCGCCCGGGCGCGCGCGATGCTGCGTCGCCCGCGGCTGCCCCCGGTGACGGGTGGCCCGTTCGACGTGGGCGACGTGCACGTGGATGTCCTCGCCCGATCGGCTCATGCAGGCGATTCCGCCCTGGCGCTCACGCGCACCGAGTTCGAGCTGTTGGCGGTGCTCGCAGAGGCCTCGCCCGCGGTGGTGCCGCGCGCGCGGGTGGTGGAGGCGGTGTGGGGTCCCGGGTGGTTTCCCGACGATCACGCGCTCGACGTGCACGTGAGCAACCTCCGCCGCAAGCTGGCGGATGCCGGCGCGCACGCGCGGGTGGCCACGGCACGCGGAGTGGGGTTCCGCCTGACGGCCGACGACTAGTCCACCCGCAGCACCACCTTGCCCACGGCGGCGTCGGCCTCCACGTGCGCGTGGGCTGCCGCAACGTCGTCCAGGGCCATCACGCGGTCGATCACCGGCGACAGCACTCCCTGCGCGAAGAGGGGCATTGCCCACGCGGCGAAGTTGCCCATGATCTCGGCCTTCTCGGCGGTGGTGCGCCCGCGCAGCGTCGACCCCACGATCGTCCCCTGGCGCGAGAGCAGCGCCCCCATGTCGAGCTCGCCGCGCCGTCCGCCCACGAGCCCGGTGAGCACGATGCGGCCGCCGCGGGCCAGGCACGCCACGTTGTCGTGCAGGTACTTAGCCCCGACGAGGTCGAGCACCACATCGGCCCCATGCGTGCCGGTCATCCCGAGCACGGCCTCCGCGAAGCCGTCATCCCCCACCACGAGGGGCTCGGCGCCATAGTGCTCGCCGGCCGCCGCGCGCTCGGGCGAGCGCGATGTGCCGATGCAGCGCGCGCCGATGGCGTGGCAGATCTGGGCGGCGGCGGTGCCCACCCCGCTGGCGATGGAGTGCACCAGGGCCACCTCGCCCGTGGCGAGCCCGCCCAGGCGCACCAGGCCCTGGTAGGCGGTGATGAACACCTCGGGGATGGCCGCGGCGTGGGTCCATGCCATGCCATCGGGGATGGCGATGCAGTTGGATGCCGGCACCGCGACGAGCTCGGCGTACGCACCGCCCCCGACCAGGCACATCACGCGATCGCCCTCGCGCAGCGCGGTGTCCGTGCCCCCGGGCACGGCAATCACCTCGCCCACAGCCTCGAGGCCCAGGATCTCGCTGGCGCCCGGCGGAGGGGGATAGAGGCCCCGTCGCTGCATGAGGTCCGCGCGGTTGACGGCCGTGGCCCGCACGCGCACGAGCACCTCGCCATCGGCGGGCGAGGGGTCGGGGACCTCACCAAGGTGCATCACCTCGGGCTCGCCCGTCCCTTTCACGACCACCGCCCGCATGCAGCCAGCCTAGCCGCGGTGGGGCGGCGGCCGACCTTCACAGATGGGGACGGTGGGAGTCGAACCCACACCCGGGGTGAACCGGAGCGGAGTTTGAGTCCGCCGCGTCTACCGTTCCGCCACGTCCCCGGCGGTCAGTACCCGAGCGTCAGTCCTCGGGCGTGATGCGGGCCAAGCCCTCCTCGATGGCCACGCGGCGCGTCTC
>JBJTJN010000087.1:0-13317 GCA_046095485.1 Actinomycetota bacterium
CCCCCAATCGCGCCCGCCCCCCCCGGCGGGCCCCCCCCCCCCCCCCCACGCCCCCCCCCGACCGAAGGCCGAAGCCAGTCGGTTACCGGTCCGCCGTGTCTAGCCCTGCAGCGCCTCTGCGCCCGGGGCGGCGAGCACCACGTCGTACTCACGCACGTCGTACTCGGCCACGCCCTCGGTCACGTACGGGTCGGCGGCGATCATGGCGTCCACCTCGTCGCGGGTGACGCCGACCGCGACCAGGAGGCCTCCCTGCAGGGGGACCTCCCGGCCAGCGGCGATGAAGTGACCCGCCTCGGCGTGCTCGCGCACCCACGCGCGGTGGGCGTCGAGGTGCACCTCCACCTCGTCCACGGGCTTCAGGTAGCGGCCGAGCAGCAGGAACATGGTGGGGCTAGGCCTTGCAGGTGGCCAGCGACGCGATGAGGCGGTCGGCGTCCGGGGTCTCGAGCGGGGCCACCTGATCGACGTCCACGATGATTCCGTTGGCGTCGATCACGAAGGTGGCGCGACCGGACACGCCCGCCTGGTCGAGGAACACGCCGTAGGCCTTCGCGACCTCGCCCCGGGGGTGGAAGTCGGCGAGGAAGTGCACCTCGTTGGCCTTCATCTGCCGCTTGAACTCGGTGAGCGACCACTTGTTGTCGACGCTGACCCCGATGACCACGGCACCCTCGTAGGGGCTCCCGTCGCCGGCGATGCCGGTGAACCAGTCCACGCATACCGGCGAGAACGCCGCCGGGAAGAAGTTCAGGTACACCGGGGTGCCGCGGAACTGCGACAGCGTGATCTCCTCGCCCTCGGTGCTGACGAGGGTGAAGTCGGGTGCCTCGGTGCCGATCTCAAGAGCCATGCGTTCTCCTGCTGATTCGCCTGTGGATGGGAAACGGTCGCGCAGCGTACAGCGCCCCTCGTCGTATGCGGCAGGTGTACGACGGACCTCCGGCGAATAGGCCCATTGGCGCGCCCCGCTTGCCGGAGGGGGCGGGTACGCACGGGAACGGAGCACGACGTGAATCAGGAGAAGGCATCGGGGTTCCTCATGGGGCTCACCTACGCGGTGGGCGCAGGCGGCCTCGGCTGGGCGCTGAGCACCGCGTTCTCGCCGAATCCCGACCTGCGCTGGCCGTGCTTCCTCGCGGTGGGCATCACCGGAATCCTCTCGTGGATCCGCCACTCGCTGCTCAACCGCGGCGACGCCGCGCGCATGGGCTGGGACAGCGGCGCCACCAACCCGTTCCAGGTGGAGGTGGGGCTCGCGAACCTCGCGTGGGGCGTGCTGGCCGTGGTGGCCGCGCTGCTCTCGTGGGGCCTCGCCGTGTACTCGGCGAGCTTCCTGGTGTTCGGCTTCTACATGGCCTTCGTCGCGGCGTACAAGGCGCGGCGATCGGCGGGCGGGCACCCGGAGGAGTGGCGCACGGTGTTTCCGGCCGCCACCTTCGCGGCCCTGCTGATCGTCGTCGGTTCCGCGGGGATGTCCGCGCTGCCGTAGGGCGCCGGCAGCCCCCGGCGGGCGGACCTCCGGGCGTCAGCCCGGGATGGCCACGGGGATGACGTCGGAGATATCGCGCGCCAGCACCACGGTGACCTGCTCACGGGCCTCGTCGGAGAGCTCCTCGAGCTGGTCCTCGTTGTCGCCGGGGATGATCACCGTGTGGATTCCCGCGCGCAGCGCCGCCAGCACCTTGTCGCGCACGCCGCCGATGGGCAGCACCTGGCCCATGAGTGTGATCTCGCCGGTCATGGCGACGTCTGCGCTCACCGTGCGGCCGGACAACGCCGACACCAGGGCGGTGGCGATGGTGATGCCCGCCGACGGGCCGTCCTTGGGGATCGCCCCGGCCGGCACGTGCACGTGGATGTCGTGCTCGGCGAAGTAGTCCTCGGGTAGGTCGAGGCCCAGCTCGGTGCCCCGCGCCCGCACGCAGGTGAGCGCGGCGCGCACCGACTCGCGCATCACCTCGCCCAGTTGGCCGGTGACCACCAGTGACCCCTTGCCAGGCATCACGCTGGCCTCCACGAACAGGATGTCCCCGCCGGCGCCCGTGACGGCCAGGCCCGTGGCCACGCCCGGCTCCGCGGTGCGCCGCTTGGCCTCGGGATGCACGCGCTCCGGGCCCAGCATCTCGCGCACCTCATCGGGGCCGATCACGCTCACCCCGTCCCCACCCTCGGCGATGCCCAGCGCCACCCGGCGCAGCAGCGCGCCGATGCGGCGCTCCAGCCCGCGCACGCCGGCCTCGCGGGTGTACTCCGAGATCACCGTCTCGAGGCCGGCATCGGTGATGTCCACCTTGTCGGCGGGTACGCCGGTGGCCTCGAGCTGCCGCGGCACGAGGTACTGCCGGGCGATGTGCACCTTGTCGTCATCGGTGTAGCCCGAGAGGCTGATGAGCTCCATGCGGTCGAGCAGCGGCCGCGGGATGGTGTCGAGCACGTTGGCCGTGCAGATGAAGAGCACCTTCGACAGGTCGAGCGGCAGGTCGAGGTAGTGATCGCGGAACGTGGAGTTCTGCGCCGGGTCGAGCACCTCGAGCATCGCCGACGACGGATCGCCCCGTACGTCGGATCCCATCTTGTCGATCTCGTCGATCATGATCACCGGGTTCATCGACCCGGCATCGCGGATGGCCCGCACGATGCTCCCCGGCATGGCCCCCACGTAGGTGCGCCGGTGCCCGCGGATCTCCGCCTCGTCGCGCACGCCGCCCACGCTGATGCGCGCGAACTCGCGGCCGAGGGTGCGGGCGATGCTGCGCCCCAGTGATGTCTTGCCCACGCCGGGCGGGCCGGCGAAGAGGATGACCGTGCCCGAGGCGTCGCCCTTGAGCTTGGCCACCGCGAGTTCCTCGATGATGCGCTTCTTGACGCGCTCGATGTCGTAGTGGTCCTCGTCCAGCACGCGCCGCGCGCGGTCCAGGTCGAGGTCGTCCTCGGTGTAGGTGCCCCACGGGATGTCCAGGATCCAGTCGAGGTAGGTCCTGATCACCTGGTGCTCGGCCGACTGGTCGGGGATGCGCCCCAGGCGGGTGAGCTCGCGCTCGGCGGCCGTGCGCACCTCGTCGGGCAGCGGGGCCTCCTCGATGCGCCGGCGAAGCTCGTTGATCTCGGCCTCGTCGCCCTCGCCGAGCTCATCCTGGATCGCCTTGAGCTGCTGGCGCAGCACGAACTCCCGCTGGCCCGTCTCGATGTCCTGCTCCACCTCGGCCTGGATGCGCGCGCCGAGTTCCAGCACCTGGGTCTCGCGGGCGAGGATCTCGCTGAGGCGGCGCAGGCGCACCGACACCCGGACCTCCTCGAGCAGCTCCTGCTTCTCGGCCACGGGCAGCCGCAGCGCCGAGGTGACCAGGTACGACAGCGTGCTGGGGTCGTCCAGGTTGGCCGCCGCCATGTTGAGCTCGTCGGGCAGGTAGGGAACGAGGTCGACCACGCGCGCGAAGGCCGCCTGCACGTTGCCGGCGAGTGCCTTGAGCTCGTCCGACTCCTCCAGCACGTCCGGCATGGGCTCCACCACGGCCACGAGGAACGGCTCGCGTGACGGGTAGCCGGTGAGGCGCACGCGCTCGCCGCCCTGCACCAGCACGCGCATCGATCCATCGGGCACGCGCAGCATCTTCTCCACGGTGGCCACCACGCCCACGTCGTAGAGGTCGTCCGGCGCGGGCTCCTGCGTCTCGGCGTCGCGGGCGGTCACCAGCACCAGGCGCCGCACCTCGCGGTCCATGACGTCGTCCACCAGGCGGATGCTGCGCTCCTCGCCGATCGCCAGCGGTGCCACGGCGTCGGGGAACACCACGGTGCCCTTCAGCGGCAGCACCGGCAGCTCGGCGGGCCAGGTGATCTCGGGCAGCGGTTCGGCCTCGGTGGGGGTCACCATGACGTCCTCGGCCACGGTGTTGCCGCCCACGCCCACGGGCACCGCCGTGCCGGTCTCCTCGGGCGCGTCGCTCATGCGTCACCCCGCACGTTCACGCGCACGGTCTCGGGTCCGCGCCGCGGGGCCAGCGGCAGGGTGATGGTGAGCATGCCCTTGTCGTAGTCCGCGGTGGCGGCATCCACGTCCACGGGCGCGCCCACGCGCAGCCGCCTCTCAAAGCGGCCCCACTCGATCTCGGCGTGCTGGTACACCCGGCGCTCGCCGCCGGGGCGCCGGCGCTCGCCGCGCACCACCAGCAGGTCGTCTTCCAGCTCCACGCTGATCGCCTGCGGGTCGACGCCCGCCACGTCCAGCTGCACCACCACGCGCGGCGGGTCGTCGGCCAGCCATACGTCGGCCATCGCGCGCATGCCGGCGGCGCGTGGCGGCCTGCCGCCCCCTGCCAGCTCGGCGAACATCCGGTCGAGCTCATGCTCGAGGCGCCGGTACTGCACGAGCAGGTCCTCCTCAGCCCTTCCCATGCCCCACAGGGTACCGGGGCGATGAGCAGCGACGGCACCCGCCGGTAGGGTAGGGCCCATGAGCGACCCGGACCGCATGCGGCGCCGCAACCCGGCCACGCCCCCCGTGGGCGGCTGGGGCTTCGGCGCGGCGGGCATTCCGTTGGGCTTCTGGGCCGGCCTCTCCATACTCCTCGTGGTGGTGGCCATCGTGCTGCTGGCGGTGGACTACACCGGCTACGGCGCGCTGCTGCTGGTGCTGGGCCTGGCGGCCGCCGTCAACCTGATCCCGTGATCGATCCCGGCGCGCTGGCCGACGCCCTGCGCGCGGCGCGACCCGACGCGGAGCCGTCCGACATACCCCCCGACGAGCTCGACGACCTGGTGCGCGAGGCCGGTGGTGATCCGTCCGACCACGACCTCGTGGGCCGGGCGCTCGTGGAGTGGGAGCGCATGCTCCCCTAGCCGGCAGTGCGGCGGCGCCTGCCCTTGGCACCGGGCACCCGGCACCCGGCGTATCACCGCGCGACCCCGTGCCTCAGCGCACGAGGCCCGGCGTGGCTTCCAGTGCGAGGTCGAGGCGCGCCGCGAGCGCATCGGCCAGGGCCGCCTCCACCACCGCGCGGTCGGGTGATCCACCCTCGGCGGCGATGGACGTGGCGGGCACGTCCGGCGCGCCGCAGGCGCTCATGCGGGCGAACCACGCGAGGTCCGGATCGACGTTGAGCCCGATGCCGTGCATCGACACGCCCTCGGCCACCCGTATGCCGACGCTGCCGAGCTTGCGTCCGTCGATGTACGTGCCCATGGCGTCGTGATCGCTCACCGCCCCGGGCACGCCGCAGGCGTGGCAGGCGTCGGTCATGGCGTCCACGAGGGCCTGCATGAACCGCCTCACGCCGGGGCCGCGGCGCAGGTCGCTGATCACGTAGCCGGTCACCTGGCCGGGGCCGTGCCAGGTCATCTGGCCGCCACGGTCGCTCGCCAGGCAGGTGGCACCGAGCGCGGCCAGCGTCGCGTCATCCACGAACAGGTCATCCCGCGTGCCGTGGCGCCCGTAGGTGTACACCGGGTCGTGCTCGAGCAGCCACACTACCGCGGGGCTGTCGCCCGATCGCACGAGGTCGGCCAGCCTGCGCTGCTCGTCCCAGGCCTCGATGTAGCCGACGCGCTCGCTGCGCGCGAGCAGCGCAGGGCGCGGGGGCGTCACACCAGGAGCGCGGCGGGGTGCTCGAGGAGCTCCGCCACGCGTCCGAGGAAGGTGGCGGCCTCGGCGCCGTACACCACGCGGTGGTCCACCGAGAGCGACAGGGTCATGACGTCGCGCACCACCACGTGGCCATCCACCACCACGGGCTTCGGCACCGCGCGGCCCACGGCGAGTATCGCCGCCTCGCCCGGATTGATGACGGCCTGGAAGCGGTCGATGCCGAACATGCCGAGGTTGGTCACGGTGATCACCGACCCCTCGAGCTCGTCGGGGCGAAGCCCGCCCGACCGACCCCGACCGGCGAGGTCGCGCACTTCGGCGGCGATTGCCGGCACGCCCTTGGAGTCGGCGTCGTGGATGACCGGCACGATGAGGCCTCCGGGAACGGACACCGCCACGCCCACGTCCACTGCAGCGGGCACCACGAACTCATCGCCCTCGATGCGCGACACGATGTCCGGGCGCTCGCGCGCGGCCATGGCCACCGCGCGGATGACGAAGTCGTTCACGCTCGGGCGGTTCTGCTCGGGCAGCGCCACGCGCAGGTCGGCCCGGGCAGCGGCAAGCGCGGTGGTGTCCACGTCGCGCTCCAGCGTGAACCCCGGAATTGCGTTGGCCTGGTCCATGCGCGTGCTGATGGTGCGCTGCAGGCGGGTGAGCGGCGTGCGCCTGCCCGCGGGCCACGGCTGCAGCGCCACCGCTGCGGGCGGCTTCGGCGGCGTGGGCGGAGCAGCGGGTTGCGGTGCGGAGCCGGCGGCTGCAGCGGCTGCGACCGCCCCTGCCACCGGCGCCCCCGTCGCGGGCGCGCTGCCGAGCGCGGCCTCGACGTCGGCCTTCACGATGCGACCACCCGGGCCGGTGCCGCGCACGGTGGCCAGGTCGAGCCCGGCGCGCGCGGCGATGGTGCGCGCCAAGGGCGATGCGGCCACATGCTGGGCCGTGGCACTCACGTCGGCGGGCATGAACGCCGCCGCGATGGAGTCGGCCGTACCGTCGTCGGCGGTGGGGATGCCCTGCGACTCACCGTGCTCGGGCGCGAGCGCTGCCTCCGCGGCAGGCGGTGCAGGCGCGGATGCACTGGCCGCTGCGGCATCCGCTGCGCTCACCGCCTCGATCTCCTGCGTGGGCGCATCGGGCATCTCGATCACTCCCGTCGCGCCCGGCTCGTCCGCCACCGCAGCCGGCGCAGCCGATGCGGCTGCCCCGGGCGCGGCAA
Organism: Actinomycetota bacterium; assembly: GCA_046095485.1. GTDB lineage: Bacteria > Actinomycetota > Thermoleophilia > Miltoncostaeales > Miltoncostaeaceae > SYFI01. The sequence goes on from JBJTJN010000087.1 coordinate 6,804, forward strand.
CGCCCCCGTCGCCGATGGCCGCGATGGGGGCGCCGACATCAAGCGTGTCGCCCTCGCCGGCGATGATGCGCAGGGTGCCCGACTCGGGCGCCTCGACGGTCATGGTGGCCTTGTCGGTCTCGATCTCCACGAGCGGCTCGCCCTTGGCCACGGCGTCGCCGTCGGCCTTGAGCCACTTCAGCACCGTGCCCTCCTCCATGGTGTCCGAGAGCTTGGGCATGAGCATGTCGCTCACCGGGGCACCTCCCGTGCCAGGGTCGCCATGACGGCCGCCACCACGTCGTCGGGCTGCGGAATGGCCGCCTGCTCGAGGTTCTTCGCATACGGCATGGGCACGTCGGCGGAGTTCACGCGCCCGATGGGGGCGTCGAGCCAGTCGAAGCAGGCCTCGTACAGGTGCGCGGCCACGCCCGCGGCGATTCCGCACTCGGGCCAGCCCTCGTCCACCACCACGGCGCGCGAGGTGCGCCGCACGCTCTCGGCCAGGGTGTCGAGGTCGAGCGGGCGGAACGTGCGCGGGTCGATCACCTCGGCCTCCACGCCCTGCGCGGCCAGTTGCTCGGCCGCGGCCAGTGCCACCCACACCATGCGCGAGTGGGCGATGATCGTGCAGTCGCGACCGGGGCGACGCACCACGGCGTGGCCGAAGGGGATGAGGTGGTCGTCGCCCCCCACCGGGCCCTTCTTGCCGTAGAGGCCCTCGCTCTCGAGCACGATCACCGGGTCGTCGTCGCGGATGGCCGTCTTCAGCAGGCCCTTGGCGTCTTCGGGCGTTGCGGGAACCACCACCTTGAGCCCGGGCACATGGGCGAACATGGCGTCGAGGGAATGGGAGTGCTGCGCCGAGAGCTGGTGCCCGGCGCCGCCGGGCATGCGGATGACCATCGGCACCGGCACCTGCCCGCCGAACATGTAGTGGATCTTCGACGCGTTGCTCACGATCTGGTCCATCGCCACCAGCGCGAAGTTGACGGTCATGATCTCGATCACCGGCCTGAGCCCCGCCATGGCCGCACCGATGCCGAGGCCCGTGAAGCCCGCCTCGGTGATGGGGGTGTCCACCACGCGCTGCTCGCCGAACTCCTCGAGCAGCCCCTTGGTCACCTTGAACGCGCCCTCGAAGTGGCCGATGTCCTCGCCCATGAGGAACACCGACTCATCGCGGTGCATCTCCTCGCGCAGCGCCTGGTTGATGGCCTCGCGGTAGGTGATGTCCTTCGGCTCGGTGCTCATGGCCGCATCAGCGCGCTTCCACGCGGGTCGTCGTTCCACGGCTGGGCATAGACGTCGTCGGCGAGCTCGGATACCGGAACCTCGGGGCTCTGCTGCGCGAAGGTGGTGGCGTCGTCCACCAGCTGGTCCACCTCGGCCTGGATCGCGGCGATGGCGTCGGCGTCGAGGATGCCCTCGCCCAGCAGCACGCGCTCGAAGGTGATCAGTGGGTCGCGCGCCTTCCAGCGCTGCTTCTCCTCGGCCGCGCGCACGGTGTCGGGGTCGCTCATCGAGTGGCCCTTGTAGCGGTAGGCCAGCAGTTCCACGCACGCCGGGCGGCGGTCCTCGCGCGCCAGCCGCGCGGCCTCGGCGAGGGCCGCCCGCACTGCCAGCACGTCCATGCCGTCCACCTTCCACGACTCGATGTCGTAGGCCGCGGCGCGCGGGTAGAAGTCCTCCACCGCGGCGGCGCGCTCCACGGGCGTGCCCATGCCGTACTGGTTGTTGAGGATGAGGAACACGATCGGCAGGTCCCAGAGCCCGGCCATGTTGAAGCACTCCGACACCACGCCCTGGTTGGCGGCGCCCTCCCCGAACATGGTCACCGACACCTGGTCGGCATCGCGGTATCGGGCCGCCCACGCGAGCCCCAGCGCCAGGGGCACGGAGCCGCCCACGATGCCGTAGCCGCCGTAGAACGATCGCTCCACGTCCATCAGGTGCATCGATCCGCCGCGGCCGCCGCAGATGCCGGTGGACTTGCCGAGCAGCTCGGCCATGATCGCCCGGGGGTCCGTGCCGCGCGCGAGGGCCTGGCCGTGCTCGCGGTAGGTGGAGGTGAGCGGGTCGTCCCGGCGAAGCGCGGACACCGTGCCCACGATGGCGGCCTCCTCCCCGATGGCCAGATGGAGGAACCCCCCGATGCGCCCGGCCATGTACTCCTCGGCGGCCCGCTCCTCGAAGCGCCGTATGAGGGTCATGGTGCGAAAGATCTCGCGCATCTCCTCGGGCGGCGGCACGGGTGGCGGCGAGGTGCTCATCGCGCCTGCCCGAGGTGCAGCTCCACCACGGTCACGTCGCGCCACGCCCCGTTCACGTGACCATGCGCATGGTGGGTGCCCACCTCGCGGAATCCGCGCCCGCGGGCCAGGGCGAGCCCGGCCTCGTTGCCCTCGAGGATCATCCCCACCAGCTTCCAGTACCCCAGCGCAGGGGCCTCGCCGATGAGGTGGTCGAGCATCTGCCCGCCCAGGCCGGTGCCCTGCGCCGCACCCGACACGTACACGGTGTACTCGGCCACGCCGTCGTACCACTCGCGATGCGAGAACGGCGCCAGCGCGGCCCAGGCCAGCACGTGGCCGTCGCGGTCGAGCACCCACACGGGCGCGCGATCACCGCGAGCCGCCAGCCAGCCGGCGCGCTCGACCTCGTCATGCGGACCCGCGGCGAACGTGGCCACGCCCGTGGCGATGGCCTCGTCGTAGATGGCACCGATCGCGCCGGCGTCACCGGGGTCGGCCCTGCGGATGAGGCGCTCGTGCGTCGGCACACGGACCAGCATAGAACGGCCGGGCCCGGTGCCGACGCGGTTGATCAGCCCTTCCCGAGGCTCGCGGGCCGGTCCTCCAGCCGCACCGTCACGGTCTTCTCCTCGCCGTCGCGCAGGACCGTGACGGTGATCGACTCGCCCACGCTGCGGCTGGCCACCGCGCGGCTGACGTCGGCCATGTCCCTCACGGGCTGCCCGTTGATCGACACGATGAGGTCGCCGCCGCGTGGCACGTCGCCCTTGGGGTTGGTCGCGCCCTTGAGCTCGGCCTCGGCGGCCGGGCTGTCCTTCGACACCTCCGCGATCACCACTCCGCGGCGATCGCCCAGGTCGAGGGCCTTGGCCATGGCGGGGGTGAGGTCGCGCCCGGTGATGCCGAGCCACGCCTGCTCGGGGGCGCCGCCGTCGATCACCGACTTCGCGATCGGCTTGATGGTGTCGATCGGCACCGCGAAGCCCAGCCCCACGCTGCCACCGGTGCGGCTGGCGATCTGCGAGTTCATGCCGATCACACGGCCGGCGCGGTCGAACAGCGGCCCGCCGGAGTTGCCCTGGTTGATCGCGGCATCGGTCTGGATGGCGTTCTGGATGGTGAAGCCGTTTGGCGCCTCGATGGCGCGCTCGAGGGCCGAGACGATGCCCGTGGTGGCGGTGTGCTCGAGGCCGTAGGGGTTGCCGATGGCCACCACCTCCTGCCCCACCACCAAGCTGCCGCTCGACCCCAGCGGCGCGGGCTGCACCCCCTTGGGCACGGAGTCGATCTTCAGCACCGCGAGGTCGGTGGACTTGTCCACGCCCAGGATGCGCGCCTTCTCGCGGGTGTCATCCGAGAAGGTCACGGTTGTGTCCTCGCTGCCATCCACCACGTGCGCGTTGGTGAGGATGTGCCCCTCGCGGTCGATGAGGAATCCCGATCCGAGGCCGCCGCCGTCGGATCCCGACCTGGCCTCGATCAGCACCACCGCCGGCGACTCGCGCCGCACGATCTCCTGCACCGAGAGAGCGCCTGCGCTGCGCTGCACGGCGTCCTCGGCCACCACGGCGGCGTCGGATGGCGACGCTGCGCTGGTGGTCACCGGCGCGCTCTCGCGGATGACGGTGACGTTGCCGTCGTCGAACTCCCCGGTGGCCGCCATCACCCCCAGGGCCACGGCCGCGCCCACCAGCGCGGGAATCACCAGGGCGGCGGCGCGTCGGGCACGTGACGGACCCTGCGGGGAGGGCTCGCGGGGCGGCATGTCGGACGGTGTTCCGGGTGCGTTGGGATCGTGCATGAGCAGGTTGTACCGCGTGATCGTTAGGGCCGGGTTAGGACCGGTAGCATCGCGGCATGTCCGAACGGGTGCTCGTGGTGGACGACGAGAAGTCCATCCGCAAGGTTGTGGAGTACGCCCTCAAGGAGGGCGGATTCGAGGTGCTGTCCGCCGGACGCGGCGACGACGCCCTCGAGATCATCGAGAAGGAGCCCGTCGACCTGGTGGTGCTCGACCTCATGCTCCCCGGCCTCGAGGGCCTCGAGGTATGCCGCCGCATCCGCGCCACCCGCAACGTGCCCATCATCATGCTCTCGGCGCGCGACGACGAGGTGGACAAGGTGCTCGGCCTCGAGATGGGTGCCGACGACTACGTGACCAAGCCCTTCTCGCCGCGCGAGCTGGTGTCGCGCGTGAAGGCCAACCTGCGCCGGGCCCGGGTGGTGCCGGTGCAGGAGGACCCCATCAGGGTGGGTGACATCGAGGTGGACCCCGCGGCGCGCACCGTGATGCGCGACGGCGAGGACATCCCCCTCACGTTCTCGGAGTTCGAGATCCTGCTCAAGCTGATGAAGTCGCCGCGCCGGGTGTTCACCCGCGAGGAGCTCATGGACCACCTGTGGGACGGCTCGTTCTACGGCGACCTGCGCAGCGTCGACGTGCACGTGCGCCACCTGCGCCAGAAGATCGAACGCGACCCCGCGAACCCGGTGATCATCCGCACGGTGCGCGGCGTCGGCTACGCGCTCGGCCGGGAGGACGGGTCGGCGGAGTGAGCCGGTCCCGGGGGCGCACCGGGCTCCAGACCTGGCTCATCGGGTCGTTCATTACGCTGGGCATCGCGGCGAGCCTGCTGATGTTCCTCGTGCTGCTGCCAACCCTCGAGGGCAGCGTGGTGTCGGGCGCCACCGAGCGCACCTCGCAGTCGACGGTGCGCGTGCTCGACTCGCTGTCGGAGGTGCCCGGCGAGGGATACGGGCTCACCGGGGAGCAGGGCGATGCCTACGTCGCCCGGTTGGCGTCCGAGGTGCGGGGCGCGGCCCGGTACTACGACATCGCCACCGGGTGGCACGCGGCCGGGTTGTCGGCCGCGCCCGGGGCGTTTCCCGATGACGCCCTCACGCAGGAGGGTGACCTCGCCGACAAGTCGTTCTCGCCCGCGCCGGTGCGCACCCGCGTGGCCGAGGGCCCGGGCGATGCGCGCACGGTGTTCTCGGCGGTGCGCGTGACCCAGGGGGGCAACGTGGTGGGCATCGCCGAGGTGGCGGTGCCGGTGCCCCCACCTACGGCCGAGATCGGCGCGCTGCAGCGACGCGTGCTGTTTGCCGTCATCGCCGTGCTGCTGCTCGCCACCATCGCCGGCGTGGCGCTGGCGCGGGTGCTCGGACGGCGCATCGGGCGCGTGGCCGCCACCGCCGCCACGCTGTCGGCCGGTGACCTCTCGGCGCGCGCGCCGGAGTCATCCCCCCGCGAGGTGGCCACGCTTGCCGGCGGCCTCAACCGCATGGCCGATCGCGTGCAGGACCTCATCGGCACGGTCACGGGCGAACGCGACCGTGCCCGCAGCCTGGTGGCGGGCCTGGCCGAGGGGGTGCTGATGATCGACCCCGACGACGCCGTGGTGGTGACCAACGACGCCGCCACGCGAATGCTCGGGTTGGCGTCGGCGAGGGATGCCCGCATGGACGACCTCGACCCCGGGCTCGTGGATCTCGTCAGTCGCGCGCGCGCCGAGGCGCAGCCCGTGGAAGGGCCCGAGGTCACCACCGCCGAGGGCGGCGCGCTGGCCGTGGAGGCCGTGCCGCTCTCCGAGCCCGCCGGAACGGTGATCATCACCATTCGCGACGTCACCCAGGAGCGCGCGCTCGAGCGCACCCGCCGCGAACTGGTGGCCAATGTGTCGCACGAGCTCAAGACCCCGGTCGCCGCCATACGCGGCCTGCTCGAGCTGATGGAGGACGACTCCATGCCGGCCGAGGACCGCCGGGAGTTCGTGCGGCTGATGAGCGCGGAGTCGGCGCGCCTGCAGCGCCTGGTGGAGGAGCAGCTGCAGCTGGCGCGCCTCGATGCGGGCGGCCTGCCGCTGGAGCGCCAGCCCATGGACCTGGCGGCCACCATTCGCGCCGCGGCCCGCCCGCGCGCGGTGCTGGCCGAGCGCGAGGGCGTGGCCCTGCGCGTGGAGGCGTCCTCGCCGGTTCCCATGGATGGCGACCCCGCCCGCCTCGAGCAGGTGCTGCTGATCCTGCTCGACAACGCTGCGCGGCACACCCCGCCCGGTGGCACCATCACCGTGCAGGCCCACGTGCAGGGCGCCGATGCCGTGATGTCGGTTTCCGACACCGGGGAGGGCATCGCAGCGGACGCCATCGACAGCGTGTTCGACCGCTTCTACCGCGCTGATGCCGCCCGCGAGCGCGTGGACCAGCAGGGCGCGGGGCTGGGCCTGGCCATTGCCCGCGGCATCGTTCGGGCCCACGGCGGCGACATCACCGTCCGGTCC
>JBJTJN010000088.1:0-11457 GCA_046095485.1 Actinomycetota bacterium
CCCCCGGACGGGGGCACGCGCCTGCGACCCGGCGAAGCCCTGCCGGCTAGGAGCGCGCGCTTGCGGTGCGGCTGCGCAGCCGGCGGTCGCGCGCGCGCATCAGCGCCGGGCGGGCCGCGACGGCCGTGACGGCGAGCGCGGCCGCCACGACCAGGTAGGCGCCACGCGATCCCAGCCAGTCGGCGGCGACGCCGCCGAGTGCCGCGCCCGCGGCGAGGCCGGCCATCACGAGCGTGCGACCGGCCACCCCGGCGAGGGCCTGCATCGACCGGGGCACCCGGCGCGCCCGCGCGCCCATGAGCGTGGCCGCGCACACGGCGTTGGCCAGCATCAGCGGGGCATAGGCCAAGGCGGTGCCCATCACGCCCGGGATCGCCGCCATCGCGAGGGCCGGCAGCACGTAGGCGGCGCATGCGGCCACGATGATCGTCTCGTCGGCGTGGCGCCTGTCGAGGCGGGTGATGATCGGCGTGGCCAGCATCATGCAGGCCACCCCCGCGCCCAGCACGGCGGCGAGCGCGGCCCCGGACACGCCCAGGTCGTTGCGCAGGTGCGGGACGGCAAGGCTGATGGCTGCGCCCGAGGCCAGGCTCCAGGCGATGCCCGTGATGGTGAGCACCCGCAGGTCGCGCGAGAGGAACAGGAAGGCCAGCCCGCGACGCACCGACGGCGCGGGGCCGCCGGTCGCGCGCTCGTCGAGGCGCGTGGATGCGCTCAGGGCGGCGGCGGCCGCGATCACCAGCGCCCCGGCCACCAGCGACATGGCCACGCCCGCGCCCAGCACCAGGGCGAGGCCGGCCACTGCGGGCCCGCCGAAGTACCCGAGGTTGAATGCCTGGGCCAGCGCTGCCTGGGCGGGCATCATCTCGTCGCGCGACGCCACGGTGGCGAGCGCGCCGAACATGCCGGCATCCACGAACACGCGCACCGATCCGATGAGGAACGCGGCGAGGTACAGCCACGGCACCCCGAGGTCGCCCGTGCCCATGAGCAGGGCGATGGCACCGGCCAGCACGGCGCCGGTCGCGAGCGCCGCGCCGAGCAGGGGCCGTCGGGCCATGCGGTCACCGGCCAGCCCGGCGGGAGCGGCGAGCAGGAGGAACGGCACGAAGGTCATCGCGAAGCCGATCGCGGCCTGCGATGCCGAGCCACCCTGCTCGAGGATGAGCCACGGGATGATGACCGTGAGCATCCCCTGCGCGAGCGCGTGGGCTGCCTGCGTGACCAGGATCGCGCGGCCATCGCGGGACCGGAGCAGAGGATTCCTGGAGTTCACTGGCATGTGGCACGACCGTAGGTGGCCGCGGCGCCCGCGTCAATTTGCGCGGGGTGTCACAAGCGCTTGTGATGCCGGCGTGATGGGAGGGCGGTCAGCACATTGGGAAGTCCTGCATATTTTGGATAAATGAATTAGTGCAGGAGATCACAAAGTGTCACAAATGCTGTTACGAGCAATCGTGAAAAGCTTGTGAGGATCGCGCGGCATCAGTTGCGCGTGGCATCCCCGGAGGGCGCGGCGGGTGGCGCGGGGGATCCCGGCGACCTGCCGGCCGTGGCCACCACATCCGACAGCGCGGCGCCGGCTGCCTCGGCCGAGGTGGATCCCGGTGCCGCGGCGTCGCTGGCGATCACCACGCGGCATGGGGCGTGGTGAAGCACGTAGTCCACCGTGCGCCCGAAGATGTGCTCGCCGAGGCGTCGCTTGCGCGCCACGCCCATCATGATCACCTCGGCGTTGGTGCGGCGGGCCTCCTCCACGATCGCCCGGCCCGCCTGGCGGCTATTCACCACGGTGGTGTCAACGGTGGCGCCATACTCCTCGGCGATCTGCCGGGCATGCGCCAGCAGTTGCTCGGCGCCGCGCTGCTCGCGGGGCATCTCGGCTTCCAGCGGCAGTTCCACCGGCACCTCCACCACGGTGATGGCGTGGATGGTCACCCCGCGATCGGCCGCCAGCTTGCCGGCCGTGGCCATCATCTCCTCGGACGACTCGGTGGCCACCACCGGCACGAGGATGTTGGTGTAGGCCACATCCACCTCGAGCGCGAGCTCCTGGCGCTGCATCGTGGTGGTCTGGGTCCACGGAACGCCGATGCGCTTCCTGTAGGCGATGTACATGAGGAACCCGAAGGCCATCCATGCGATGCCCACCCAGCGGGCGTCGGGGCGCAGGACGAGCACGGCCACCAACGCGCCGCCGGTGCCGAGCACCCCGAACACCGCGAACAGCGGGATGCTGCGGCCGCGGAACGACACATTGGGCCGGCCCCGGTACGGCCTGCGCATCTCGGGGCGCTTCCAGCGCATCCAGATGATGGCCAGGTGGGCGATGCTGAACGACAGCATGGCGCCGAATGCGTAGAGGTTCGACAGGAAGTCGGCCTGGCCGGGGATCATCACCAGGGCGGCGATGGCGCAGAAGATCACGATGGCCACCGCAGGCGTGTTGAACCGCGGGTGCAGGCGCCGTATGCCTGAGGGCAACTGGCGGTGGTAGCCCATGGCGTACGTGAGCCGCGACACGCCGATGACGCCGGCATTGGTGGCGATGACCAGGATGGTGGCGGCGAGGATTCCCACGAAGCCCTCAACCAGGGCCTGCCACACCCCCGTGAGGCCGAACTGGCTGACGATGCCCAGGATCGGGTCGCCCGCGTAGGTGGTGCCGAGCTCGGTGGCGTAGCTGCCGTCCGGCTGCTGGGTGACGGGCAGCGCGGAGAGCGCCACGATGGGGATGAGGGCGTACATCACGAGCACCGTGATGACCGTGGCGCGGATGGAGGCCGGGATGGTGCGCTCGGGCACCTGGGCCTCCTCGGCCATGTTCGAGATGGTCTCGATGCCCGTGTAGGCGATCATCGCGAGGGTGACGCCGATGATCACGTTGGTCCACGTGGGCGCCACGCCCCACACGATGTTGTCCCACACCTGCGTGGGGGAGAACACCACGAAGAGCCCCACGATCACCAGCAGCACCTGCGTGCCCAGGTCGAGCAGGGCGAGGCCGATGTTGAGCTTGGCGGCCTCCTTGATGCCCACGATGTTCAGCAGCGCGATGAGCGCCACCACGCCGATGCCGACGATGATGTCCCAGGGGTTGCTGCGCAGGGGCTCCCAGAACACGCCGAGGTAGTGGGGCACGAAGAACGCCGAGATGGCGATCGTGATGATGTAGTTGAGCATCTGGCCCCAGGCCGCCCCGAAGGCCGCGCCCTCGTTGAACGCGTGGCGCGCGAACGACGACGAGCCCCCGGCCTCGGGGAACATCGCGGTGCCCTCGGTGTACGTGACGGCCGTCGCCGCGAAGATGAGGCCGGCGAAGAGGAACACCAGGGGCGTGAGCCCCAGGGCGTAGGCGGCCACGAGGCCCAGCGCGTAGTAGATGGATGAGCCGACGTTGCCGTAGGCCGTGGCCCACAGCCCGGGTACCCCGACCACGCGCTCCATCCGCTCGCGCCTGCGGCGCCGGATGGCCACTTTCTACCTCTGCCTCATTCGGCGCGGCATCGTACTCCCGTGCGGGTAGCATCGCGATGCGGGCTCCCGCCGGGAGCCGCGGACATGGGGAGCGCTGGGCACGTGGCACTGATCGAGGGCGTCGACGTCGTCTTCTACGGCATCTGCAACATGGACCGGGCCATCGCGTTCTACGAGGGCGTGCTCGGCCTTGAGCTGAGCCACAGGGCCGGCAACGACTGGGCCCAGTTCTCGGTGGGCGGCACCGAGCTGGGGCTGTTCGGCGAGCTCGCCACCTCGCCGCACCAGGGGGGCGCCACGGTCACGTTCCGGGTGCCCGACATGCGCGCGCTCGAGGCCGCCCTCGATGCATCGGGAGCCAAGAGGGACCCCGTCGAGGACATGGGCGGCGCGCTGTCGATGGAGTTCCTCGACCCCGACGGCAACAAGATGGTCGCCGTGGAGCTGCAGCAGGCATAGGGCCCCTCGGCGGGCCGGGCTACTCCTCGGTGGCGGCCCGCCGCGCGGCGACCGCCTCGGCGAATGCCGCCGGGTCGCTCGCCATCACCAGCACCCGCGTGGTGCTCCATTCCATGGGGCAGTGCAGGGTGATGGGCTCATCGGTCTCGATCACCACGCCCTCGCCGGGCGCCGGTGCGAACACCACCATGCCCTTGGCGATGCGCACGCCCATGCCCGCCCACCAGGGCCACTTGCAGGTCCACATCCGCGCCACGCGCTCGATGGGCACCTCGGCGTGGCCCGCCCAGCCCATGCGCACCCTCACCGCGTCATCGGTGACCTCGGCCTCGTAGGGGCCACCGGTGGACGTCAGCAGTCGCGACCAGCGCATGCTCTTGAGCGGGAACATCACGGCACGGTTATCGTACGCGCCGTCGTGCCCAGTCCAAGGGCCGACGACGCGAGGACGCGCACCTGGTAGCGCCCCGCAGGGGTGGCGGCTGGGATGCGCATGCGCACGGTGCGTCGCCCGGCCGCGGCGGGGCCGGACCTCGAGGCCACCAGGCGGAACGCCGCTGCACGCGCAGGGCCCTGCACGCGCCTGCGCATCTCCACGCGCCACGATGCCCTCCCGGGGAGGGTGAACGCCACGCGCGCCCAGGGCCGGGCCACGGTCACGCGCAGCCCCCGTGGGCGCGGGGCGGCCTGTGCGCGTCCACGCGACGCACCCGTTCGCGTGACCGACGTGGTGGCCGACGCAGTGGCACCGAGGCCATTGGTGGCCTGCACGGTCACCGATTCCGTTCCGACCGGGGCGGTGTAGGTGACCCCATAGGCGCCGTCATCCGCGATGCGTGCCGCCCGGCGGCCCACCATCACCGACGTCACGCCGCTGTCATCGCTGACCCGCCCCGACACCGTGAGGCGTCGCCCGGCGAGGGCGGCCGACGCGGTGACGAGCGGGGCCCCGGTGTCGATGGCGCCCACGTCCGTGGTCCAGGCATCGGTGAGCCCGCCGGGTGCCTGGGCGGTGGTGAACGACGCCATTCCGCCGCTGCCGCTGATGGCGGCGCGGGTGCTGGGCTGCGATGGCGCGGCCCCCGAGGCCGTGCGCGACGCCCGATAGAGGGCGTTGGTGGCCAGGGTGCGCACGTAGACATCGTCGGCGACGTTGGCGTCGTCGGCGTCCCCGCCTGTGGTGGCGCCCGCGAATGCCACGCGGGCGCCGTTCGTGCTGATGGCCGGCGCGTTCGTGATGGTCTCGCCGGATACCCGACGGGTGGTGCCTGCCTCGAGGTCGCGTACGTAGGCGTCGCGGTCGGCCCCGGCATCCGTGGCCACGAGCGCCGCGGCCGATGAGAAGGCGACCAGGGAGCCGTCACCCGAGATGGACGGCAGCGAGGAGTCACCGTTGTCCGTGCCGCCGCCTGGCACGCTGGCCACCACGATGGTGCGTGACTGCGGGCGCGCCACGTAGATGTCCGCGAAGCCATCTGCGTCGCCCTGGGCCAGCACCGATGCCGCAGCCGGGCCCTCGAAGGCGATCGAGCGCCCGTCGGCGCTGATGGACGGCCGGCCCACCGCCTCCGGCGACTGCACGCCGCCCGAGGTGCGGCTCACCAGCGCGAGGGTGCCACCCGCGCGCACGTCGGCCACGTAGACGTCGGCCACCCCGTTGGTGTCGGCGGCCAGCAGCCCCGCGGTGCCCGAGGTGAATGCCACCTTCGATCCGTCCGCCGAAATCGAAGGCTGCCCGGTGACCCCGCCCGGCGTGGCGTCGCCACGGGAGTCACGCGACACCAGCAGCACGCGACCGGTCTGGGTGTCCTTGCGGAACACGTCGATGGCGCCGTTCAGGTCGCCCGCCACGAGGTTGGATGCCGCGGTGGCGAACACCACGTACCGGCCGTCCAGCGAGACGCCGTAGGCGCGTGCGGGATCGGGGTCGTCCACTGCGGCCGAGGCGGGCTGGCCCGATGCGCTGGTGGAGACCATCGCGGTGCGACCCGTAGCGCGGTCGCGCATGAAGAGCTGCCGTACGCCCCCCGTTGACGTGCCGGACAGGGCCGCCGTGGACGTGATGAGCGCGTAGCGGCCGTCGGGCGAGAACGCCGCGCCCTGCACCGATGCAGACGCCGGGGAGCCGTCCGGCAGCCACCCCAGGCGCGCGACATCGCCCGTTGCCGCCGTGGCGGTGAGTGGCGCGAGGGCGAGGGCCCCGGCGGCGGCGATCACTGCGGCGCGCGGCATGGGATGAGGCTAGCCACGCGCGCGGCGTCGGCCGCGGGGCAGGTCGGCGCGCGACATCCCCGGCCGACGACGCCGGGCGGGCGGCTTAGATGCCCTCCGTGCGTCCCGCCCGGACATTGCTCGCTGCGCTCTCCATCGCCCTCGCCACGGCCTCCGCGGCCGCGGCGCTGCCGGTGGTGGCCATCGACCCCGGCCATGGCGGCGCCGATTCCGGGGCCGTGGGAATCCTTCCGCCCGGAGCGATCACCGGGCTCGAGCCGCGGTTCAACGCCCAGCTGCAGCCCGTGCTGTTCGAGAAGGACGTCAACCTGGACGTCGCGAACCGGCTCAACGCCTGGCTCATGGCGCGCGGGTTCCCCACGCTCATGACGCGCAGCACCGACAACGCCGGCGGCGACGTGCCCTACACCGACGTGGGCACCGACCTGCGGGCGCGCACCGACCTGGCCAATGCCCGCCCGGCCGAGATCTTCGTGTCCATCCACCAGAACAGCGCGAGCACCCCCGCAAGCGGCACCGAGACCTACGTGAAGATCGGCGCGCCCGCGCCCACGCAGGCGCTCGCCGCCGCCATCCAGCGATCGCTCGTGGCGTGCCTGGCGCTCACCGATCGCGGGGTGCGCGAGCGGTCGTTCTTCGTGGTGCGCGAGACCACCATGCCCGCGGTGCTGGTGGAGGGCGGCTTCCTGTCGAGCGCCACCGACGTGGCGCTGCTCGCCCAGCCGGACTTCCGCCAGAAGATGGCCGAGGCAATCGGCGGGGCCGTGTGGTCGTACGCCGGCCTCGGTGATCCCGGACCCATCTGCTCGGGGGCCGTTGCCGCCACCCCGCCGCCGGTGCCCAAGACCATCACGCTCGCGCGCGCCGGACGTGCGCTCACCCAGCGGGCCGGCATCAACCCGCGCAGGGGCGACCTCTGGATCGCCACGGTGCTCGATGCCACGGGCAAGCCGATGTCGAGCATCCCCGTGCGGGCGCGCCTGCCCAACGGCAAGGGCGTGGCGGCCACGAGCCGGCCCGACGGCAAGGCGCTCCTCGCCGTGCCACGGCGCGGCGGAAAGCTGGCCGTGGCGGTGGCCATGCCCGGTATCGCGGTGTCCGCCACCGCGCGCGTGCCACTGCGGACCCGCTAGGCGGCGGGCTCGTCCAGGGCCTGCCAGGTCTCGTTGAGGGCAGGCAGGACGTCGGCGGGCAGGCGGTCGATGAACACGCGGTGCACCCCGCGGTGATGCGTGGGCTGTGCTTCGCGGAACCTCTTGCGGCCGGTCGAGGTGAGGCAGGCGAGCGAGCTGCGCCGATCATTGGGACACTGGGTGCGCTGCACCAGGCCCATGGCCACCAGCCTGTCGATGAGGCGTGACAGTCCGGACAGCGACAGCAGGGCGCCATCCGCGAGGTCGCTCATGCGGGCGGATCCGCCGTCGGACTTCGACAGCAGCAGCAGCACCTCGTACTGGGTGAGTGACAACCCGTGCTCGGCCTGCATCTCCACGTCGAGCTCGCGAACCAGCGACGCGTGTGCCCGGAGGAATCCGTGCCATGCATCCATCTGCTGGTCGTCGAGGGGGATCGACCCGGGTCCGCGCCGTGTGGACATGAACCAAGCGTATGCACCCCAGCGCCCGGACTGGTGGGAGTACGGGCGTACGCGCGCGAGGCGGGTGGCGTCGGAGGCCGTTCGTAGGATCCGCGGCGATGGGAGACTCCGAGCCGCCGACCGACACGTCGCCGATCCCATCACGGGTGCCCACTCCGGGTTCGGAGGGTGCCCATACCGCGGGTGACCGGGTGCGCGACCTCATCGCGCGCCTCGGCCGCCCGGTAACCGTGGCCGAGGTCGCGGTGGAGGCCCTGGGCATCGGGGGCTGCCCCGAGTCGGTGGCGCGCCGCCTCGCCGGCGACATCGTGGCGGGTGACTACCGGCTGGCCTGGGATGGCGACCTCATCGCCGACGCCGGCGGTGCCCGCGACGCGGTCGCGCTCGGCGTCACCAGCTTCTGCATCGTCGACCTCGAGACCACCGGCGGCGCCCCCGGGTCGTCGGCCATCACCGAGATCGGCGCGGTGCGGGTGGAGGGGCTGCGCGTCACGGAGCGGTTCTCAACGCTGGTGGATCCCGAGTGCCCGGTCCCGCCGCACATCACCGGCATCACCGGGATCGACGATGCCATGGTGCGTGGCCAGCCGGTGATCGACGTCGCGCTGCCGGCGTTCATCGCCTTCGCGCGTGACGACGTGCTGGTGGCCCACAACGCGCCGTTCGACCTCAGGTTCCTCAACTATGAGCGCCTGCGGCTGCGCGACGGCTACTTCACGCAGCCGTGGCTCGACACCCTCGTGCTCGCCCGGCGACTGCTGAACGGCGCCGTGCCGCGGCACGACCTGTCGACGCTGGCCGCGTGGGCGGGGTCGCCCGTGCGCCCCGCGCACCGCGCGCTGGCCGACGCCGAGGCCACCGCAAGCGTGCTCATCGCGCTCATCGGGCTCATGGGGGCGGGCGCCGACACCACGCTCGACGACGCCATGTCGATCGGGCAGCCGGCATCGCGCCGGGGGCCGACCGACCCCGGGGAGTCCGCCGCCGCGGCGTAGCGCGATCGGGCGCGGGCGGTTCGCGGTCGCGGCCACCCCCTCGCGTGGGACACTCGCCGCGTGGCTCCCGATCCCTCGGAACAGGCGGTGAGGAATCTCGTCCGGTGGTTCCGCGACGAGGGCCCCGACCTGCCGTGGCGACGCACGCGCGATCGCTGGGCCATCCTCGTCTCGGAGGTCATGCTGCAGGCGACGCCGGTGTCCCGGGTGCTGCCGTACTACGAGGCCTGGATGCGCCGCTGGCCCGGCGCGGCCGACCTGGCCGCGGTGCCCGTGGGCGATGCCATCGCGGCATGGCAGGGGCTGGGCTACCCGCGTCGTGCCCGCAACCTGCATGCGGCGGCCACCGTGGTGGCCCGTGAGGGCTGGCCCGCGCCCGATCGCTACCAGCACCTGCCGGGCGTGGGCGCCTACACGGCCGATGCGCTCCGGTGCTTCGCCGACGAGATGCCGGTGCTGCCCGAGGACGTCAACGTGAAGCGCGTCCTGGCGCGGCGGTTCCCGGCGGGCTGGCCCGGCGCGCCGAGGGGGCGCGCGTGGGATGCCGGCCAGGCCATGATGGACCTCGGGCGCGAGTACTGCCGCGCGCGGGCGCCCCGGTGCGACGACGGCTGCCCGCTCCGCATGGGCTGCCCTGCCGCTGACGAGGGGGTGGTGGACGAGGTGACCCCCCGCGGCAGGCGCCAGGCCCGCTACGAGGGGTCGATGCGCCAGCGGCGGGGATTCCTGTTGCGCGCGCTGGCCGAAGACGGCCGCGCGCCGGTGGATGCCGACCCCGAGGCCGCCGAGAGCCTCGTGGCCGAGGGCCTGGCCGATCGCCGGGGCCGCGTGCTGGTGCCGGCGGGGAGCGGCCGCTGATGAGCCGTCGCGACGATCTGGTGATCGTGGTGGCCGCGGTGATCCGCGTAGGGCCGTGGGTGCTCATCACCCAGCGCCCCGAGGGCTCAGGGCACGCGGGGCGCTGGGAGTTCCCCGGTGGCAAGCGCGAGCCCGGCGAGCGCGACGTGGAGGCCCTCCGGCGCGAGCTGCGCGAGGAGCTCGGCATCGAGGTCGGCGGCACCCGGATGATCTGGCGCGAGGACGCCGGCCCATTGCGGCTGCGGTTCTACGAGTGCGAGTACCTGCCGGTGCAGCGCCCGCGCGCCCTGGTGAGTCCGCAGTTCCGCTGGGTGCGGCGGGAGGACCTGCCCTCGTACGACTTCCCGCCCGCTGACGATCGTCTGGTGAGGGCCCTGGCAACTGACCGCATCGGTCGGCGCAGGCGACGGGCCCGGCGGAGACGTCGCTCCCGGCGGGTACCATCTCGCTCGTAATCGTGGGAGGTTCACATGGCGAAGGCCAAGAAGGAGCGCCGGAGCAGCTTCCGGACCATGCAGGGCGGTGATGATGTCCTCTCGCGCCTCGATGCCCTCGCGGCGATCGAGGAGGCCGAGGAGAAGGCCCGCGCCGAATCCGCTCCCGACAACGGGGACGACCCCGGCGAGGAGCCCCGCGAGGGCTAGTCGTCCCCGGCTGGGCCCCGGCCCAGCCGATCCCGGCCTGGTTCGCGGGAGCCGGGTCTAACCTCATCCCCGTGAGCACGCTCGATGCCGCCGGGCGCCCCGGAGCGCCCCTGCCCCTTCCGCGTCGCCTCTGGGCGGCCGTGGTGGTGGTGCTGGAGCGCCCGCGGTTCTTCATCCCGTTCCTCGTGGCGCTCACGTCGCTGGGGCTGTGGCTCGACTCCCTCGGAGGCCTCGGCTGGCAGATCGCCCTGTCGGTGGTGGCCTGGACGGTGCTCATCGCCGCGTGCGTGCCGCTCACGCCGCTCGACCGCTCGCGCGTGTTCGTGGTGGTCGTGGTGGCCACCACGGCCGAGCTCATCTTCTCGACACTGCTCGGCGTGTACGACTACCGCCTCGGCAACCTGCCCCTGTTCGTGCCAGCGGGCCACGGCCTGGTCTACCTGGCGGGCTACCGGTTCTCGCAGACGCGAATCGCCAGGGTGCACCCCCGCATCATCGTGGGCATCGCCATCGCCGGCGCGCTGGGCTGGGGCATACTGGGCCTCACCGACTGGCTCGGGCGCGTCGACGTCGCCGGCGCCATCGCGGTGGCCGTGCTGGTGGTGTTCCTCATCATCGGCCGCGCGCCCGTGCTGTACGCCGGGGTCTTCTTCTTCGTGGCCTTCCTCGAGATCTGGGGAACGTGGGTGGGCACCTGGGTGTGGCATGAGTACGTGCCGGGGCTTGGCATCACCAACGGCAACCCGCCGAGCGGAGCCGCCGCCGGGTACGTGCTGTTCGACATCTGCGCCCTGGCCTTCGCGCCCGCCGTGCTGGCGGCGTGGCGCTGGGGTGCCCGGCGCCTGCGCCCGGGTTCCGCCGGGGCCTGATGGGCACCGACGGGCCCACCGGGTTCCGCCCGGCGGCGCACCCCCTGTACTCCGGCGACGTGGACATCCCGCCCGCGCCGCCTGCTGGCTCGGCGGTGCTCGCGGCCCTGCTCGGCCGTGCCACGCGAATCGCGGACGGGGGATCAGCGGCCCAGGCGGTCGTGGCCCTCGCCGTGCCTGCCAGGACGGAGGGCCATCGGGCCGGCGAGGATTCCTGCGACGGCTGTGACGGCCGGTGCGGGTTGGAGCGCGGGCACGCCCGGCCGCGCGCGATCGCCGTCGCCTGCGGGTCGTGTGACGCCGGCCCCGTGCACGGCATCGTGCCC
>JBJTJN010000089.1:0-2666 GCA_046095485.1 Actinomycetota bacterium
CTGGCCCGATGCGCATCCCTGGGTGTCCACGGCGCAGTTGGTGTAGACGCCCGGGTTGGTCGGGTAGTCCCACCACGAGAACTTGCCGCCGCCGTTCGGGTCGAAGTAGGCGGCCTTGATCCACTCGTCCTGGCTCGACACCGCGAATCCCGAGGTCAGGTTTCGCGTGGCCGTGCGGTTCTTCATGGTGTACTGGCCGGTCTCGGTCTGCGTGGAGAGGCGCACCGTGTAGGTGGTGCGCAGCAGGCGCGCGCCGGTGGACGTGGTGACCACGCTCCGCCGCTTGGAGAGCAGCGTGCCGTTCTGGAGCGAGTTGGCAAGCCTGGCGCCGCGCGAGAAGTCGCCCTGGTTGTAGGGCTTGTTGGCCCACGCCGGCGACGACACGTAGTAGCGCTGGCCACGCGGCGAGCGCATGTTCTTGTTGATCGACCCGTACTTGGGCCACACGCGTGAGCTCTGCGCGATGTCCCACAGGTGACGCGGGTTGTGCCCGAGCGGGTCGACGGTGTTGAGGAAGGTCACGTACTGCGCGGTGGTGAGCTCCGTCTCGCCGATGCGGAACGGGTACGCCACGCTGCCCACCTGCATGCACGAGGTGGCCGACACCGTCTGCACCGACGGATCGGGGTTGGCGTTGATGGCCGCGCGCACCGACGGGAAGGCGGCGGCGCACGAGGCGCGGTTCTCGTAGACGTCGTTGTAGAACGGGATGATCCACGCGGGCCTGTTGCCCGGCGATGCCACGGTGACCGTGCTGAGCGAGATGACGCCCGGGTTGGCCGGCGGCGGCGGCGGGATCTCGCTCACCGTGCCCGGCAGGAAGTTCGCCGTGTAGAGGAAGCCCGCAGCATCGGACGTGATGCCGATGGGCCGCTTGCCGGTCTGGGCGATCACCTTCGACTGCCCGCCCGGGACGATTCGCGACACGCTGCTCGAGCCGTCGTTCGTGGTGTACACGTTGCCGTAGGGGTCGATCGTGATGCCGATCGGCCGACGGCCGGTGCGGCCGTAGATGCTGGACGACCCATCGGGCGTGATCTTCGACACGTTCCGGGAGTTCCAGTTGGCCGTGAAGATGTTGCCGTCGCCGTCGATGGCGATGGCCTGCGGCCAGCCGCCCGTGGTACCGAACACCGACGAGGTGCCCGACGGGGTGATCTTCGTGACGTTATCGGCGCCCTCGTTGGCCGTGTAGACGTTGCCGGCGGGGTCGAGCACGATGCCCAGGGGTCGCGAGCCCGTGGTGCCGAGGGTGCTCGACACGCCGGCCGGGGTGATCTTGGTCACCGTGCTGTCGAGGTAGTTGGTGGTGTACACGTTGCCCGCGGAATCCACTGCCACGTCGATGGGCTGACGGCCCGTGGTGCCGAGCGTGGTGGACACGCCATCGGGGGTGATCTTGGTGACCGTGTTGGCGCCGAGGTTGCTGGTGTACACGTTGCCCGCGGAGTCGAGCGCGATGCCGCGCGGGGTCTGGCCCGTGGTGCCCAGCACCATCGACTTGCCCGTGGGCATGATCATGGTGACGTTGTTGGCACGGGAGTTGGCCGTGTAGACGTTGCCCATGGCATCCACCGCGATGCCGTCGGGGCCCGCGCCGGTCTTCGCCAGCAGCGACGATCCGCGCACCGAGGGCGCGGCCGTGGCCGCCTGTGCGCCAATACCGGCCACGAGCACGCAGGACAGGGCGGCGAGCGCCACGCGGCGAGCCGCCTTGGGGGCAGGGGTCTTGATCATGGCCTCGGGTCTTTCCTCGGGGATGGAACTACGCGGGCCACCATATATGAGGACTGCAGGCCCGCCGTGGGGTTTCCCCCACGGCGGGGGAACCCTACTCGTCGTCGACGACGAACTTGTAGGAGTAGTAGATGTCGCCCTCGTGCCCCAGCTTCATGCGGCGCAGCGTGGCGGACACGCGGGTGCCCACCTCCACGGCGTCGGGGTCCACGCCCATCACGGGCGCGGGCAGGTTGACGCCCTCGTCCATCTGGATGTGCCCCACCACGTAGGGCTCCTGGCCCAGGAACTCGCGGGGCGGGTAGTACACCACCGTGTAGTTGGTGATCTCGCCCTTGCCGCCGAGCTCGAACTCGCTCAGGGAGTCGTTGCCGCACTTGTAGCAGTGGTTGCGCTCCCACCAGGGGCTGAGCTCACCGCACTTGTCGCACTTCATGGCGAACAGCTGCAGCTTCGGCGGGCCGAGCCGCGAGAACTCGATTGCGGAGACGGTCACGGGATCAGCCCTCGCGCTGGTAGATGTGGATGGCGCCCACTGAGCCCGGGCCCCCACGGCACGCGGAGATGCCGATCTCGGCGTCCCCCCGCAGCATGCCCTCGGGGGCGGTGCCGCGCAGCTGCTCCACCACGTCAACGGCCTGGGTGGCACCGGTGGCGCCGAGCGGGTGCCCCTTGCACAGCAGGCCGCCCGACGGGTTGATGGCCACCTTGCCGTCGAGCCAGGTGGATCCGTCCTCTGCGCCCTTCCAGCCGTCGCCGCGCTTCGCGAAGCCCAGGCCCTCGATGCCGAGGGGCTCCTGGATGGCGAACGAGTTGTAGATCTCGGCCACGTCAACGTCGTCCGGGCCGATGCCGGCCATCTCGTAGGCGCGCTCCACGGGGCGCGCGAACAGGTTGTAGGCGTCGTCCAGCGTGTCGCTGGCCTGGTA
>JBJTJN010000090.1:0-4496 GCA_046095485.1 Actinomycetota bacterium
CCGGCGCGGATCACGGGCGTTGACCCGTCGGAGGGCATGCTCGAGCAGTTCCAGGCGAAGCTCGGCGGCATCGACGGCGTGGAGGTGACCCTCGCGCAGGGCGACGTGGAGAACATGCCCGTGCCCGACGGCTCCTTCGACCTGGTGGTGTGCGCCATGGCCTACCACTGGTTCCCGCGCAAGTGGGCGGCGGCCGAGGCCATGGCCGCGAAGATGAAGCCGGGCGGCGTGCTGGCGATCCTGTGCTCGGGGCGCGGCGGCGAGCAGGCCTACCGGGACATCCTCGCCAACATGGAGCCGCCCAACTACGTGTGGCTGGGGGCGTTCGACGCCGTGCAGCGGGACATCCCCGAGATGGAGGACTACCTGGTGCAGGCGGGCCTCGAGGTGGACGACATCTGGATGGAGCGCCGCGTGCGCCACACCTCGGTGGAGGCCTACACGCAGCGCATGCGGGTGGTGGCGAGCCACCTGATCGGCGACATGCCCGAGGACGAGGCCGAGGCCTACCTAGCCGAGGTGGAGCGCCGCATGCGCGAGGTGTCCGGCCCGCGCGGCTGGACCTACGACTTCACCAAGCTCTACGCCATCGCCCGCAAGCCCGCCTAGCGTCAGGGCGGGATGATCGTGCCGTCAGGGGCCGTGCGCGCGCGGGCGCAGCCACATCCTGACGAGCAGGTGTGGCCGAACCCGCGCACGCTGGGATCGGTGCCATCGCGTGGCGGCCGCGAGGTGACGAACCCCGTGTAGCGCTGGCCGACGTCGGTGGCGCCGCACCCGGTGCAGGCCCGGTCCTCATCGCGCAGGAAGCCCTGCCGGAAGACCTCGAACCGCAGGCCGCACCCGTGGCATTCGAGGTCATACGTGGGCATGGCGCTCCCTCACGTGGTGATCGCCACCTTCAGCACGCCGTCCTCCTGGTTCGAGAAGAGCGGGTAGGCCTCCTCGATCTGGTCGAGGGTGAAGTGATGGGTGACCAGCTGCTGCAGGTCGAGCCGGCCGGCCGACACCAGCGACATCAGGGCACGCATGCGCTCCTTGCCGCCGGGGCACAGGGTGGTGCGGATGTCCACGTCGCCGATGCCGTACACGAAGGCATCGACGGGGATCGTGACCTTGTCACCGTAGACCCCGAGCGATGACACCACGCCCGCCGGGCGCACGGACTTCATGCAGTTCTCGAAGGTCTCCTGGATTCCCAGGGCCTCGATGGCCACGTCGGCGCCCCGGCCCTCCGTGAGCTCCTTCACCTTCGCGATGGGGTCCTCCTGCGTGTAGTCGATCACCACGTCAGCGCCCATCTTCTTCGCCATCTCGAGGCGTGTCGGGTTGGAGTCGACGCCGATGATGAGGCTCGCGCCCATGAGGCGCGCGCCGGCCGTGGCGCACAGCCCGATGGGCCCCTGCGCGTACACCACCACCGAGTCGCCGATGCGCACGTTGGCGGTCTCGGCGGCCGAGATGCCCGTGGACGCGATGTCGGTCACGAACATCACTTCCTCGTCGCTCACGCCGTCCGGGATCTTGGCCAGGTTGGCCTGCGCATAGGGCACGCGGAAGTAGTCCGCCTGCACGCCGTCCGCGGAATTGCCGAGGCGCCAGCCGCCGATCAGTCCCCAGGTGTCGTCGTAGCCGGCGCACTGCGAGAAGTCGCCGTGCTGGCAGAAGTAACAAGCGCCGCATGGCGTGATGGCGCCAACCACCACCCTGTCGCCGATCGCGTATCCCTGCACGGCCTCGCCCAGCTCGTCGATCACCCCCACCGGCTCGTGGCCGACGATCCGCCCATTGGCCACGGGGTACTCCTCGCGCCAGATGTGCGAGTCGGTCCCGCAGATGGTGGTGGTGGTCACCTTCACGATCGCATCGGTCGGCCCGCATGTGGGCCGTGCGACCTCCTCGATGTGGATGTCCTCTTTCCCGCGGAACACCGCGGCACGCATGGTCTCGGCCATCTCAGGCTCCTTGGGGCACCCGGCCGAGTACACATCGACCGGCGGTTACCCGTCGCGATCGTCAGATGAGGAGCAGTGTCGCAGGCCGGCCGCGTTCAAGACGCGACGCGATCTCATTAATCCTTACGCGGTACTGCCGGCGAGGAACTCGCTCGCGACGTTGGCCACGATGCGCGCGCCGGCGGTGTCGAGGTGCACGCCGTCGGGTGACATCAGGAAGCCGGCCCGTTGGGCGATGTCGTCGTACGAGCGCCCGAGCGTGAAGTGCTCCACGAGCGACTCCAGCCCCGGGCGCCACGATCCGGTCCACGCCGGCCCCTCCTCCCTGCCGCTGCCCACGATCACCGCGGCCATGCGCTCGTGCACGGGCAGGTACGACGCCCCGGTGGCGTCGGTGACGTCGCGGATCACCTCGTTGAAGCGGCGCACGGCGTCGTTGGGCAGGGCGCCCAGGTCCTGGCCCAGCGGCGGCAGCGAGCACACGCCCACGATGGTGCCCGCGCCCTGCAGGCGCTCGATCACCGCCTGCAGGCACTCGCCGAACCACTCGGCCGATGGCGCCTGCGGCAGCCCCTTCGACCGGCGGACCGTCTCGCGGTTCTCGTCCGACAGCGTGGCCTGAACGTCGTTGGTGCCCACGAGGATCACCGCCCACGCGGGATCGCAGGCCATCACCCGGTCCATGTCCTGCAGCATCTCCCAGGCCACCCGGCTGTTTACCCCGCCGTTCACGAACGCCAGCTCGAGGTGCTGCTGGCGCAGCATGCGCACGAAGTCCACGCTGGCGCGTCCGCGCACGATGCTGGCGCCCATCACGGCCACCACCGGCCTGCGCGTGCGCTCGTCCAGCGGCAGCTCGAGGAACGAGTCGATGTCGCCGGCGGCCTGGCCCTGCACGTCGCGCACGGTCTTGGCCAGCACCGCGGCCCCCACCACCCCGGCGGCCACCACGCCCAGCCCGATCGCCCTGCCCACGCGCATGCCCTGCACGCTAGCCCGTGGGCAAGTCGCGCATGCCCCGGCGGGCCTCGTGCGCCATGGCGGCCATGGATGAGGCCTCATCCCCCCTGCTCGCCACCTCGCCCGGCGAGAGCCCGCGCGCCATCAGCGCCTCGATGGCGATCACCATGGGAAGCACCAGGTCGCGGTAGGCGGTAATGCCGTCCTCGGGCCGACCTCCGGGCAGCGGCTCGACCACGCGCGTACGAAGCCCCCACGGCAGGGGATCGTCCTCGCCGCGGATCACCGGCTGCACCAGTGCGCCGCCCGCGTCGTCCAGCACCCAGCACAAGAGCATGACCGGGCGCATCGCGCCATCGTCGGCCTCCAGCGGCACCAGCCCCCAGGTGACGGCCTCGGGCGGCTCCTTCACGGTCTCCCACGGGGGCGCGACTCCCATGCTCCGCACGTTACGCCGCCGCCGGTACAGTCTTTGCACTGGCGCGCCACGCAGCCGCGCGACGACCCCCGGAGGAGATATCATGAGGACCACCATCGCCATCGCCACCGCCGCCGCCATCGCGCTCACCGCCCTCCCGGCCGCGGCACTCGCGGGTGGAAGCGAGCAGGGCAGGTCGCTCGACTGCGGCGACGTCAAGGTGAACCCGGCAAAGCCGAAGCTCGGGCTGCCCAAGAAGGGCGCCTACGACCTCAACTCGTTCAACAAGCGCGGCCAGGCCCCGCTGCCGTGCGCGAAGGTGCGCGCCTTTGCGAGGGCATACGTGGCCAATGGCACCGTGCCCAGCGGCTACCGCGTGAAGGGCTACCCCAACATGATCGGCCGCAACTTCTACAAGACGGGCACGGGCACGAGCGCCGGGTTCCAGATCATCTGGACGAAGTAGACGCTGGCCGACGACGACCAGCCCGGTGACGGCCCCGGACCAGGCAGGCCCGGGCTGGGGTTCTGGGTGTGGGCGGTGGTGTTCATCGTGTTCATCGCGATGACCGTCTACATCACCATCGCGCGGTAGCGTCGCTCAGCTGGTCTGCGCCCACCCGACCCGGGTGCCGAAGCCATTGAGCTGGGCGAAGAGGGGATTGGCGGCAGACACGGCCTGGGACGCGTCACGCGGAACCCGGCGCACGATCACAAGCTCCACGTTCCGCTGTGCGGGCGTGCTGCGCATTCTCCTCAGGTAGCTCACCAGCACCAGGCGGGCATTCCGGCGGTTCTGGCCCGTGGTGTCGCCGCCCGTGAACCGCATCTCGCGAGTGGTGGGCCACGAGATGACCGGTGCCGAGAAGTCCTGCCCCTGGAGCTTGCGATAGCCCAGGGTCGATCCCGGAAGCTGCGCCAGGCGCGCCTTCGTGCGGGCATCACGGAAGATGAACGTGAGGTCGGTGCGGCAGGCGGCGAGGACGTCCTGGTAGATGCGGATGCGCGACGTCACCTTCACTGCCGCGCGACCGTTGGGCGCCTTGGCGTTCTTCCACGTGCGCGTGGCCTGCTGGTAGAAGGTCTGCGCGCACGGCGCGGGCGTCGCCACCCCGTCGGTCGCCATGTGGGACGGCGTGCGCTGGCGCGCCGTCGGCACCCCC
>JBJTJN010000091.1:0-10404 GCA_046095485.1 Actinomycetota bacterium
CTGCTCGGCCACCACCTCGGGCGGGCGGTCGAAGAACGCCCGGCCAACGGCACGGGCGCGGCGGGTCACCAGGCCTCCACCCGCTGCTCGATCTGCGCCAGCTGCTCGAGCACCCGGCCGCGGGCGGTGCCGCCGGGGACATCCTTGCCCTCCACTGACGCCTCGGCGGTGAGCTCCGGCAGCTCCACGCCCTGCAGCCCCGCCGCAGCGAGGTCGTCCGGCGTGGCACCGGCCAGGCCCACGCCCCGATCGGCGCAGGCCCTCACCAGCGCCCCCACGGCCTCATGGGCCTTGCGGAATGGCCACCCCTGGCGCACCAGGGCGTCGGCCAGGTCGGTGGCCGCGAGGAAGCCCTCATCGGCCGCGGCCGCCATGGCATCGGCGTCGAACCGCGCCGTGGCCACCATGCCCGTGATCGCCGGCAGCAGCAAGTCGATGGTGTCGGCCGCATCGAACAGGTAGTGCTTGTCGTCCTGGAGATCCTTGTTGTACGCCAGGGGCAGGCCCGAGAGCGCGCCGAGCAGCCCGCTGAGGTCGGCCGTGAGCCGCGCGGCCTTGGCGCGCGCGAGCTCGGCGGCGTCGGGGTACTTCATTTGCGGCAGCATCGACGAGCCGGATGCGTAGGCGTCGTCCACCTCCACGAACCCGGCCTCCTCCGACGACCACCACACGTACTCCGCGCCCAGGCGTGACAGGTGCACGCCCAGCTGCGCGGCGAAGGCGAGGTAGTCCACCAGGGCGTCGCGACTTCCCACGGCGTCCATGCTGTTGGGCGTGACGCCGGTGAACCCGAGCTCATCGGCCGTGGCCTGCCGGTCGATGTCGAAGCCGCTGCCCGCGAGTGCGCCGCTGCCAAGGGGGCTCTCCCCCGCCGACTCCATCGCGAACATCAGTCGCCGGTGGTCGCGGTCGATCATCCAGGCGTAGGCCAGCAGGTGGTGCGCCAGGCGCACGGGCTGCGCCCTCTGCAGATGCGTGTAGCCGGGCATCAGCACGTCAACGCCGGCCCGCGCCTGCGCGATCAGCGCCTGGGCCAGGGCCTTCAGCGCCGCGGACTGGGCCTCGCAGCGCCCCCGCAGCCACAGCAGGGTGTCGGTGATCACCTGGTCGTTGCGGCTGCGGCCGGTATGCCGGCGCCGGCCGGCATCACCGGCGATCTCGGTGAGCCTGCGCTCCACGGCCGTGTGGATGTCCTCATCGCCGGGTTGGAAGACGAACGCGCCGGATGCGAGCTCGCCCTCCACCTGCGCCAGCCCGGCGTCAATGGCCGCGGCGTCATCCGCAGGGATTATCCCCCGGGCGCCCAGCATGCGCGCGTGCGCGCGGGATCCCCGGATGTCCTCCTGCCACAGGCGCTGGTCCACCGGCAGCGAGGCGTTGAGCGCGTCGAAGGCCTCGGCGGGCGAGCCCTCGAACCGACCACCCCAGAGCCGCGGCGCGTCGTCGCTCATGCCGCCCCCGCCTCCACGGCGCCTGCCGCACCGGCCCTCTCGGCCTGGATCGCCCGGTCGAGCGCGGCGCAGACCCGATCGACCTGCTCCTCGGTCATCTCGCAGAAGAAGGGCAGCGCGATGGTGGACGCGCTGATGGCCTCGGTGATGGGCAGCTCGCCCGGCCCGTGGCCGTGCGCCTCGCGGTAGTAGGGCTGCAGGTGGATGCACGGCAGGTACGGCTTGGCCGACACCCCCTCGGCCTCGAGACGGCCGATGATGGCGTCGCGATCGAGGTCGGCGTCAAGCCGCGGCGCGTACACGAACCACGAGCGCCGCTGGGGGCCCTCGTACATGGGAGTCACGCCGTTGATGTGCTGCACGCGGTCCTGGTACATGCCGGCGACCTGCGCGCGGGCGTCCTGCATCCAGTCGAGGCGCTCGAGCTGGGCGATGCCGATGGCCGCATGCACGTCGGAAAGCCGGTAGTTGAAGCCCAGCCGCGAATGCACCAGCCACGCCCCGTCGTCGGAGCGCCCCTGGTTGGTGAGGCTCTTGAGCAGCGTGTAGAGGTCGTCGTCGTCGGTGAGCACGACCCCGCCCTCGGCGGTGGTGAGCTGCTTGTTGGCGTAGAAGCCGAACACGGCCGGGTGGCCGAAGCTGCCCAGCTTGCGACCGTTGAGGTCGCCGTCGATGCTCTGGCAGGCGTCCTCCACGATGCCCAGGCCGTGCCGGTGGGCGATGTCCACGAGCGCGGGCACGTCGGCCGGGTACCCGAAGATGTCCACGATCAGGATGGCCTTGGTGCGCGGCGTGATGGCGGCCTCCACGGCAGCCGGGTCCATGTTGAACGTGAGCGGGTCGACTTCCGCGAACACCGGCGTGGCGCCCGTGTAGAGGATGACGTTGGCCGATGCCACGAACGAGAACGACGAGGTGATGACCTCATCCCCGGGGCCCACCCCCAGCGCGTGCAGGCAGCAGTGCAGGCCCGCGGTGCCCGACGAGCATGCCACGGCGTGCTTCGTGCCGATGCGGTCGGCCCACATCTGCTCGAAGCGCGTGACCGTGGGGCCCAGCGACAGCTGGCGTGACACCAGCACCTCATCCACCAGCTCGCGCTAGCGATCACCGATCACGGGCCGCGCGAGGGGGATCATGTCGTCCGCGCTCACGCCTCCCGCGCCCCGGCGGTGCTCGGCACTGCGGCGCGTCGCACGCCGTAGTCCAGGCTGTCCACCAGGGCGTCCCACGAGGCGGCGATGACGTTCTGGTTGACGCCCATGGTCGACCAGGTGGACGTGCCGTCGGTGGAGTCGATGAGTACGCGCGTCGTGGCGTCGGTGCCGTGGCCCTCGTCGAGGATTCGCACCTTGAAGTTGACGAGCGAGATCTTGTCGAGGCCGGGCACGCGGCCGGCAAGCGCCTGGCGCAGCGCCCTGACGCGCGCGTTCACGGGTCCGTTGCCCTCGGCGGTGGCCACCAGGCGCTCACCATCGTGGTGCAGGCGGATGGTGGCCTCGGTCATCACCTGGCCGGTCTCGTCGCGCTCGGTGATGACCCGGAACGACTCGAGCACGAACACCGGCTCGTGCACCCCGGCCTCGCGCTCGAGCAGGATCGTGAACGACGCGTCGGCCACCTCGAAGTGGTAGCCCTCATGCTCGAGTTCCTTGATGCGCGCGAGGATGCGCGGGGCGAGATCGGGGTCGGCCTCCACGTCGATGCCGGCCTCGCGGGCTCGCTCGAGCACTACGTGGCGGCCCGAGAGCTCGCTCACCTTCATGCCCCGCTCGTTGCCCACCAGAGCAGGGTCGATGTGCTCGAACGTGCGCGGGTCGGACACCATGCCGGCCACGTGCATTCCGCCCTTGTGGGCGAAGGCATTGGCGCCCACGTACGGCGCCCAGGCGTCGGGCGGCATGTTGGCGGTCTCGGCGGCCCAGTGCGAGAGCCGCGTGAGCTCCTCGAGCCCCCCGGGCCTCAGCACCTCGAAGCCCATCTTCAACGACAGCGACGGCGCGATGGAGATGAGGTTGGCGTTGCCGCAGCGCTCGCCCCAGCCGTTGATGGTGCCCTGCACCTGCCGGGCGCCCTGCTGCACGGCCGCCAGCGAGTTGGCCACGGCGCACTCGGCGTCGTTGTGGGTGTGGATTCCGATGCGGGCGTCGGGCAGCGCGGCCACCACCTCGCCCGAGATGCGCTCGACGTCCATGGGCAGCGTGGCGCCGTTGGTGTCGCAGAGCACCAGCCACGACGCGCCGTTGGCGTGCGCGGCCTTCAGGCACTCGATGGCGTACTCGGGGTGCTCGCGGTAGGCGTCGAAGAAGTGCTCGGCGTCGTAGAAGACGTCCTTGCCCTCGGACAGCAGGAACGCCACCGACTCGCCGATCATCGCGAGGTTCTCCTCGCGCGAGACCTTGGTGACCTTCTGCAGGTGCAGGTCCCACGTCTTGCCCACGATCGTGGACACCGGCGCGAAGCACTCCACCATGATGCGCAGGCCGGGGTCCTGGTCGGGCGGGGTGTTGCGCCGGCGGGTCATACCGAAGGCCGCGATGCGGGTGTCGCCCAGGTGCTCCTGCTCGAGCAGGTCGAAGAGCTGGCTGTCTTTGGGATTGGACGACGGGAAGCCCGCCTCCACCACGTCGAAGCCGACGTCAGCGAGCCGCAGGGCCACCTGCAGCTGTTCCCCCACCGAGAGGCTCATGCCCTCGCGCTGCATGCCGTCACGCAGCGTGGTGTCGTAGAGGAGGATGCGCTCCATCAGCCCGCCGGCGTCGCCGCCGTCACGTGGTCGAGCCAGTGCGCCCACCGGGCGTCCCGGCCATGCACCACCTCGTGGAACACGTGCTGCAGCCGCTGGGTGACAGGACCGGGCTCGCCGATGAGGTGGTCGTCCACCGACCGCACCGGGCATACCTCGGCCGCGGTGCCGGTGACGAACACCTCATCCGCCTGGTACAGCTCGGCGCGCGCAAGATCGCGCTCCACCACCTCGTAGCCCTCGGCGCGGGCGATATCCATGATCGAGTTGCGCGTGATGCCCTCGAGGATCGACGCCGAGATGGGCGGGGTGCTGATCACGCCGTCCTTCACGATGAAGATGTTCTCGCCCGAGCCGTCGGTGACCATGCCGAGCTCGTTGAGCAGGATGGCCTCCTGGTAGCCCGCGTGCTGGGTCTCCATCTTGGCCAGGATCGAGTTGAGGTACTGGCCGCCGGCCTTCGCCGTGGCGGGGATGGTGTTGTTGCCGATGCGCCGCCAGCTGGAGATCTTGGCCTTGATGCCGTGCTTAAGGCCGTCCTCGCCCAGGTAGGCGCCCCACACCCATGCGGCGATGGCGATGTCGACCGGCGCCTCGACGGGGTTGAGCCCCATCACGCCGTACCCGCGCATGGCGATGGGCCGGATGTAGGCCTCATGCAGGCCATTCGCGGAGATCACCAGGTGCACCGCGGTGCGAAGTTCCTCGTGCGAGAACGGCAGGGGCATGTAGTACTGGGCGGCCGAGCGCTCGAGGCGCAGCAGGTGCTGGTCGAGCCGGAACACCGCGGGGCCATCCTCGGTCTCGTAGGCGCGAATGCCCTCGAACACCGACGTGCCGTAATGAAGGGCGTGCGTGAGCACGTGGACCGTGGCATCTGCCCAGTCCACGAGCGACCCGTTCATCCAGATCTTGTCGGCTTCCATCCTGCGACGGCCCTTCGTCGTGGGGTTGTCCCGGGCTTTGCTGCCCGCGTATCCGGTGGAGTCTAGCCCGCCGCGGAGATCAGCAGTTCGCCCATCTCGTGGGTGGAGCACTCGCCGCCCAGGTCGCGCGTGCTGTGGCCCAGCGAGAGCACCTGGTCCACGGCGGTCTCGATGGCGTCGGCGCCCTTGGGGGCGTCCAGCGAGTACCGCAGCATCATCGCGGCCGAGAGGCAGGTGGCGATGGGGTTCGCAATGCCCTGATCGGCGATGTCCGGGGCCGATCCGTGCACGGGCTCGTACAGGCCCGGGCCGTGCCCGCCGAGGCTCGCCGAGGGCAGCAGGCCGATGGACCCGCTGATCATCGCGGCCTCGTCGGAGAGGATGTCGCCGAACATGTTCTCGGTGACGATCACGTCGAAGTCGGCCGGGCGGCTGACCAGTTGCATGGCGGCGTTGTCCACCAGCATGTGCTCCAGCTCCACGTCGGGGTGCTCCTCGGCCACGCGCATCACCTCATCGCGCCACAGCCGCGAGCTCTCGAGCACGTTGGCCTTGTCGACCGAGGTCACCTTGCCGCGGCGGGCCAGGGCCGACTCGAACGCCACCTCGGCCACGCGGCGCACCTCGGCGCGGCTGTAGGTGCAGGTGTCGTAGGCGCTGTCGCCCTCGCGGCCGCTCTTGCCGAAGTAGATGCCGCCGGTGAGCTCGCGCACCACCAGCAGGTCGGTGCCCTCGATGCGCTCGGTGCGCAGCGGGCTGCTCTCATACAGCGACGGGATGGGCTTGACCGGCCGCAGGTTGGCGAACAGGCCCAGGCCGGCGCGCAGCGCCAGCAGCGCCTGCTCGGGGCGCGGGTCGTCGGGGTTGGTGGTGTCCCACTTGGGGCCGCCCACGGCGCCCAGCAGCACGGCGTCGGCCGCCTGGCACTGCTCCATCACGCCGTCGGGCAGGGGCTTGCCGTAGGTATCGATGGCGCAGCCACCCACCGCGTGGGAGTCCCAGTCCACCTGCATGTCGTCCATGTGCGCCACGTGGTCCACGAGGCGGCGGGCCTCGCCGATGACCTCGGGCCCGATGCCGTCACCGGGCAGCAGTATGACCTTGACCTCACGCATTCGGGTTCCTTCGTTCGTCTCGGACGGGGTTCAGAGCAGCACGGTGGTGACGGGGCCCTGGCGCTCGCGCGAGGCCTCGTAGGCGGCGATGTCGGCGTCCTTCAGCATGGTGAGGCCGATGTCGTCCCAGCCGTTCAGCAGGCGGTCGCGCACGCTGTCCTCGATGTGGAACTCCACCGTGCGGCCGTCGGGAAACGCCACCACGCACTCCTCGAGGTCGACGGTCATCTCGGTGCCGGGCTGGTCGATGGCCTCCTGCATGATGATGCGCACGTCGTCGTCGGGGAGGATGACGGGCAGCATGCCGATCTTCGTGCAGTTGGTGCGGAAGATGTCGGCGAATGACGGCGCGATCACGACGTCGAAGCCGTAGTCCTGGATGGCCCACGGGGCGTGCTCGCGCGACGACCCGCACCCGAAGTTCCGGCCGGCCACCAGGATGCGCGCGCCCTCGTACTCAGGGCGGTCGAGGATGTAGAAGTCCTCGTTCTTCCAGTCGAAGAACAGGAACTCTCCGAATCCCGTGCGCTCGACGCGCTTGAGGAACTGCTTCGGGATGATCTGGTCGGTGTCGACGTCGGCCCGGTCGAGCGGGGCGACCTTCGACGTGACGATGGTGATGGGCTCCATTTCGGCCTCCCCTATGCGCCCGCGAGGGCGGCGTCGAAGGTGCGGACGTCCACGAGGTGCCCGGTGATGGCCGCGGCGGCGGCCATGGCGGGGCTCACCAGGTGGGTGCGGCCACCCTTGCCCTGGCGTCCCTCGAAGTTACGGTTGCTGGTGCTGGCGCAACGCTCGCCCGGCTCGAGGATGTCCGGGTTCATGCCCAGGCACATCGAGCACCCGGCGTCGCGCCACTCGAACCCGGCCGTGCGGAACACCTCGTCCAGGCCCTCATCCTCGGCCTGGGCCTTCACGGCCATCGAGCCCGGCACCACCATGGCGCGCATGCCGTCCTTCACCGTGTGGCCCTGCACCACCTCGGCGGCGGCGCGGAGGTCCTCGATGCGGCCGTTGGTGCACGAGCCCAGGAACACGGTGTCGATGGCGATGTCCTCCATCGCCTCGCCGCCCTGCAGGCCCATGTACTCGAGCGACCGGCGCACGGCCTCCTGGTCGGTGGGGTCGTCGTACTGCTCGGGCGTGGGAACGCGGCCCGTGATGGGCGCCACCATGCCGGGGGTGGTGCCCCAGGTCACCTGCGGGGCCAGCGACGGGACGTCCACGTCCATCTCGCGGTCGAACTCGGCGTCGGCGTCGCTCGGCAGGTCGCGCCAGCGCTCTACGGCCGCGGAGAAGTCGTCCGGCGCGGCCATGCGGCCCTCCACGTAGGCGAACGTGGTGTCGTCGGGCGCCACCATGCCGGCGCGCGCGCCGCCCTCGATGGACATGTTGCACACGGTCATGCGGCCCTCCATGGTGAGGCCGCGGATCGCCGACCCGGCGTACTCCACCACGTGGCCCTGCGCGCCCGCGACGCCCATCTGGCCGATGGCGCCGAGGATGAGGTCCTTGGCCACGACGCCGCGGGGAAGCTCGCCCTCGAAGTTGATGCGCATGGTGCGCGGCATGCCCTGCGGCAGGGTCTGCGTGGCGAGCACGTGCTCCACCTCGCTGGTGCCGATGCCGAAGGCCAGCGCGCCGAACGCGCCGTGGGTGGAGGTGTGGCTGTCGCCGCACACGATCGTCATGCCGGGCTGCGTGAACCCCAGCTCGGGGCCGATCACGTGCACGATGCCCTGGCGCGGACTGGTGAGCGAGAAGAGTGGGATTCCGAACTCGGCGGCGTTCTTCTCGAGCGCCTCCACCTGCAGGCGCGAGAGCTCGTCCTCGATGCCCAGCTCGCGGCCCACGGTGGGCACGTTGTGGTCAACCGTGGCCAGCGTGCGGTCGGGGCGGCGCACGGCGCGGCCGGCCATGCGCAGGCCGTCGAACGCCTGCGGCGAGGTGACCTCGTGCACGAGGTGCAGGTCGATGTAGAGGATCGCCGGGCCGTCGGGGCCCTCGGGAACCACCTCATGGAGGTCCCACACCTTCCGGAACAGGGTCTTGCCCACTGCCTTGGTCCTCTCTGTCGTTCCCGGCCGCGCGGCTACACGCCGCTCTCGGCCATCCTCTCGGTCTTGTCGGCGTTCCTGCTGGCGGTCACCGCGCGCAGGTAGGCGATGGCGCTGGCCTCCAGCACGTCGGGGGACACCCCCTGGCCGGTGAACTGCCGGCCGTTCAGCTGGCACAGCACGCGGGCCTCGCCCAGGGCGTCGGGGCCGTCGGTCACCGCCGACACCGAGTACTCCAGCAGGGTGCCCGCCGAGCCCACGGCGGCGTCGATGGCGCCGATCAGCGCGGCCACGGGCCCATCGCCCTCGGCCTCGCCCGAGAACTCCGAGCCATCGGTGCTGCGTACGGTCACCTGTGCGCGGGCCTTGTCGCCGGACGCCCCGGTGAACGAGATGTCGCGCAGCTCGAGCTGGTGCTCGTGGTCCACGCGCATCTCGTCCTCCATCAGGGCCTCGAGGTCCATGGCGGTGAGCTCGCCCTTGCGGTCGGCCACCTCCTTGAACCGGCGGAAGGCCTCGTTGAGGGCGTCCTTGTCGAGCTCGTAGCCCAGGTCGGTGAGCGCCTGGCGCAGCGCGTGGCGGCCGGAGTGCTTGCCCAGCACCAGCTCGCTCTGCATCAGGCCCACGCTCTGGGCGTCCATGATCTCGTAGGTGAGCGGGTTGGCCAGCACGCCGTGCTGGTGGATTCCCGCCTCGTGGGCAAAGGCGTTGCGGCCCACGATCGCCTTGTTTGGCTGGATCTCATACCCGGTGAGGCGGCTCACCATGCGGCTGGCCTTGGTGATCTCGGTGGTGTTGATGCCCGACCACAGGCCGCCGAGGTCTTCCGCGCGCGTGCGCAGGATCATCGCCATCTCCTCCAGGCTCGCGTTGCCCGCGCGCTCGCCGATGCCGTTGACGCACACCTCCACCTGGCGCGCCCCCACCTCGAGGCCGGCCAGCGAGTTGGCCACGGCCAGGCCCAGGTCGTTGTGGCAGTGCACCGACAGCGTGACGCCCTCAAGCGACGGCACGCGCTCGTAGAGCTCCATCAGGAACCGCTGGAACTCGGTGGGCATGGTGTAGCCCACGGTGTCCGGGATGTTTATGGTGCCCGCGCCCTCCGCGATGGCCGCGCCGATCACCTCGGCCACGAACGCCGGGTCGGATCGCGTGGCGTCCTCGCACGAGAACTCCACGTCGGGGCTCAGGCTCACGGCGAGCTTGACGGCGTCGATGGCGGTGGCCAGAACCTCGGGCCGGCCCATGCGCAGCTTGTGCGCCATGTGGATGTCCGACGTGGCGATGAACGTGTGGATGCGCGGCTTCTGGGCGTCGCGCACGCCCTCCCACGCCACGGCGATGTCCTTCTCGTTCGCGCGGGCCAGGCCGGCGATGGTCGGGCCCTGCACCTCGCGGGCCACGGCCCGCACGCCCTCCAGGTCGCCCGGCGACGAGATCGGGAAGCCGGCCTCGATCACGTCCACGCCAAGGCGCGCGAGCTGCTGCGCGATCTCCACCTTCTCCCTCAGGTTCAGGTGAATGCGCGGCGACTGCTCCCCATCGCGAAGGGTCGTATCGAAGAACGTGACGCGCTTGGCGTCGTCTCGGCTGGCGTCGTCGGCCGGCACGGGGGCTTCCTCCTGGCTCGTGTGGACTGATCCTGTGCCCGGCGCATCCGGGCGTGGGTGTCGAAGCGCTTCCCCTAGCGGGGAAGGAGCAGAAGGGCGCCCAGCGTGCCGCGACCGGCCAGGAGGTTGGTGTTCGCGGTGGCGCTCATCGCCGCGCAGAGTAGCGCAATCCCCACTCTCGGCAACAGTCCGCCAACCGGGAGGCAGTAGTACCCCCGCCGAATACCACAGCAGTGCGGCAGGCATGTCATGTCGGGGTGGCGGCCACTCGCCGAAACGGGATCGGCATTTGCGGGGACCGCAAATGCATCATCCCCGGCTGCGATCGCCGCCACCCCCACATGACAGGCCTCCCGCCTCTCGCGCTTTTTCGGCGGGGGTAGTACTGCCGTGCCGGGCGCCTGCTGGTGCCGAGAGCGGGGATTGCGCTACTCTGCGCGGCGATGAGCGCCACCGCGAACACCAACCTCCTGGCCGGTCGCGGCACGCTGGGCGCCCT
>JBJTJN010000092.1:0-12141 GCA_046095485.1 Actinomycetota bacterium
GGTGGCGAGGGCGCTGGCGGCCGCGGCCGCCGTCGCGCTGCTGGCCGTGCCCGCCATCGCGCACGCCGGTGCGCCGCAGATGGCCGACGGGCCCGATGGGCCGTCGCTGCTCGTCACGTTCCGCGCCGTGCCCACGCAGGATGCCGCGCGCGCGGCGCTCGAGGGGCTCGGGCGCGTGGAGCCCGCGGCGCCCGAGGCGGGTATCTGGGCGGTGCGCGCGCCTGCCGATGCGGGCCTGCGCGAGAAGGCGCTTGCCCGGCCGGGGGTGGAGACCGCCGCGTGGTCGCTGTCGCGCCGCACGGATGAGCGAATCGTCCGGGCGCAGGCGCAGGCCCCGGTGGCATCGGTCCCCGTGGCGCTCACGCCCATCGCGGCCGCGCCCACCGACGAGTACTTCGCGAACGGGCGCCAGTGGGCGCTCACCACGCCGGCCACCACGTGGGGCGTCGACCTCACGGGAACCCCGCCGCGCCCGCGCATCGCGATTCTCGACAGCGGGGTGGACTCCACGCACCCGGAGTGGTCGGGCCCGAACTCACCCCTGGTGCGCCCCTACAGCGCGCAGACCGATCGGCAGTCGGCCGAGGACTGGGGCAAGACCGGCCACGGCACCCACGTTGCGGGAAGCGCGGCCGCCCCGATCAACGGCATCGGCGTGGTGGGCACGGCACCGGGCATGCGCGGCACGGCCGAGGTGATCCCCGTGCAGATCTCCGATCAGGACGGCTACTCCACCGACGAGACCATGATCAGGGGAATCCGCTGGTCGGTGCAGAACGGCGCCAAGGTGATCAACATCTCGGCGGGCGGCGTGGGCGATTCCCCGGCGTTCCAGCGCGTGATCGACTGGGCGTTCGGCAAGGGCGCGCTGGTGATCGCCTCGGTCGGCAACGACGGCCAGGACTACGGCGCGCTCAACTACCCGGCCGGCTACTGGAACGTGCTCGGCGTGGCGGCGCAGTGCTCGGGCGTGGTGAACCCCGACTGCCCCACGCCATACGGACTGGCCACGTTCAGCACCCGCAACCGGTCGGTGGACCTCGTGGCCCCCGGCGTGGACATCATCTCGTCGGTGCCCCCGCGCGTGAAGCAGGGTGAGGTGTCTCCGGGCTATGCCATCAAGGAGGGCACCTCGATGGCCACGCCCTTCGTGGCGGGCGTGGCCGCGGAGGTGTTCGCCGCCCACCCCGGGGCCACCCCCTACCAGGTGCTCATGCAGCTGCTCAACACAGCCACCGACATGGGATCGCCCGGGCGCGACACCGCCACGGGATCCGGGCTCATCAACCCGCGCGCGGCCGTCACCCTGCCGCTGCCGGCCGACGACCCCTACGAGCCCAACAGCGACATCAGCGAGGTGCGGCGGGCCAAGGCGCTCACCCCGGTGGCCACCGCGGCGGGGTTCGCGGATGGCTGGAACGACACGGTGGACGTCTATCCCGTGACCCTGCGCAAGGGCCAGTCGGTGCGCCTGTCGGCCGGGGCCAAGCGCGCGAAGCTCAAGCTCTCGCTGTGGCCGCCCGGCACGCGCACCGTCAACTCGGGCGTGCCGGCGGCATCAAACCGCAGATCCAGCGCCACTCCGAAACTTGGCTACGTGGCCACCCGCTCCGGGCGGTGGTACGTGTCGGTGAAGGCCACCGCCGGACGCAGCCCCTACCGCCTCACGATCGGGAGGTAGCCGTGCCCGGGCCCGTGATGATGATCACCGGGGCGTCCGACGGCATCGGCGCCGCCGTGGCCCGCGCGGCGGTGGCCGATGGCTGGCGGGTGGTCATCGCGGCGCGTCGGCGCGATCTGCTCGATGCCCTTTCGGCGGATCTCGGCGGCGCATCGGTGGCCCTGCCCGCCACCTGTGACGTCACCGAGTGGGACCAGGTGCAGGCGATGGCCGATGCCGCGGTGGGGGAGTTCGGGCGCATCGACGCCGTGCTCGCCAACGCCGGCTTCGGCGCGAAGCGCGGGTTCCTGGCCGAGAGCCCTGAGTTCTGGCGGCAGATGATCCTCACCAACGTCTACGGCGCGGCCATCACGTTGCGCGCGTGCATCCCGGCGCTGCGCGAGTCGCGCGGGCATGCCGTGCTCATGGGATCGATCTCGGGTCGACAGGTGGGCACCGGATCGCTCTACTCGTCGAGCAAGTGGGCGGTCACCGCCATGGCCGAGGCCGCCCGCAAGGACCTCCACGGCACCGGGGTGCGCGTCACGCTCATCGCGCCGGGCGTCGTGGACACGGCCTTCTACGACGACCCGCCCGGCGGCGACCCGCTGGTGCCGGACGACGTCGCGCGCGCGGTCATGTTCGCGGTGTCGCAGCCACCGCACGTGAGCATCAACGAGGTGTACATGCGGCCCACCGAGCAGGAGTTCTAGGCTCCACCCGTGGACGACCAAGCCCTCCGCCTGCGACTCGACGTAGATGTCCGGGGCACGGACGAGGTGGGCCTCGGGGCCATGCGGTCGGGGCCGCCCGGCCCACCCGTGCGCGACGGCGAGGCGGCCGTGGTGCTGGCCACCGAGCTCGCGCGCGCCGCGCTCGCGACCCTGCCGCCGGCGCGCAGGGCGTCGGTGGCACGTGACCTCGTGGCGATCGAGGCCTCCGATGCGGCCGCCGACCTGGCCGCGCGCAGGGTGCCGGGAGCCGACGTGCGCGATCTTCGCCCCGAGGAGCAGGTGGGCGCGCGCGGCTGGTGCGCGCGCGCCGTGCTGGGGGACGGCCTGGCGCCCGCGGCGGCGCTGCTGTCGGTGGACGCCATCCGGTTGCCGGACGGCGAGTGGACCGCTGACTGGGCCGCGCGCGTGCCGTGGATGACGCCGGCGCTGGTGCGCCGCATCGCCGGTGACGCCCCCGATGCCCTTGCCCGCATGGTCATCGCCCTCAGGGCCCTGGGCGAGGAGGTGGTGGCCAACCCGGCGTCGGCGGACGACCCCGCCACGGCCGCGCGGGCCGCGTCCGCCGCGCTGGCGGTGCCACGACCTGTGCCGGGTGCCCAGGCGTTCGCCCCGGCCGCGGCGCCGTCGCCCGAGGCGGTCACCGCCCCGGTGCGCCGCGCGCCCACGGCTGCGGCCCCCGCGCCGGCGGCGCCCCGCCCGGCGCCCGCCGCGCCTGATCGCCGCCTGGTGGTGGCCCTGGCCACGTCCATCGGCATCGCCGTGCTGGCGCTCGTGCTGGTGTTCGCGATCATCGGATCGCCCGGGTCGTTCGGAATCGCCTCGACGTCGGACGTCAACGAGCGCCTGTCGCTGGTGGAGGCGGGCGTCACCCAGCTGCGCGGGGATGTCGGCACGCTCGCCCAGCGCATCGACTCGGGCGGGGGAACCCCTGCCGACCAGCTGTCGGCGCTGCGCGACGAGGTGGTGCGCCTTCGCCAGGAGGTGGAGCAGCTCTGCTCGGTGCTGCCGGTGGTCTGCTAGTCCTCAGGGCATGGGGATGATCGCTTTCGTCGACCGTCAGGGCCTCGCGGGCTACGACCTGGGCAGCGACCACCCGCTTGCCCCGGCCAACCGCGAGCTGGCCATCGACCTCATCCGGGCCTACGGCATGCTCGACCGCCCCGATGTGCTGGTGCTGGAGCCCGAGGCGGGTGACGAGGACCTCATCGGGCGCGTGCACACCGAGGCCTACATGGCGGCCGTGCGCCGCTACAGCCGCACGCCGCAGCTG
This sequence comes from Actinomycetota bacterium, assembly GCA_046095485.1. Lineage (GTDB taxonomy): Bacteria > Actinomycetota > Thermoleophilia > Miltoncostaeales > Miltoncostaeaceae > SYFI01. The sequence goes on from JBJTJN010000092.1 coordinate 3,665, forward strand.
GCCGCGGCCTTCGAGGCCGGCACCTGGGGGCTTGCCCACGGCGGCGACACCCCGGCCTTCGCCGGCATGCACGAGGCCGCCGTGGCCGTGTGCGGGGCGTCGGTCACCGCAGCGCGTGCGGTGTGGGATGGCCGCGCCGACCGGGTGTTCTCGGCGGCGGGCGGCCTGCACCACGCCTTCGCCAACAAGGCCAACGGCTTCTGCATCTACAACGACCCGGCCGTGGCAATCCGCTGGCTGCTCGACAACGGTGCCGAGCGCGTGGCTTACGTGGACGTGGACGTCCACCACGGCGATGGCACGCAGTTCATCTTCTACGACGACCCGCGCGTGCTCACGTGCTCGGTGCATGAGAGCGGCCGATACCTCTTCCCGGGCACGGGTGCGGTGTCGGAGCGCGGCATCGGTGCGGGTGACGGCTACTCGGTGAACATCCCGCTGCCGGCGTTCTCGGGCGACGGCCCGTACATGCGCGCGATCGAGGAGGTCATCGCCCCGGCGGTCGAGGCCTTCCGACCCGACATCATCATCACGCAGGATGGCGTCGACCCGCATCACCAGGACCCGCTCGCCCACCTGCAGGTGCGCATGGCCACCTTCCCGCGCCTGTGGCGCGTGCTGCACGACATGGCCGACCGGGCGGCGGATGGCCGTTGGATCGCCCTCGGGGGCGGCGGGTACAACGTGGACGTGCTGCCGCGGGCCTGGGCGCTGCTGTTCGCCGAGATGACCGGCGCCGCGCTCGACGACGAGCTGCCCGCCGACTGGCTGTCCCTCGCGGCCGAGCGCAGTGCGCGCGACGACCTCACCGGGCAGCTCATGGGCGATCCTGATCCCGAGGTGGGCGCTGCAGAGCGGGCGGCGGCGGATGCCGAGGGCAATGCGGCCGTGGACGAGGCCATCGAGGTGCTGCTCTGAGCGCGGGCACCTCGTGGCGTGATGCCGGCGACCCCCGCGGCGCGCATGCCCTGTGCCAATCCCTCTCGTCACCCGTGCGGTATGAGCACGCGCGCGGGGTGGCCCAGCAGGCGGCCCGCGCGGCCCGCAGCCTGCGCCTGCCGGGTGATCGCCGCCGCCTGCTGCTTACCGCCGCATGGCTGCACGACATCGGGTACGCGCTCGCGGGGCCGCACCACGCGGTGGCCGGGGCACGCGCCCTGCGGCTGGCAGGGCACGAGCACCTGGCGCGCATCGTGGCGCACCACTCGAACGCCGCGGAGCGGGCGCGCCTGTCCGGGCTGACGCCCATCGAGGATGAGTTCCGGTACCCCGAGGGCCCCGACGCCCTGGTGCTGGCGCTGCTCGACGTGTCGGACCTCGTCACCGGCCCGCGCGGCGAGAGGGTGGACCCTGCCGGCCGCCTGGCAGGGGTGGTGGAGAGGCACGGACCCGACAGCGAGGCCGTGACCGCGCTGGTGCGCAACGTGAACCGCCTGGGCGCCGACCCGGTGACGCGCGCGCTGGTGGAGGAGCTCTCTGCCCAGCCGGTGGCGTCATGAGCGCGTCATGAGCGACCGCGTGGTGGCGGTGTTCGGCAGCTCGCGCATCGGCCCCGACGACCCGGAGTACGCGGTGGCGCAGCGCCTCGGCCGCCTGCTGGGGGAGCATGGGTGGACCGTGGCCACCGGCGGGCACGACGGCGCGATGGCGGCCGTATCGCGCGGCGCGCGCGAGGCCGGGGCGCACGTGGTGGGGGTGACCATGCCCGGGCCGCAGGGGCGCTCGCCCAACGCCTGGGTGGCCGAGGAGCGCCCGGCAGACGACCTTTTCGCGCGGCTCCGCATGCTGCTCGACGCCGACGCGTGGATCGCCGTGGCCGGGGGCGTCGGCACGCTCGCCGAGATCGCCGTGGCCTGGAACCTCATGCAGAACGCCCATGTGGCCGTGCGGCCGCTCATCGTGGTGGGCGATGGCTGGCGCGAGGTGCTGCGGGCGCTGGGCGACTCGCTGGTGGTGGACGCATCCGACCTCGCGATGGTCACCGCGGTGCCGGATGCCGACGCGGCGCTGGCCGCGCTCGGCCCGCGGCTCGGCGCCTAGGTCACAGCGGGGTGGCCGCCCCCACCGCGACGGCTGCGCGCCGCAGGCCCATGAGGGGGTCGTCGCCCAGGTCGATGCGCACCAGCCGGCGCCCGGCCGTCTCGAGGGCCTGGGCGTCTCCGATGGCCTGAGCGCGCAGGAGCTCCCCGAAGGTGTGGTCCTGCCCCGGGATGGGCAGGTCGGGCCACCCCGGCCCGAGGAACTGCACGAACACGCCCGAGCCCGGGCCGCCCTTGTGCAGTTGGCCGGTGGAATGCAGGAACCTGGGGCCCCACCCGGCCGTGGTGGCTGCGCGCGTGCGCTCGCGGATGGCCGCGCGCATGGCGCCCATGAGCCGGTCGCCGTCGGGCGTGGGCGTGGTGAAGGCCAGCATCGCCAGGTAGTCGCCGCGCTCGAGCATGTCCACGGCGCGCACGATGGCCTCCGGCGCCATGCGATCGTCGTGGGGAGCCCCTGCACCCGCCAGCGCGCGGTTGGCGGCCTCTTTGGCGGCCTGCACGTCGGGCTGGTCGAAGGGATTGACTCCCAGCTCGGCGCCCGCGGTGGCCACGGCCATCTCGAGGCCCATGTAGAGGCCCGCCACGTCGAGCGGCTCACGGATGTCCATGACGAACACGGGAATGCCCGTGGCGCCGATGGCCGCGACGTCGGCGTCGTGCTCGCCCGTGAGCCGCAGGTGCAACAGCACGCGGTCCGACCCGTACTGCGACGCGTCGCCCAGCGGCTCATCGGCCACCGGGATGATGCCCTCGCCCTGCTTGCCCAGGCTCTCGGCCACGAGTTGCTCGGCCCAGAGCCCGAACGACCCGATGCCGGGGTCGGCGATGATCGTGAGCTTGTCGCGCCCGGCGCGCGCGAGCGCCGCCAGCGCCACGCCCATGCGCACCGGCTGGGGGTCCACGCGCGTCTCGGCGGCACGGGCGAGCAGTGGCTGCAGCGGCACGCCGGCGAATGCCATGGGGATGAGCCCGAACAGCGTGAGCGCCGAGAACCGGCCGCCCACGTCGGGCGGGTTCTCGGCCACCATGCGCCACCCCTGGTCGATGGCCATTGCGGCGAGCGGCGTGCCCGGGTCGGTGATGGCGATGAGGTGGTCGGTGGCCGCCGGGCCCAGGGCATCGGCGAGGAACTGCTCCACGTGCGCGAGGAACGCCAGCGGCTCGGCCGTGGTGCCGCTCTTCGACGAGGTGATCGCCAGGCATCGGGCGGGGTCAACGCCCTCGGTGATGCTCGCGACCGCCACCGGGTCGGTGGAGTCGAGGATGCGCAACTCTATGCCGGCCCCGTGGCCGAACGTGCGACGCGTGACCTCGGGCGAGAGGCTCGACCCGCCCATGCCGAGCACGAGCACGTGGTCGATGCCGTCGGCCAGGGCGCGATCCACCAACGCGTCGATGGCCGGCACCTCTGCCTGCATGTCCACCGGCGCGCGCATCCAGCCGGTCCACTCGCGCGCGGCGCCCTCGTGCGCACCCCATGCCGCCGGGTCTCCGGCCAGCACCTGGTCCACCAGGCCCCGGGCCTCGGCATCCGCGACGGCGTCCTCCACGAGGCCGGCCGCGGGGCCGGGGCGCAGGATCACCCGCATCAGCCGGGCGCCGCCGCCAGCGACTCGCGCGCGGCCGCCGCCACGGCCTCGGGGGTCATGCCCAGGCGCTCCATCACGGTGCCACCGGGCGCCGACTCGCCGAAGCGGTCGATGCCGACGGTACGGCCCCACGTGCCGGTCCAGCGCGGCCATCCGAATGTGGACGCCGCCTCCACCGACACGCGCGCGGCGATGGCGGGCGGCAGCACCTCGTCGCGGTAGGCGTGGGGCTGCGCCGCGAAGAGCTCCCATGAGGGCATGCTCACCACGCGCGCCGACACGCCCTCACCCGCCAGCTGGTCGCGCGCGGCCAGCGCCAGCGACACCTCCGACCCCGTGGCGATGAGGATGCAGTCGTCGCCGGGCGCCACCACGTAGGCGCCGCGATCCACCGGCGGCTGCTCCGTGGGCAGCACGGGAACGCCCTGGCGCGTGAGCACGAGGGCGGTGGGGCCGTCCATGCGCCCCACGGCGATGCGCCAGGCCTGCGCGGTCTCGCGCGCGTCGGCGGGGCGCAGGGTGACGAGCCCGGGGATCGACCGCAGGGCGGCCAGTTGCTCGATGGGCTGGTGGGTGGGGCCGTCCTCACCCACGGCCACCGAGTCGTGGGTGAACACCAGGATCGACGGCAGGCGCTGCAGGGCCGCCATGCGGATGGCGTTCTTCATGTAGTCGGAGAACGTCATGAAGGTCGACCCGTAGGCGCGGAAGCCCCCGTGGGCCACCATGCCGTTGACGGCCGCGGCCATGCCGAACTCGCGCACGCCAAACCGGATGTTGCGCCCGCCGAACGATCCCGGGCCGACATCGGGGGAGTCCTTGATGACCGTCCCGGTGGAGCTCGCGAGGTCGGCCGCCCCGCCCACGAGTTCCGGCACGCGCGCGGCGATGGCGTTCAGCGCCGTGGTGGACGCCACGCGGGTGGCGGGCGACTCGCCCTGCTCGAAGGCGGGCAGGCCCGAGTCCCAGCCGGCAGGCAGCTCGCCGGCGAGGCGCCGGCGAAGCTCTGCCGCCTCAGCCGGGTACGCCGCGGCGTAGGCGTCCATGCGGGCGTCCCACGCGGCCACCAACTCCGCGCCGCGCTCACGAAGGGCGGGGGCCCACGCCGCCACCTCGTCGGGCACCAGGAACTCGGCGTCCTCGGGCCAGCCGTACGCCTGCTTGGCCAGCCGGGCCTCGTCAGCACCCAGCGGGGCGCCGTGCGCCTTGCTGGTGTCCTGCACGTTCGGGGCGCCGAAGCCGATGTGCGACCGGTAGCGCACCAGCGTGGGGCGGCCGTCGCCCGCCTCGGCCTCGTCGAGCACCCGGTCGATCTCAGCCACGTCGTTGGCATCGGCGATCTCGAGCACCCGCCACCCGTAGGCGTCGAACCGCAGCGCCACGTCGTCTCCCGTGGACATTCCCGTGGGTCCGTCGAGGCTGATGGCGTTGTCGTCGAAGATCACCACGAGCTTGCCGATCCCCAGGAATCCCGCGAACGAGCATGACTCGTGCGAGATGCCCTCCATGAGGTCGCCGTCCGAGGCGATCACCCACGTGCGGTGGTCGACCACCTCATGCCCGGGACGGTTGAACTCCGCAGCCAGCATGGCCTCGGCCAGCGCCAGGCCCACGGCGTTGCCGAGTCCCTGGCCCAGCGGTCCGGTGGTCACCTCCACGCCCGGCACGTGGCCGCGCTCGGGGTGGCCCGGCGTGAGACTCCCCCACTGGCGGAAGGCCTTGAGGTCGTCCAGCGACAGCGCGTACCCGGTGAGGTGCAGCAGGGCGTACTGCAGGGCCGAGGCGTGGCCGGCCGACAGCACGAAGCGGTCGCGGTCGGGCCACGAGGGGTCGCCCGGGGCGTGGCGCAGCACGCGCGAGTACAGCACCCAGCCCACCGGCGCAAGCCCCATGGGAGCGCCCGGATGCCCGGAGTTCGCCTTCTGCACGGCATCGATGGCGAGCGTGCGGACGGTGGCGATGCAGAGGTCGGGCGATGCCGGGTGGGTCACGGGGTTCTCCGAGTCGGTGGCGCGGGCAGTCTACGTACGGCGGCCGCTCCGGTGGCGGCCTCGCGCGGTCCCGTGTCGCGGCCCGCCCACGTGCGCGACCGTCGCCAGCACTCCCCGTAGTCTTCCGGTCGTGATGCGACGCACCGCACCGGCAGGGGCACTCGCGCTGGCGGCGCTGGCGCTGGCGGGGTGCGGCACGGCATCCGACTCGGCCACCCTGCGCACCACCACGCCCGCCGAGTTCGTGGAGGCTGTGCGGCAGCTGGTGCAGCCTGCGGAGCGCATGGGCGTGGTGGCCACGGCGGCGCTCGACGAGTCGGGCCCGCAGCCGCAGGCCGTGGAGGTGGACGGCCTCGTGGATGACGTTGGCCGCGAGGTGAAGGAGTTCCGCGCCCTGCGCCCGGGTGATGAGGCCCTGCGCATGGAGCAAACCCGGCTGCTGCAGGTGATGGAGCCTGTGGTGAGCCGCGTGAGGGCGGTGCGGGCGATCCTGCGCAGCGAGTCGCGCGCGGGCCTGCGCGACGCCACCACGCAGCTGCTCGACGCCCTGGGGGAGGTGCCATCCGCCGCCCGCTCGTGATGCTGGCCGCGGTCGCGGCGCTGGGCGCGGGCACCCTTGCCGGGTGCGGCGGTGCCCCCGATCCCGTGCCCACCGGCGAGGTGGCGCCGGGCAGCACCGTCACCCCACCGCGCTACCTGGCGATGGTGCGCGAGGCCGTGGCCGCGGCGCGTGCCGCGTCGATCCGCCTCGACGCCCTGCCGGGCGCGCCCACCCCGGTGCAGGCCAAGCGGGCGGCGCCCGGCCTGGCGGCGGCGGCCACGCGCGCCGAGCTCGCGGCGCGGCAGATCTCGGCGGCGCGTCTCGACGACCAGCGCCTGGAGGACCAGCGGCGCGAGTTCGGCCCGCTCTACGTGGGCTTCGCCGCGGCGCTGCGCAAGGCGGCGCAGGCCGCTGCCGACGGCGACGTGGCGTCCATGGGCCAGTCGGTGAGCCTGGCCGCCGTGCAGGCCGGCCGCATCCACGAGGCGTCGGCCCCGGGCTGACGCTAGCGCTGGGTGGCGCGCGAGTCGGACGACATGTCGTCCGAGCCCGGGGGATCCGAGATGACCAGGTCGCCCACCGTGGCGAACTCGTAGCCCTTCGCGCGCAGGTCCTTCACGATGCGCGGCAGCGCGGCGATGGTGGATGCACGGTCACCGCCGCCGTCGTGCAGGAGGATGATCGAACCTGGCTGGGCCTGCGACACGGCCGACTGCACGATCTGGTCGGGGGACGGGCGCGTCCAGTCGACGGTGTCGACGTCCCACAGCACCGACAGCAGCTTGGCGTCCTCCGCCTGCTTGAGCACCGACGGGTCCACTGATCCATATGGCGCGCGGAACAGCCGGCTGGCCACGCCGCCTGCGCTCAGGATCTCCCCGGCCGTGGTCTCGATCTGCTCCTTCTGCTGCGCGGGCTTGAGGGTGGTCATGTCCTTGTGGTTCCAGGTATGCACGCCCACTTCGTGGCCCGCAGCGACCACCTGCCGGAACGCCTCGGGGTTCTCCTGCACGTTCGCGCCGATCACGAAGAAGGTTGCAGGAACGCCCAGCCTCTTGAGCTCTGCGAGCACGGCCGGGGTGTCGGGGCCCGGTCCGTCATCGAAGGTGAGCGCCACGTACTTACGGCTCCCGCCGGCGCGGTTGATGCTCACGCCGGTCTGGCCGATGTTCACCAGCTCCTGGTCGCGCGGGCCGAGCTGCTGCGCGGCCGCCGCGATGTCCTCTTCGCTCACCTTGGGGATCACCGGCTCGGCGGTGGACTGCGATGTGGCGGGGTCATCACCGCCGCGCGTGGCCAGCGCGATGACGCCCACCACGAGGGCGATCGCGATGATGGCGATCGCGAACGGCGGCACGCGGCGCTTGCGCTTGCGGCGTCGGGGTGGCGGCCGGCGACCCTGTGGATCGCGGCGGCGCCCCGATGGTGTCCTGTCGGCCGGCACGGCCTAATAATGCACGTGAGGACCGGCGTGCACGAAGCACGCCGGTCCTCTGGGGACCGCGGTGGCCGGGGGCCCTAGCTCGCCAGCGCGGCTGCCGGGGCGTCCGCTGCGTTCATGGCATCCCACGGGATGGTGATGGAGCGTCCCTCCATCTCCACCTCGCCGGCTGCCCGCAGCTTCCCGAAGGCCGTGGTGACGGCCTCCCGTGACGCTCCGATGAGTGATGCCCACTGCGCGTGGGTGAGGTCGAGGCCGATGCGCACGCCCTCGGGTGCCGCCGTGCCGATCTGCTCGGCGATCTGGTGCAGGCGCCGGCGCAGCCGGTCCTCCACGCGCATCTCCGAGACGATGCCGACGGTCTGGCGAAGGTTCGCCAGTCGGCCCGTGAGCGCGACGGCCAGGTTGACGCCGAAGCGCGGATAGCGGGTGATGAGTGCCTCGATCGCGTGCACGGGCAGCGGAGTGACCGCGCTCGCCTCGAGGGCGATCGCCGGGGCGGCCTGCTCGAGGCCGAGCGACGAATACACGGCGCCCGGCTCGACGATGGTCGTGGTGACCTCCTGGCCCTGCGGGGTGTGGTCGCTCAGGGCGATGCGGCCCTGGCGAACGATGTACAGGTGATCGCCGCGGGTGAGGGCGGCGGGCGCGTCGGCCTCTCGCGGCCACCGGACGAGCGGAAGACGCGCGTCAAGCAGGTCGAGGTCGCGGCGCGGGATGCCGTCGAAGAGATCCAGGCGCGAAAGCGCGGGGCGCCCCTGCTCGGTGGATCCGTTGGACTGGCGTGCGGGAAGTGGTGTGAGAGTGGCCATGGGTCCACCCTCGCAGGGGGTTGTAAGAGACCTTTGAGGTCCCCGGTAACGCTCGGTGACGGCC
>JBJTJN010000093.1:0-12485 GCA_046095485.1 Actinomycetota bacterium
GCTCCCAAGAGCCTTGCGAATCCCCAGCTCACGGGCTTCCAGCTCGTGCAGAGGTTCGAGAACAACCTGGCGCCCGACCGCGGCGCGCAGCTGGCCCGGTTCCTCTCGGGCGCGTTCATCATCCGACGCTCCGATGGATCCACGCTGAACCGCGCGCAGTACCTGCGAGACCACCCGTACTTCCCCGGCCAGCAGATCAAGGTGTTCGAGGCCGAGTACGCAGCGCCAGTGCTCACCGTGAGCGCTGTCACATGGTCGCTGCCCGCCACCAGCTATGCGCCGGGGCTCTTCTCGTTCGCGTGGATCAACGGCGGGTGGAAGATGACGGCCTTCGCGAAGTTCCCCGACCAGGCGACCCTTCCGGCGGGCTAGCCCTGCGCACATGAGCCGACCGCTGGGCTTCCTCACCGACTACGGGCCGCAGTCCGAGCACGTGGGGGCCATGCACGCGGTGGCGGCCACCATCGCGCCGGCGTCCGACCGCGTGGACCTCGCGCACGATGTGCCGCCCGGTGACGTGCGCTGGGGGGCGATCCTCGTGGAGCGCCTCGTGCGCCTGATGCCACGCGAATCGGTGACCACCTGCGTGGTGGATCCCGGCGTGGGCACCACCAGGCGCGCCGTTGCGCTGGAGCTGGAGTGGGCGAAGGCCGTGCTGGGCCCCGACAACGGGCTGCTTGGCCTGGCGGCCGAGCACCTGGGCCCCGTGCGTGCCGTGGAGATCACCTCGCCCGACCACATGCGCCAGCCGGTGTCGGCCACCTTCCATGGGCGCGACATCTTCGCCCCCGCTGCCGCGCACCTGGCCGAGGGCGTGCCGCTCGACGCCCTGGGGCCCGATATCGACCCCGCCGACATCCTGCGTCCGCACCTGCCTGAGGCCGAGGCCATGCCGGGCACCCTCGAGGCGCTGGTGGCGGGCGTCGACCGCTTCGGCAACCTCGCCTTGTGGGCCACAGCCGAGCACCTCATGGCCGCCGGGCTGGTGGAGGGCAACCGCCTCTGGGTGGCCAGTGCCGAGGGCGGCCGGTCGCAGGCCACGCTGGGACGCACCTTCGCCGACGTGCCGCGCGGCGCCCTGCTGGCCTACATCGACTCAGGCGGACTGCTGTCGGTGGCGCTGAATGGCGGCAGCGCCGAGGACCGCCTGCGCGCGACGGCCGGCGAGATCGTCGCCCTCATGCGCCAGGAGTAGCGCGCAGGTCAGGAGTAGCGGCCCCGTCAGGAGTACCGCCCCCGCCAGGAGTTCATGCGGATGCGCCAGATGTCCTCGATGAACGGCGGCAGGTGCTTGCCCACGTCGAACGTCGACTCGTCGCGGAACTCCACCGACACCGGCATCTCGGCGATGCGCGCGCCCATGCGCCGGGCCAGGTACAGCACCTCGATGTCGAAGGCGAACGAGTCGACCGTGGCCTTCTCGAACACCCGCCGTGCCCACTCGGCCGTGAACCCCTTGAACCCCGCCTGTGTGTCGCTGATCACGGGCAGCACCAGCAGGCGCCGTGTCACCTGCACGGCCGCCCCCGCTGCCAGCCGCGCCGGGCTGCGCTCGGTCTCCGCATATGCCGACAGGCTGCGCTTGCCGGTGACCACGTCGGCCACGCCGGACCGCAGCAGCGCCAGCGCCGGCTCCACGTGGAACGGCGCGATGTTCATATCGGCGTCCACGTAGAACCGGTACTCACCGGTGGCGGCCAGCATGCCCGACCGCACGGCCCCGCCCTTGCCCTGGTTCTCGGGCAGCCGGTTCAGCCGGATGCGCGAATCGCGCGCCGCCGCCCGCTCCACCAGCGCCGCGGTGCCGTCGCTGCTGCCGTCATCGCTCACCACCAGCTCCACGGATCCCTCGAACCCATCCATCCACGCCGCCCAGCCGTCGAGGGTCGGCTGCAGCCGGCGCTCCTCGTTGTAGGCGGGCACGACGATCGAGAGATCCATGGGAAGGGATGGTCGCAGACACACGCGACGCAGATGCATCGCGATGTCGCCTAAGGGAGTACCGTTCAAATATGCGTCTCTCCCCAACGCGCACCCTCCCCATCGCTGCGGCCTTGCTCGCCTGCGCCTGCACGCCGGCGATCGGCGCTGTCGGGGACGTCACAACGTTTCCCACCCCGATACCCGGCAATGGCGCACCGGTGTCCGTGACCACTGGACCGGATGGAGCACTCTGGTTCGCGGCGCTCTACTGGTCGGATCCGGGTATCGCCAGCACTGCGCGCGCGAAGCCGCGTGTGCGCCGGGAAATGGGCGACGCCCCGCCATGCTGCTCCCGTCTGATCAGGGTTGCGATGGATGGCTCAGTGAGCCCGCGCGGGCGCGACCCGTTTGGCACGCGGGTGATCAATGGCCTCACCACTTTCGCGGGCGACCTGTGGGTGGCCGCGACCGACAACCTCATCACCGGCCCTTCGCGCATCTGGCGCTACAGCACCGCCGGCGCCACGACCGCATTTGAGTCGTTGCCAGCGGCCAGCGACCCCATTCCCGGGCCTGACGGCAACCTCTGGTACACGTCGTTGTTTGCATCAATAGGGCGAACGTCGGCGTCTGGAGCCGGCCTGCCACCCCTCCCCATCTCGACGGGGAGCGCGTTTGCTGGCGGAGCGTCGGCGGCTTGGACCTTCGCCGGCTCCAATATCCGCCGCATCAGTGCGGACGGGTCCGTGAATGACTTCCCCGTTCCGGCGAGCGGAGGCGAGCTCGCCCCGGCACAGGATGGGTCGGTGTGGTTTGGCGAGTCGTCGGACGCGGTCATCGGGCGTCTGGTGCCCGGCTCGGGCGCACAAGCCACCTTCGGGGATGGTGCGCTCGCGCCCGGTGGCGTTGCCGTGTCGCCGGATGGCACCGGCTGGTTCACCGACCTCAATGCGGGTCGAGTCGTGCGCGCCGACCCGTCCCTGAGCCTTCAGTACATCTCCGTGCCCGGCGCGACCGCTACGACGTTGCCCGCGCTCGGGCCTGACGGCAATCTCTGGTTCACGTTCTCGAAGACTTCCGGCGAACGCTTCTTCGCCCGCGTGCTGACGGGGACGGTCCCCGTGAGCACGCGGGCGCCGGAGGCGTCGGGGAAAGTCAAGCCAGGGCTCGCGATTACGGTCGATAACGGGCAGTGGAACTATGCGCCGACGGCGTACACCCATGCCTGGCAGCGCTGCAACGGGACGGATGGCGCGACCTGCACCGACATCCCCGGCGCGACCTCAGCGAGCTACTCGGTGACCGCCGACGACGTGGGGCGCGGTCTGCGCGCACGCGTCGTCGCGACGAACCTGAACGGGGCCTCCGTCCCCGTGACCTCGAACATCGTGACCAACGACTCGCCACCCTCGAATTCCATTTCGCTCGGGACGGCACGGCGCAAGAAGTACGTGCTCACCCTGCAGGTGCGCGTCCCCGGGCCCGGTGTTCTTCGATTGATCGGGACCGTCCCGGGTCAGGCGGCATCGCGCAAGAAGGCACGCGAACTGGCGAGGAAGCCCAAGCCGATCCGGGCCTGCGCGCCGAAGCCGGTGACGATGGCGGCCGAGGGGCGCCGCGTGATGACGTGCACCCTGTCATCGCGCGCACGTTCGCTGCTGGCCACGAAGGCACGGGTCGTCACCCTGGCAGTGACCTTCTCGCCTACGGGGGGCACCGGCGCCACGAAGAGCGTGCGCGTGAAGGTCCCTCGCATCGCGCCGAAGAAGCGCTGAACGCACGCGCGCCGCGACCCCTGGGGGAACGCGGCGCGCGGAGATGGCGAGACCCGGACTCGAACCGGGGACACCACGATTTTCAGTCGTGTGCTCTACCAGCTGAGCTATCTCGCCCGGCCGGGGAACGCTAGGGGCGCATCCCCGGCGATGCAACCCGCATCCAGCGGTACCATCGGCGCGTGGCGACCGGCGGACACATCCTCGTGGTCGATGACGAGAAGGCGATTCGTCGTCTGCTTCGCATGTACCTCGACGAGGGCGGCTACACGGTGACCGAGGCCGCCGACGGCGCCGAGGCGCTGTCGAAGATGCGCGACGGCGGCATCGACCTGGTGCTGCTCGACCTCATGCTCCCCGAGGTCGACGGGCTCGAGGTATGCCGGCGCATTCGCGATGACCACCCCGGCGTTCCGGTGATCATGCTGACCGCCCGCGACGACGAGGCCAGCCGCGTGACCGGCCTCGAGATGGGCGCGGACGACTACGTGACCAAGCCGTTCTCCGCGCGCGAGCTGGTGGCGCGCGTGAAGGCCGTGCTGCGCCGGGTGCAGGGCGAGCCCGACTCCTCCGGGCCGCTGCGCGCGGGCAACGCCGAGCTCGACCCCACCAGCCGCACCTGCACGCTCGACGGCGAGGACGTCGACCTCACGCGCCTGGAGTTCGACTTGCTGGCCGAGCTCGCCGCGCACCCCAACGTGGTGTTCACGCGCGAGCGCCTGCTGGAGCGCGTGTGGGGCTACCAGTCGGGCGTGGGCGGCAAGACCGTGGACGTGCACGTGGCCAACCTGCGTCGCAAGCTGGGCAAGGACCTTCCCATCGTCGCCGTGCGCGGGGTGGGCTACCGCCTGGACACCTCGGGGTCGTGAGCGAGGATCAGGGGGAGCGCCGCTGGTCGCGGTTCCTCCCGGCGTCGTACCGCGGGCGCATCGCGGTGGCCATCGGCGCCGCGCTGGTGATCGCCGTGGTGGGCACGCAGCTGCTGCTCAACGTGTTCGTGGGCACCCGCGTGCAGCAGGAGATCACGCAGCAACTGCGCCAGCAGGGCGCGGAGATCGCGGCGGTGGCGCGCGACCAGGGCTACACGGGCGTGGCCGCTGCCAAGCGGTACCTGCCCGGCACGCGCGTGGTGGTGCGGCGCGACGGCGAGGTGGTGTACTGGAGTGACCCGGTCAAGGTGCTGGAGGCCCGCGCCGTGGTGACCGACGGCGACATCGAGGTGACCCTCGAGCGCCAGGCCGATGCCGGGGTGTGGGGCGAGTGGGCGGTGCCGCTGGTGGTGGGCGGCGTGATCGTGATCATCGGCGGCGTGGCGTGGTGGCTCGCGGGGCTGGCCAGCCGACGCCTGCGCCGCGACGCCTCGGCGCTGGCAGGGCAGGCCGAGCGCGTGGCCGGTGGCGACCTGGACGCCCGCGTGGAGGTTGACGACACCGAGCTCGCCCGCGTGGCCACCTCGCTCAACGCCATGACCGAGCAGCTGGCCGACACCGACCGTCGTCAGCGGGAGTTCCTCGCCGACGTGGCGCACGAGCTGCGCACGCCCATCACGGCGATCGACGGGTTCGCGTCGGCGCTGGTGGACGGTGCGGCGCGCACCGATGAGGATCGCCGCGAGGCCGCGGAGACCATCAAGGAGGAGTCCGACCGCCTGTGCGCGCTGGTGGGCGACCTTCAGGCGCTCACGGTGACCGACCTCGACCAGCAGGTCGCGCGCGAGCCGGTGGACGTTGTGGAGTGCTGCCGCGACGTCGTTCGCCGCCTCGAGCGGGCGGCGGGGGAGAAGGGCGTGCTGCTGCGTGGTCCCGCCGACGGGCAGGGCCCGGTGGTGGCCGAGACGAACGGGGCGCACCTGGAGACGATCCTGCAGAACCTGGCCACCAACGCCATCCGCGCCACGCCGGCCGGGGGCACCGTGCGCGTGACGGCTTCGCTGGCGCAGCCAGGGGCCGGGGCCGACCCCGACCCCGACGCCGCAGCTGACGCCCCTTCGGTGGGCGGCGCCGTCGCCGCTCTCGAGGTCTCGGATACCGGGGTTGGCATACCCCCCGAGCACCTTCCGCGTATCTTCGACCGCATGTACAGGGTGGACAGCGCGCGCGACCGGGCATCCGGCGGCACCGGCTTGGGCCTGGCGATCGTCAAGGGACTGACCGACGCCCTCGGCGGGCGCATCGAGGTCGAGAGCTCCCCGGGCCAGGGCAGCACGTTCCGCGTGCTGCTTCCCCCTGCCGCAGGAGACGCTGCATGAGCGGGCGCTCGGCAGCGCATGCCGCGCCCCGCGGGCCTCGTCAAGTGCCCCGCCGGGTATCCCTCGCTGTCACCTGCGTGGTCGCCGCCGCATCCCTCGTGGGAGCGGGCACCGCATCGGCCGCGCCACCCGTGAACATCATGGCCTTCCGCGTGATGGAGCCCGGCGGCAAGAAGCCCGCCACCCAGCCGCTCAAGCGCGGCGTGGCCTACAGCTACCGCCTCGACTACCGCATCGGGGGTCGCTCGGTGGTGCGCGTGCGCCGCTCAGGCGCCTTCATGTCGCCCTACGGCGACAAGCTGGTGTCCATCCGCCCCCGCCCGCAGACGGCCGACCCGGGCCGCTACTTCGCGGCCGACCCCATCCGCGTGGCGCGATCCGACAGCCCCGGGGAGTACCGGCTCACCTACTCCATCACGGCCACCGATAAGAGCGGATCCACCACCCGCACGGCCGAGTTGCGCATGAGGTTCAAGTAGCGGCGTAGGCTTCAGGGGCTGCCGAACCAAAGGAGTATCCCCGTGGCACAGCATCGCTACATGCTCCCGGAGGACCGGATCCCGGACCACTGGTACAACATCGCGGCCGACCTGCCGTCGATGCCCCCGCCGCCGCTCAACCCCGGAACCGGTGAGCCCATCGGCCCCGAGGCCCTCGCGGCCATCTTCCCCATGGCGCTCATCGAGCAGGAGGTCTCTGCCGAGCGCTACATCCCCATCCCCGACCCCGTGCGCGAGGTCTACGCCATGTGGCGCCCCACGCCGCTCTACCGGGCCCTGGGCCTGGAGCAGGCGCTCGGCACCAACTGCCAGATCTTCTCGAAGTACGAGGGCGTCTCGCCGGCGGGAAGCCACAAGCCGAACACCTCGGTGCCGCAGGCCTTCTACAACAAGCAGGCCGGGGTGCGGAAGCTCAGCACCGAGACCGGCGCCGGGCAGTGGGGCTCATCGCTGTCGTTCGCGTGCCAGCACTTCGGGCTGGAGTGCGAGGTGTTCATGGTGCGGGTGTCGTACGACTCCAAGCCGTATCGGCGCATGATGATGGAGACCTGGGGCGGCACGTGCATCGCGAGCCCCTCCGACCAGACCAACGCCGGCCGGGCGATCCTGGCCGAGCACCCCGACTCGTCGGGCAGCCTCGGCATCGCCATCAGCGAGGCCGTCGAGGTGGCCGCCACCAACGACGACACCAACTACGCCCTGGGCTCGGTGCTCAACCACGTGCTGCTGCACCAGACCGTGGTGGGCCAGGAGGCCAAGGAGCAGCTCGAGATGGCGGGGGCCTACCCCGACGTCGTGGTGGGCTGCGTGGGCGGCGGGTCGAACTTCTCCGGCATCTCGTTCCCGTTCCTGCAGGACAAGATCGCCGGCCGCGACATCCGCATCGTCGCCGTGGAGCCCGCATCGTGCCCCACGCTCACGCGCGGCACCTACGGCTACGACTTCGGCGATACCGCGCAGATGACGCCGCTGCTGCCCATGCACTCGCTGGGCCATGGGTTCATCCCGCCGTCCATCCACTCGGGTGGCCTGCGCTACCACGGCATGGCGCCGCTGGTGAGCCACGTGGTGCACACGGGGCTTGTGGAGGCCACGTCGTTTTCCCAGGTGGAATGCTTCACCGAGGCCGTGCGGTTCGCCCGCGCCGAGGGCATCATCCCGGCGCCCGAGCCCTCGCACGCCATCCGCCAGGTGGTGGCCGAGGTCGAGCGCGCCAGGGAGGAGGGCGTGGAGAAGACGATCCTCTTCAACCTCTGCGGCCACGGCCACTTCGACATGGCTGCCTACGCGGACTTCCTCAGCGGCGACATGCAGGACCTCGACGTGGACGAGGGCGAGCTGTCCCGTGCCTCCGAGGCCCTGGCGGCCCTGCCGGGTATCGGCTGACCGACGCGTTCGGCACCCCGGTGTCAGGCACTTAACCGGTGGGCGGAACGGTTAAGTGCCAGACACCGGGGTTGTCCTACTCCACGCCCGGCGTGGACTCCCCCTCGGCCTCCATCGCCGCGGCCTCTTCGGCCGCCTTGCGCGCGGCCGACTTGCCCAGGCGCCATGCGCCGTAGCAGAGCAGGAGGCCGATCACGAGATAGGGGAGGCCGAACAACAGGTTGTTGTCCCCGAGGAAGATCAGGAACACGATGCCGCCGACCACGAAGATCAGGCCGAGCAGCCACGTGAAGAACACGCCGCTCGCGGTGTTCATGCGGCGGACCCCTCGAAGTGGGCGATGATCGCGGCCTCCACCTTGGGGCCCACGTCGGCCCACTCGGCGCCGTCGGCCTTGGTGACGCTCACGAAGTCGGCCGTGGCGAACACGTTGGTCACGTCGCCCACGGCGAAGATGGCCGCGCCGAGCGGTGATGCCGCCGGGTCGCTGCCCTCCTTGAAGGTCTCGGCCCCGCCGCCCGTTGACGGACGGTCGAGCGTGAACTTCAGGGCGTTCGGGTTTGGCGTGGGCTCGGGAGTGACCTGCACCGCATGCACCTTCCGGGGTCGCTTGACGTCCCAAGACTAGGCGGGTCGGCCCCCCGAGTGGTTGGTACGGTCCGCCGCATGAGCAACGATGCCGAACGCCAGCGCCTGGCGGCACTTCTCGCCGAGCGCGCCCTCTTCCGCGAGTCCGTCGTGCTGGCCTCGGGCCGGCGCTCGGACTACTACCTCGACGTGCGGCAGGTGCTGCTCGACCCCGAGGGCGCTTACCTCTCAGGGCGCCTGTCGTACCCGCTGCTGGCACCCGCCGGACCCCGCGCCGTGGGCGGGCTCACCCTGGGCGCCGACCCGCTGGTGTGCGCCGTGAGCGCCGCGGCCTATGCCGACGGCACCCACTGGACCGGCTTCTACGTGCGCAAGGAGGCCAAGAAGCACGGCCTGCAGCACTGGATCGAGGGCCCGTTCATCGAGGAGGGCACCCCGGTGGCGATCGTGGACGACGTGCTCACCAGCGGGGGATCCATGCTCACCGCGCTCGAGCGCGCACGCGCCGCCGGCGCCGAGGTGGTGGCCGCTCTGGTGGTGGTCGACCGCGAGGAAGATGACGGCCGCGCCAAGGTGGAGGCCCTGCTGGCCGGCGCGCCGCTGCACGCGCTGTTCACCGCGCAGGAGCTGCTCGACCTCTGACCGCCGACTCCCCGCTCGTGCTGCGCGTGGCCGGCCCCCTCGCCGAGGTGGCCGATGCGTCCGGCACGCGGGAGGTCCGCCTTGCGCCGCGGCTGCCGGGCGGTCCGCCGGTGGCGGGCGACCACGTGGTGGTGGATGACACCGGCACCCAGGGCATCGTGCGCGAGATCCTCCCCCGCCGCACCGTGCTCGAGCGCATCGGCAGCGGCGGGCGCGTGCGCGCCGTGGTGGCCAACGCCGACCTGCTCGTGGTGGTGGCCGCGGTGGCCGAGCCGCCCCTCGTGCCACGCCTCATCGATCGCTACGCCGTGGCCGCCGTGGCGGGCGGGCTCGACCTGGCCGTGGTGCTCACCAAGCACGACCTGCCGCACGATGCGGACGCCGTGGCGGCCGTGGTGGCGCGCCAGCGCGCGGCCGGCCACGTGGTGCTCATCGGGTCGGCGCTCGACCCCTCGCTGGTGGCGCAGGTGCGCGAGCTGATCGACGGGCGCATCGCGGCCCTGGCCGGCCACTCGGGCGTGGGCAAGTCCACGCTCACCAGTGCCCTCACCGGGGTGCCGCGCGCCGTGGGCGAGGTGTCCGACAGGCTGAGGAGCGGCCGGCACACCACCACCGACCCCCGGCTCATCCCGCTGCCCGCCGGCGGCGCCGTGGTGGACACCGCCGGCGTGCGGTCGTTCTGGCTTCCCCCGATGACCCCGGCGCAGATCGCCGCGGGCTTCCCCGATATCGCCGATGCCGCCGCCAGGTGCCGCTTCCCCGACTGCCGCCACATGGGCGATGCCGGGTGCGCGGCGGCGGACGAGGTGGATTCCGAGCGCCTGGCGTCGTACCGCGCGCTGGTGGAGGCCGCGGAATCGGCGGAGCGATTTGCGCGAGGGCGCGATTAGTTACGTATGATGCGAACTGTCGCCCGCCCGGGCACATGAATCCCCTACCGCGACGCCGCGCAGAGGTATGACATGAGCACCAAGAAGACCGGTTGGGAGGCACTCGACCAGCACATCTCGAGCGGTGGCGGTTCCGCCGCCCCGAGCGAGTCGGGGGGAGCCAAGAAGACCGGCTGGGAGGCCCTCGACCAGCACATCTCGAGCGGCGGCGCCAGCGCTGCCCCCGAGGCTGGTGGCGCCAAGAAGACCGGCTGGGAGGCGCTCGACCAGCACATCTCGAGCGGCGGCGGCGCGTCCGCCGGCTCCGGTGGTGCCAAGACCACCGGCTGGGAGGCCCTCGACAAGTGGGTGGGCCCCGACGGCGCCCCCACCGAGGCCGGCGCTACGGGATCGAGCGCGTCTGCCGCGACGTCCTCGGGCGGCGGCTTCATGGGCTGGCTCAAGCGCCTCTTCGGCGGTAAGTAACGCCGACGCCATGCGGGTAGGATCCCCCGGGTAAGCCACCAGGGGGATACCGCATGGCGTCCGGCGACGCGTCCATCAGAAGCATCGAGAAGATCCTCGGCAACGACGCCAAGGGCCTGCTCGAGCACCGGTGCAAGACCATCCCGGCATCGCGCATCAGCGCCCCCGGCCCGGACTTCATCGATCGCGTCGTCACCAGCAGCGACCGGCCCATCCCCGTGCTCAGGTCGCTGCAGCAGATGTTCGACCACGGCCGCCTGGGCGGCACCGGCTACCTGTCCATCCTCCCGGTGGACCAGGGCGTGGAGCACTCGGCCGGTGCGTCGTTCGCCAAGAACCCCCTCTACTTCGACCCGGCCAACATCGTCGAGCTGGCCATCGAGGGCGGCTGCAACGCCGTGGCCACCACCTCGGGCGTGCTGGGCGCGGTGGCGCGCAAGTACGCGCACAAGATCCCCTTCATGCTCAAGATCAACCACAACGAGTTCCTGGGCTACCCGAACGCCTACGACCAGATCATGTTCGCCTCGGTGGAGCAGGCCCGTGACATGGGCTGCGTGGCCGTGGGCGCCACCATCTACTTCGGGTCGGACGAGAGCAGGCGGCAGATCCAGGAGGTCGCGCAGGCCTTCGAGATCGCCCATGAGCTCGGCATGGCCACGGTGCTCTGGTGCTACCTGCGCAACCCGGCCTTCAAGACCGCCGACGAGGACTTCCACACCGCCACCGACCTCACCGGCCAGGCCAACCACCTAGGCGTGACGATCCAGGCGGACATCATCAAGCAGAAGGCCCCCGAGACCGCCGCGTCGGGCTTCGACACCCTGAAGTTCGGAAAGACCGACCCGCGCATGTACTCCAAGCTCATGAGCGACCACCCCATCGACATGACGCGCTACCAGGTGGCGCACTGCTACATGGGTCGCATCCCGCTCATCAACTCGGGCGGGGCATCGGGCGCCAACGACCTGCACGACGCCGTGTTCACCGCGGTGGTCAACAAGCGCGCCGGCGGCACCGGCCTCATCAGCGGGCGCAAGGCATTCCAGCGCCCGATGACGGAGGGCGTCGGCCTGCTCAATGCCATCCAGGACGTCTACCTCTGCGAGGAGATCGGCCTGGCCTAGCTGTCCCGGCGGTTCGCGGGTGACGCCGGTTACTTGGTGCCGGTCCTGCGCGCGGGTATGGTCGTCCAATGGCACGCGTACGGCATGAGCGATCGGCAGGAGGTGTCCTGCTCGTCCCCAGCGGGGATCGCATCCTCGTGCCGCTCATCACGGTGCCGGGCACCGAGGTCGTGGGCCTGCCGAAGGGGCGCATCGAGCGCGGCGAGACCGCCGTGGAGGCCGCCGTGCGCGAGATGCGCGAGGAGACCGGCCTCACCGGCATGACCCTCGAGGCTCTCGGCACCATCTCGTACCGCTTCTGGGCGCACGCCGAGAAGAGCCGGGTCAACAAGAGCGTCGACTTCTTCCTCATGCTCTACCGCGCGGGGTCGCCCGCCCGTTACCGACCCGACGAGGTGGAGAACGTGCAGCTGGTGCCGCTCTCCGACGCGGAGGCCCTGCTCACCCACGACGGCGAGAAGGCCATCATCCGCGCCGCGCGCCGCCGCGTGCGCGACCTCAGCGCCGACGGCTTCCTCGCCGTGCGCGACCCGCTCACGCGCGATCGCCTCATCGCGACGGGCGGGTAGCCCCATGTTCGCGCTCAACTTCTACTCGCCGATCTTCATCGACCAGCTGCGCAAGGGGCGCAAGACCGCCACCATCCGGCTCGGCGACAAGCGCAGGAAGTACGAGCGCGGCCAGCTGGTGTGGGTGACCGTCGGCCACCGGCACGGACCGCGCCAGCGGCTGTTCACGGCGATCGTCGACGACGTCACCTGCAAGCGGGTTGGCGACCTCAGCCAGCGCGAGATCGAGCGCGACAACCCGGAGTTCCGCCTCGTCGAGGACACCATGCAGTTCCTCACGCACATCTACTCGCGTGAGATCACCGAGGATGACGAGGTGACCGTGGTGCACTTCAGCGAGGTCATCGAGTTCCCGCCGCTCGACTGACCCGC
>JBJTJN010000094.1:0-2951 GCA_046095485.1 Actinomycetota bacterium
GATCGCGCGGGCAACCGACGTGGGCCGCGTGCGCGGCCACAACGAGGACCGCCATCTCGTGCGACCCCCGGTGCTCGCCGTGGCCGACGGCATGGGCGGCGCGCAGGCCGGCGAGGTGGCCGCCGGCATGGCGGTGGCCGCCCTGGATGCCCTGCCCGAGCAGCCACGGCCCGGCGACCTGCGCCGTGCCGTGGAGCGCGCCAACAGCGACATCCGCAGGTCGGCATCGGGCGATGCCGGACGCGCCGGCATGGGCACCACCGTCACCACGTGCATGCTGGCCGACGACGGCCGCATGTACGTGGTGCACGTGGGCGACTCGCGCGCGTACCTGGTGCGGGCTGGCGAGCTGCGCCGCCTCACCGACGACCACTCCGTAGTGGCCGAGCTGGTGCGCGGCGGCGCGCTCACCGAGGAGCAGGCCGACCGCCACCCGCAGCGCAACGTGATCACGCGTGCGCTCGGGGCATCGGAGAAGGTGAGCACCGACGCATTCCAGGTGGGCGTGGAGCCCGGCGACGTGGTGATGCTCTGCACCGACGGCGTGTCAGCCGCGCTCGGGGACGCCGCCATGCGACGGGCGTTCGCCGACGGGGCGTCCCTCGACGACGCCGCGCTGGCCCTGCTCGCGGCTGCCGACGAGTCGGGGGGCGAGGACAACGCCACGGTGGTGCTGGCCCGCGTGGGCGAGGGCGACGCCGCCGCCGTGCCGCCGCCCCTGGAGTTCGTGCCGGCCACGCCGCGCGTGGCGGTGCTGCCGCGACCAATGGTGGAGCCCGGCGCGCGCACGGCCCGGGCGCCCGAGCCCGGCCGCGTGCTGGAGCGGGTTCCCACCACGCGATCGAAGCTGCTCATCGCCGGCGCAGCGGTGCTCGTGGTGGCAGGCGTGATCATGGGCCTCACGGCATGGGCGGCGTCGCGGTCGCACGTGGTGCGCGCCGACGACGCCGGCCAGGTGCGCCTGTACGCCGGGCTGCCCTACTCGCCGCTGGGAATCCCGCTCATGGACGACGGCCGGCCGCTCGGCGTGCCCGCCCGCGACGTGACCGCCGAGGACTCCTCGGCCCTCGACCAGGGCATCCAGGGCGAGGGCGAGGCCACCGCGCTCGCCACCCGGCTGATCTGGCGCTACGGCATGCCGCAGCAGTGGAAGGTGCCCGAGGCGGGGGGCAGGCCGTGAGCCTGCGCTCGCGCGAGCTGGGATTCCTCATCCCCGCGCTGCTGCTGGGCATGCTCGGCCTGGCCGCCGGGGCGTCCGCGCGCGCCGACGAGCTGCAGGCGGGCCCGTGGCAGACGGCGCTGGGCGTGGCCCTGGTGTTCATCGTCATGCACGCGGTGCTGCGCCTGCGCGCGCCGTTGTCCGACCCGTACCTGGTGCCGATACTCGCGGCCCTCACGGGAATCGGCCTGGCCATGCTCTACCGCATCGATCCCGGGCTCGCGGGCGACCAGGCCATCTGGGTGACGCTCGGCGGCATCGTGTTCTGCGCGGTCATCGTGTTCCTGCCCGACCAGCGGGTGCTGGAGCGCTACCGCTACGTGATCGGCCTCACGGCGGTTGCCCTGCTGGTGGTGACCATGGTGTTCGGCACCGAGGTGAACGGCTCGCGGTTGTGGATCGAGGTGGGCGGCGGCCAGCGCATCCAGCTGGGCGAGCTGGCCAAGGTGCTCATGGTGATCTTCCTCGCCGGATACCTGCGCGAGAAGCGCGAGGTGCTTGCCATCCCCACCCAGCGGCGCCTCGGCATGAACCTGCCGTCGTTCCGGCACCTGGCGCCGATCCTGGTGTTCTGGGGCGCGGCGCTCGTGGTGGTGGTGGTGCTCAACGACTTCGGCACGGCGCTGCTGTTCTTCGGCGTGTTCCTGGCCATGCTCTACCTCGCCACGGGCCGGCCGCTCTACGTGGGGCTCGGGCTGGGGCTGTTCGCGGTGGGCGCGCTGGCCATCTGGGCCGCGGTGCCGCGCATCGGTGCCCGCGTCGATTCGTGGCTGCATCCGTTCAGCGATGCCCAGGGCACGGGATACCAGATGGTGCAATCGCTCTATGCGCTGGCCGACGGGGGCGTGGTGGGGCCCGGCTTCGGGCGCGCGCTGCTGGTGACGGAGGGGGGAAACCCCCGAATACCCGCGCTCGAGACCGACTTCATCTTCAGCGCGGTCTCCAACGACCTCGGTTACGTCGGGGCCATTGGGGTCATGCTTCTCTACGTGCTCCTCATGGCACGCGGCTTCGCAATCGCCACGGCTGCCCGCGACGGCTTCTCGAAGCTGCTCGCCGGGGGGCTCACCGCGGTGGTGGGACTGCAGGCCTTCATCATCATCGGGGGAGTCGTGCGACTCGTCCCGCTCACGGGAGTGACCCTGCCCTTCATGTCGTACGGCGGTTCGAGCGTGGTCGTGAACTTCGGCATCGCGGCGATCCTGCTCGTCATCAGCAATCGGTCGAGGCAGGGCCTGGTTGAAGCCGTGCGGGGAGTGCCCGCCACGTGAACAAGTCGATCCGCACCCTGTACATCGCCCTGGCCTCGGCATTCGCACTGCTCGTGGTGATGCTGGGCTACTGGCAGGTGGTGGCGGCCGGCGGGCTGGACGAGCGCGCCGACAACCCCTACAAGCTCGAGAAGCAGCGCCTCGTGGACCGCGGCCGCATCATCTCGGCCGACAAGATCGTGCTGGCCGAGAGCGTGGCCTATCGCGAGAAGGGCAAGAAGTACTACCGGCGCTACTACCCGCAGGGGGCGCTGGCCAGCCAGGTGGTGGGCTACGCAACGGCGGAGCAGGGTGCCACGGGCCTGGAGCAGCAGTACAACCGGTACCTGGCCGGCAGCTACGGCACCGGGGCGATCCTCGACCGGCTGCGGGAGGAGACCAAGGACGGTGCCGACATCCGCCTCACGCTCGACACCCGCGTGCAGAAGACCGCCGAGGCGCTGCTGTCGGGCCGCAAGGGC
>JBJTJN010000095.1:0-5410 GCA_046095485.1 Actinomycetota bacterium
ACCGGCAGGATCTTGTCGACGCCCTGCACCACGGCGTAGTTGTTGAACACGCCGCCGGTGCTGGCGCAGGCGCCCATGCTGATCACCCACTTGGGCTCCAGCATCTGGTCGTAGATGTGGCGCACCACCGGGGCCATCTTCTGGGTGAGGCGGCCGGCCACGATCATCAGGTCGCTCTGGCGGGGCGTGCCGCGGAAGTACTCGGCGCCGAAGCGGCCCATGTCCAGGCGGGGGCTGAGCGTGTGCATCATCTCGATCGAGCAGCAGGCCAGGCCGAAGGTGGCGGGCCAGATGGCCGAGGTCTGGGTCCAGGCGATGGCCTTCTCCACCGTGGTGGTGAGCAGGCCCTTGCTCACCTCGGCGGTGAGCGGGTCGCGAAGGTCCCAGTCGATGTGGTCGTCGGTGCGCGGCGCGCCCCTCCGCCGCGCGCCGGGAGGCGGGATCAGCGCCATTCGAGTGCCCTCTTCCTCCAGATGTACGCCAGCGCCGCGGTGAGGATGGCCATGAACACCACCAGCTCAACCACCGCGACCGTGCCGAAGTCCTGCAGCACCACGGCGAGCGGGTACAGGAAGGCCAGCTCGATGTCGAAGACGATGAAGAGCATGGCCGTGAGATAGAAGTCGATCGAGAACCGCTGCCTCACCGGCTGCACGGTGAGGATGCCGCTCTCGAACGGCAGCTCCTTGGTCGGGTTCGGGCGCTTGCGACCGATGGTCGACAACGTGAACAGCGCCACGGCGACGCCGCCGCCGAGGATGATGTAGATCAGGAGTGGAAGCCAGGTATAGAGGTCCAAACGGACCGGCCTCTCCGCAGTCGCCGCAGTGCTCCGGTGGGGTCTACCACCGGGCGTTACGGAACCACCCTAACAACGGTCATGCACAAGCGCACCATCGTGCGGATTGCCTCATGGCAACGGGGATCTCAGGGGTACCTCAAGTGCCATTTGTGACATTCTCGTGACGAAAGCGCACAAGCCCCCAAAACCCCGGTGTCAGGCACGTAACCGAAGCGCCGTCACGCATCGGCGCATCTACCGGCTCACTCCGCGCGCCCGCCGCGCGCTCGCCGGGCTCACGATGCGATCGTGCGCTTCACCCGCCACGCCCTCAACGAGATGCGATCCCGTCGCCTGACGCGAGGCGACATCGGCGCGATCATCGCGAGCGAGTCGGGGTGGATATCGCGCGACCGACGCGGCAACATCGTCGCAACCGGGATCGTCGCCAATGAACTGATCACTCCTGTGATCGCCTGCGATGAGCCCGACCTTGTGATCACCGTTTTCGGCGAAAGGGGGAGGAAGCGATGAGAGCGCTATTCGACAGCGAAGCCCATGCGGTCCGCATCGACCTCGTCGACCCTCCGCATGAGGCGGCCTCGTGGGCCGACAGCAACACCTACCCGATCCTCCCGCACTACGACGCCGACGATCGGCTCATCGCCGTGGAGATCCTCTACGCCGACACGCTCTCCGAGGAGGAGGTCGTGACCGCCCTCACCGGCCTCGACCTCGACATCCCCACGCTGCTCGCCGCATGGCGCGCCGGCGTCGCGGCCTCCGATCGCGAGGTCGTGGTGGGCCCCGCCATCCCCGCCTAGCCGGTGGCCATCGACCGCATCGCCTGGTTCTCGGACCTCGTGGCCGAGAACCCCGACGAGCCCCGCGCCAGGTTCGGCCTGGCCGTGGCCCTGCGCCAGGCCGAGCGGTGGCACGACGCCGTGCCCCAGTACCGCGCCTACCTCGACCTGGCCACGGATGAGGGCGCGGCCTACGGCCACCTGGCCGAGTGCCTGGCCGCGCTGGGCGACGACGACGCAGCGGCCGACGCCTACCTGGCCGGCATCGACGCCGCGCTGGCCCACGGCCACACCGGCCTGGCGGACGACTTCCGCGAGGCCATGGAGGCCCTGGGCTGAGCGCCACCTCGCAGCCGCTCTCGCTGCGCGGCGCCGCGCGGTTCTGGGCGCGCAACGCCACCATCGGGCGAAAGACGATCCTCACCACGCTGGGCCCGCGCTTCGTGGAGGCCATCGCCTACCTGGCCATCATGGGCCTGGGCCTCGGCGCCTACCTCACGTCGGTGGACGGCGTGTCGTACGTGGTGTTCATCGCTCCGGGCATCGCCGCGAGCGCCGTGATGTTCGGGGCGATCCTCGAGACCTCCTACAACGCCTTCGTGCGCATCCACGTACGAAGGGTGTTCGAGGCGGCGGTCACCACGCCGCTCTCGGTGGGCGATGTGGTGGTGGGCGAGTACATGTGGGGCGCCACCCGCGGCACCATCTACGGGGTGGTGTTCCTCATCGTGATGGCGCCCTTCGGGCTCATCGAGAGCTGGTGGGCGCTGCTGTGCCCCCTGGTGTTCATCATCGGCGCGCTCACGTTCGGGGTGCTCGGCATGACCTACACCTCGTTCACCTCGAACATCGAGCACTTCAACATCTTCTGGACCGGCGTGATGACGCCCATGTTCCTGTTCGGGGGCATCTTCTTCCCGTTCACCGCCCTGCCCGACTGGGCGCAGGTGATCGGCTGGTGCCTGCCGCTCAGCCACATGGTGGCCGCCACGCGAGAGCTGGTGATGGGCGACGTCGGATGGGTCACCCTTGGCCACGTGGCCGTGCTCTCGGCCTTCGCCGCGGTGCTCTTCTGGGTGCCCGTGCGCCGGCTCAGCCGCACGCTCTTGGCCTAGGCCTCGCCGCCCCCGGTACCCCACCGCATGCGTTCGCAGGTCCTGCTGGTGCGGGCGCTCCGGGGTCGCCAGAGCTTGTGAACCCCGTGTTACGCCTGTGAAACATCGCGCCGCCGCGCCCATAGCGTTCACGTCACATGAAACGTCCTGAGGAGTCTTCCCACATGAAGCGCAGCATCCTCGTCGCGGGCGGCGTGCTCATCGCATCCGCTTCGCTCATCGCCGCCGGGTGCGGCTCGAGCAGCACTCCCAGCACCGACACCGCATCGTCGGGCGGCGGCGAGGCCCCCGCCGGCGCCGCCGTGGGTTCGGGCGCCACCTTCCCGGCCACGGCCTACACCAAGTGGTGCCAGGAGTCCGAGACCTGCACCTACGCAGCCAAGGGCTCGGGCGCGGGGATCAAGGACCTCACCGCGGGCACCGTGGCGTGGGCGGGATCCGACGCCCCGCTCGACGCCGACGAGCAGAAGGCCATCGGCAAGACGGTCTACTACTTCCCCACCCTGCTCGGCGCCATCGCCGTGCCCACCAACATCGACGGCGTGACCAAGGCGATCAACCTCACGGGTCCCGCGCTTGCCGGAATCTTCGACGGCGACATCACGAACTGGAACGACCAGGACATCGCCACGAGCAACCCGGGTGTCACCCTGCCCGACAAGCCCATCGCCGTGTGCGTGCGCGCTGACTCCTCGGGTACCTCCTACAACTTCTCGGGCTACCTGTCGCAGATCAGCCAGGGCTTCGCCGACAAGGTGGGTGCCGAGGCCAGCAAGACCCCCAGCTGGAGCGCCAAGGTCATCGCCAGCCCGGGCAACCCCGGTGTGGCGCAGTGCGTGAAGACCAACGTCAACTCCATCGGCTACGTCGACTACGCCGAGGCCAAGCTGGCCGGCCTCGCCGACAAGTCGACGCTCATCGGCGATGAGGGCAACTACGTCGGCCCCACCACGGCCGCCGTCGAGGCTGCCGCCGCATCGGCCGAGCTGCCGGACAACCTCCTCATCAACGTGCTGAACAGCCAGGCGAAG
Organism: Actinomycetota bacterium; assembly: GCA_046095485.1. Classification (GTDB taxonomy): domain Bacteria; phylum Actinomycetota; class Thermoleophilia; order Miltoncostaeales; family Miltoncostaeaceae; genus SYFI01. The sequence goes on from JBJTJN010000095.1 coordinate 3,731, forward strand.
GGTGCCTACCCGCTGGTGGCCACCACCTACGCCCTGGCCGTGGACGGCGCCAAGGACAACGCCGCGGTGAAGAAGGTGCTCACCTACTTCCTCGGCAGCACCGCGCAGGGTCAGCTGGACACCCTGGGCTACGCCCCGCTGCCGGCTGAGGTGAACAAGGCCGCCACCGCGCAGCTAGCGAAGCTGGGGTAGCACAGGCTCCATAGCCGAGCAGCAGTCGCAGCACCCATGCAGCACCCACCGGCCGGGCCCCCAGGGGCTCGGCCGGTGGCGTTTCGGGACGTCTAGCGGAGCGCCAGAACCAGGCGCAGCGCATCGTCGACCTCCACGGCCTCGTCAGCGCCCAGGCGCCCGAGGCGCGCGCCCACCCGGTCCACGTCGATCGCGGTGATCTGATCGGTCATCAACGTCGAGGGCGTGCCGTCAAGCATCACGACCGGGCGTATTCGCCCTGCGACCGCCGATGTCGAAAGCGGCGCGACCACCACCGTGGAGAGCGGGAAGAGGGAGTCGGCCTGCAGCACCACCGCAGGGCGCACTCCGGCCTGCGACCTGCCGCTGGCGCGCCCGAATCGCACCCGGTGGATGTCGCCGCGCCTCAGTCCGGCCACGGCGCCCGGGCCTCGTCCATCTCGCGACGCACCTGCATGGTGTGTGCCACCTGGTCGGGGTCGGCCATCATCCGTTCGCACTCCGCGCGCAGTGCGCCGTCCGTGCCGCGAGCCGCCGCAGCCTCCACCAGCGCGGTGCGCACGGCCTCCGACTCGGTCATGCCGGTGCGCACCAGCATCAGCAGCGCCAGCCGCGACTCATCATCGAGCCGCGCTCTCACGATCTTCTCGGGCATGGGCTCATCGTGGCACAGATCGTGCTACGCCTGCATGTGACGCCTCAGCGCCCCTTGGTGCCGGAACGCGCGCTGATGCGTGTCAACCAACGCGCGCCCTCCGACCTGCGCCTGTCGAGCGCATCGGCGTCGGCCTCGGCCACCCGGCTCACCCCGCTCAGGCGGTTGAGCTCGCCGTTCACCTGCGCGTGGCTCATTCCCGTGGCCCCGGCGATGGCCCTCACCAGCACGGCGTTGGCATCGCGCAAGGCCCGCCGGCGCGCCACCGGGCTCTGCTCGGCGGCGACCCTGTCCAGGTGCGGCGCATCCGCCAGCTGCAGCTCGAAGCCCTCCTCGGGCGGCTCCTCATCAACGGAGCAATGCCGCAATGCTGCAAAAGTGCTCCGACCACTCCAGTTTCGTCACGCCCAGCACTACAGATTCGTCAGCAGCGCCTCGGCCCGGGCGACGTTCTCAAGCCCCATGCGATCCCCCTCGGCGCGCTGGTCGGCGTCCCATTCGGGCCCGGGGTCGTCGCGCAGCGAGCCCGGGGGCTCCTGCCCCAGCGTCTGGCGCACGGCATCGCACCAGGCGTCCGGTAGCTCGTCAGCCGGTGCCTGCCCCGCCATCGCCCCCAACTGCAGCGCCCACAGCCGCCCCAGCGTGGCGGGGTTGTACCCGCCGCCCGCGGTATTGAGCAGCCGCCCCTCGCACACCTCGTCCGCCAGCGCCACCACGCGGCGGTACATCTCCTCCATGCCGGCCATGGTCATCTGAAGGTGGGTGAGGGGGTCGGCGTGGTGCACGTCGGCGCCCAGGTGCACCACCAGCGCGTCGGGGGCGAAGGCCCGCAC
>JBJTJN010000096.1:0-8186 GCA_046095485.1 Actinomycetota bacterium
GTCTCCGACAGCGCGTTGACCACCGACACGCCCACGCCGTGCAGGCCGCCGGACACCTTGTAGCCCTCGCCGCCGAACTTGCCGCCGGCGTGCAGCACGGTGAGCACCACCTCGAGGGCGCTCTTGCCGTCCTGGTCGGCCATCGCGGCCACGGGGATACCCCGGCCGTCGTCGGTGACCGAGCATGACCCATCGGGGTGCAGCACCACACCCACGTTGTCGCAGTGGCCCGCCATGGCCTCGTCCACGGAGTTGTCCACCACCTCGTACACCAGGTGGTGCAGGCCGCGCGGGCCCGTGGAACCGATGTACATGCCCGGACGCTTGCGGACGGCCTCAAGGCCCTCCAGCACGGTGATGGCGCCGGCGTCATATGCGCCGGCATCCGTGATGGCGTCGAATCCCGGTTCGGTCACCTGTCTCCTCGAGGTCGGCCGCCCCATGCCGCCCCTCCTCAGGGGTCGTGCCGGGCCGGCGCGGCGCGTGGGGCAGGGGTGCCCTAACGCCTCGGTTTTGCAGGGAGAAACCTACCAGCGGCCTCCACGGAAAAAGCCCCCCGGGGGCCTACTGCGACGTCTTGTCACGCTCCAGCGCGCGTGCTGCGGCACGCGTGACCAAGTCGCGAAGCGCGGGATCCTCGATATCGCGCGTGGCCGCCTCTGCGCGCTTCACCGTGGATGGGTCCGGCGGGGGTAGCGGATCGCGGGGCGCGGGCCCGGGATCGGCCGCCGGAAGGGCGTGGTCGGCGATCACGAACCGCAGCCCCGCCACCGCCGAGGGGTCACCGATGATCGCGGCGAGGATCTCCTCCAGCTGCTCCGCGCGCGACTCGAGTTCCTGGGCCCACACGGCATCGGCACAGGCGACCGTCACCACGCCGGCCCTGCTGCGGCGTATCGGGTAGGCGTGGCTCACGGTGCCCGGGCCCGTGGCCTCGGGCCAGGCGGCGCGCACCGATGCCAGCACCGAGTCGCCGGGCCTCGCGAACTTGCGCGTGGCACGCCCGAGCAGCTCGCCCACCCCCACCGGATCGCGGCGCCTCCTAGGCGGCAAGGAGGCCCTCCCGCACCGACAGCACACGCGCGCCCCTATCGGCGGCGGCCTGGGCCGACGCCGGGTCGGCGGTGGTGAGGATGCACTGGCCCTCCCCCACCACGGCGTCGAGCAACAGGCCGCGGCGCGTGGGGTCGAGCTCGGACAGCACGTCGTCGAGCACCAGTATGGGCAAGCCTGCCCGCTCGGCCAGATGCGCCCGGTGGGCCATGAGCATGGCCAGCACGGCCGTGCGCTGCTCGCCCTGGCTGCCCACCCGGCGAAGGTCAACGACGACGTCGCCCCGCCGCTGCCCCACGAAGACGTCGTCGCGGTGGGGGCCGGCGAGGGTCATCGCCGCGGCCACCTCGCGATCGCGTGCGGCGTCCATGCGTTCGCGCAGCGCGCTCTCCACGTCGTCGTCGGCCACATCCACCAGCGCCGCGGGGGATGGCTCGAGGGCAATCTCCCCTCCCGCGCCACCACCGAGGTCGTCGAGCCAACGCGCGAAGGGGTCGGCCAGTTGCGCCATGGCCGCCCGGCGGGCCACCACCAGGCGCGCGCCATGCTGCGCCACGGGGTCGTCCCAGGGCGTGATGGCATCCACCCCCGTGCGCCCGGCGCGCACGTTGCGAAGCGCCGCATTGCGCTGCGAGAGCGCCGCCCCATACGCAGCGAGATCATCGGCGTATCCCGGCACCGCGGCTTCGAGAAGCCGGTCGAGGTGGCGCCTGCGCGCCGCCGGCGGCCCCTTGACGGCACGGAGTTCCTCGGGCATGAACACCAGCACGCTGCCGTCGGCCCGCCAGTCGGACAGGCTCCTCACGGGCTCGCCGTCGCGCGAGAGCCTGCGGCCCTGGCGGGGGGCGTAACCGATCTCCCGGCGCGCTGATCCCCCCGGCCCACGAAGGTCGAGCCCCACGTGCAGCGCCGGGGCGCCGGTGCGGATGGCTTCCACCTCGCGCGCGGTGCGGCACGAGACCCCGAGGCACGCCAGCACAAGGGCCTCCACCAGCGACGTCTTGCCCGCGCCGTTGGGCCCCGAGAGCACGATGCCGCCCTCCGGCAGGTCCACCGACGCCCGCGACCACGAGCGGACGTCGGAGACGTCGAGCCGCGTGGCTACCCAGGCGCCGGGCATGTGGGCGCTAGCTCGGCAGGCGGATCGGCATGAGGAGGTATCGGTAGTCGTCCCCCTCGCCGCGCAGCAGGCCGGGCCTCAGCGGGCTGATGAGCCCGAGCCGCACCTCGTCGCCATCAAGCCCGTCCACGCCCTCGCGCAGGAAGTCGGCGTTGAACCCGATCTCCATCGGCTCGCCGGCGTACGGTGCGGGCATCGACTCACGGCCCTCGCCCACCTGGTCGCTCACGGTGGCCACCGTCAGTTGCCCCTGCTCGAACGACAGCCGCAGCGGCGAGGTGCGCTGGGCCAGCACGCCGATGCGCGTGAGCACCGCGAGGAACTCCATGCGATCGAGCCGGACCTCCTGCTCGAACTCCGCGGGGATGAGCTGCCGGTAGTCGGGGAACTGGCCATCGATGAGGCGGGTGGTCATCCTCACGCCGGCGCAGCGGATGGTGGCCTGGGAGTCGGTGAGGGCGATCTCCACATCTCCCTCCTTCGCCTGTGCTGCCAGGCGCGCTGCCTCGGCCACGGCGCGCGCGGGCACGATGGCCTCTTGCGGCTCGGCGGGCGGGGAGTCGAGGGGCACGGTGCGCACGGCCAGGCGGTAGCTGTCGGTGGCGGCCATGGTGAGGCCGTCCGGGCCGATGCGCACCAGCACGCCGGTGAGCACCGGTCGCGTCTCGTCGCGTGAGGCCGCTCGCACCACGCGCTCGGCTGCGGCGATGAACCTCTCGGCGGGGATGGCGATGCCCACGCCACCGTCGGGCGGCAGTTCGGGGTACTCGCCGGCCTGGTGGCAGTTCAAGCTGAACGACGAGCCGCCGCCCGACACCTGCACCTGGCCTTCGTTCTCGTTGTGCACCAGCGACACCGGGCCCGGGGCCATGCTCCTCACGAGGTCCGCCGCCAGACGCGGGAGCACCACCGATCCGTGCTCCTCCACGCCGGCGTCTTCGAGCGGTACCCGCACCGACACCTCCATGTCGGTGGCGGCGAGCTCCACCACGCCCTCCTCCGCGCGGAGCAGCACGTTGGCGAGGACGGGGATCGTTCCCTTGCTCGATGCGGCCCGGGACGCAAGCGCCAGCCGGGAGGCGAGTTCATCTCGAGGGCAGGTCAGGCGCACGGCGGCAGCGTACCCACCCCGCAGACACGCAGGCCCCGGAGCGAACCGCCCACAAGGCGACAATGAAGTGAAGGAATAAGAGGAAGTGTCATAGACACCGTCATAGGGCCTGTGGAACCCGGGGATACGAGCATGTTATGGCCGCGTAACAGCACCTTTTCGCCCTGTGGAGTACCTGTGGGCAGCCGGGGATAAGGCGGGTATCCACCAACAGCCATCCACAGCACGAAAACCCCGTGGCCACGGCCCTCTGGAGGGGTGGGGAGGGACCACCCACCCACCAACAGGTTTTCCACAGCCCATCCCCAGAAGAGCCGCGCGATCTCCACACGGGGCCAACCATGAAAAAACCGCAGCACGCGGGCGAAAGGGTGCGACTGGGCCGACGCAGTGGCTCCCACGCGCCCCCCGGCACCCCCCGCAGGCTCGCAACCGGGCCGGTGCCCTTAGCCCTGGGTGTTGGAGCGGCCCCCGGCGGCCCCGGTGAGTGATGTCGTTAGGGCCTGCACGGCCTCGTACACCTCTCCGCCGTCGGCGAGGAGCTTGGTCACCTTCTGCACCGCGTAGATGACGGTGGTGTGATCACGCCCACCGAACGCGCGGCCGATGGTGGGCAGCGAGGCGTCGGTGAGCTCCCGCGACAGGTACATGGCCACCTGGCGCGGAATCACGATGCGCTTGGTGCGCTTCTCACCCACCAACTCGTCGATGCTGATGCCGTAATGGCGCGCGACGGCCTCCTGGATGAGGTCGATGCGCATCTCGCCACCGGGGCCGCCCGGGAAGAGGTCGGTGAGCACTTCCTGGGCGAGGTCCACGGTGACGGGCCGGCCCGAGATGGATGAGTGGGCCACCACGCGGATGAGGGCGCCCTCGAGTTGGCGCACGTTGGTGGACACCCGGGCGGCGATGAACGACAGCACCTCGGGGTCGCGTATCTGGTAGCCGTCGGTCTGTACCCGCTTGCGCAGGATGGCGATGCGCAGCTCCAGGTCGGGGGGCTGGACGTCCGTGATGAGGCCCATCTCGAAGCGCGAGCGCAGCCGGTCCTCGAGGGTCTTGATGGCGCTCGGGGGACGGTCGCTCGAGATGACGATCTGCTTGCCGTGCTCGTGCAGCGCGTTGAAGGTGTGGAAGAACTCCTCCTGCGTCTGCTCGCGACCCTCCAGCATCTGGATGTCGTCGATGAGGAGGATGTCCGTGCTGCGGTAGCGGTCCTTGAACGACCTGATGCCGCCGTCACGCAGGGCGTTGATGAACTCGTTGGTGAACGTCTCCACTGACACGTAGCGCACTGAAAGACCCGGGTGGTTCTCGGCCACGTAGTGGCCGATGGCTTGCAGCAGGTGGGTCTTGCCCAGGCCCACGCCGCCGTAGATGAAGAGCGGGTTGTATGCACGTGCCGGGGTCTCGGCCACCGCCAGGGCCGCGGCGTGGGCGAAGCGGTTACTCGGCCCCACCACGAGGGCCTCGAAGGTGAAACGTCCCTGCAAGCGCGAGGAAATCTCGCTCTGCGTGGGAGGAGCGACCGGCTCCGGCCGGGGGGCGGGCTCGGCCGCCGTCGCGGCGGCGGGGATGCCCGCCGGCAGGTCCACCGGAGCCACCACCTCGACGTTCACCGCGACGTCGTGGCCCAGCACCTCGAAGAGGGCGTCGCGCACCAGGGAGTCGTAGCGCTGCACGATCCACCCCCGCGCGAACTCGGTCTCCACCCCGATGCGGAAGCGACCATCCTCCAGGCCCAGCGCACGCGCTCGCTCAAAAGTGAGGCTGTAGGTGGCGCTGTTCAGCGCCCCCCGAAGGCGATCGAGCACCTGCTGCCAGATGGCGGCGAGGCGCTCCTCGTCCTGGATGATCGGACCTGATGAGCTCATGGACTAGACGAGGGTGGCGACGATCGCCGCGCCGCGCTCGGTGAGCACGCGCCCGCCATCGGCGAAGCGCACGACTAGGCCGCGGTGCTCGAGCATCACGAGCTCACGGCCGACCTCGCCGAGCGGCAGGCCGAGCTCACGCGCCATGGTCTCGGGGTGGGCGGGTGCCATCTCCAGCAGCAGCGCGAGCAGGCTGCGCTGCACGTCGTTCGGCTGCCCGGGCTCGCCGGCCGGCTCGGGCGCAGGCGGCGCGTCGACCGTGATGGTCACCACGGTACCGCCACCGAGGTTCTCCTCGATTTCGAGTAACCCGCCCTCGGCGGCCACGAGGCCCGAAGCCAGCGCCAGGCCCGACCCGCAGCCGCGCACCACGGCGCGGATGGATTCGTCGGCGCTGGTGTAGCCCGGCTCCATGGCGCGACGCGGGTCGTTGATGCCTGGTCCGCGGTCGGACACCCGCACGGTGCGCCCGCCGTCCAGCACGGTGACGAGGGCATCGCGGAAGTCGGCGTGGATGAGGTTCTCGACCACTTCGCGGAGCGCGAGGGGCGGCACCGACGACTCCTGCGCCACGATCGAGAACGCCGACTCGATCACCGCGGCCGGCGTGATATCGCGGATCTCCGTGATCGCCGGCGGCTCGAGCGCCGCGCGGTGCACGGCGATGCGCACCACGTACATGGCGCCCGGGACGTGCAGGGCCGCAAGGCTGTCGGGAAGTTCCGTGCTCATTCGGGTGCGGCACGCTACCAACGGCGAATGGCCGGAAACGTCCCTGAGGCACCCTGTGGACAAGCGGGGAACGTATGAGCGGGAAAAACCGTGCCCTCACCCGCACTTGCACACGAAAGCATGCACAATCAAACGCCTTTGAGCAGGGAAAACACGAGTTATCCACAGGCATGTCCACAGCTGTGGAGTTTTCGGGGCCCGGAAGGCGCCCGCGGAGTGGTGAAATGACCACCACCAGCGGGCCGATGTGTCGCTCGCCGCCGCCTCAGCCCGGGAAGAGGCGTTCGGCGGGCCGGATAGGGGTGCTCTGGTAGTGTTTCCGCGTCGTGCGCCGTGTTCGAGCGGTGCAGAGCCCAGGCCGTGTCCCAAGGAGCAGCAGCCGAGTGAAGCGCACCTATCAGCCGAATACGCGGAAGCGCAGCAAGACCCATGGCTTTCGCAAGCGCATGTCCACTCGCGCCGGCCAGGCAATCATCAAGCGTCGCCGCGCGAAGGGCCGCGCCCGGCTCTCCGCGTAGGCCGCTGGCCCCGTGCCAGACGGCGCCGCCCCACGAGGCAGGCGCAGCCGGATCACCAGGTCCGGCGATTTCGACTCGGTCTATCGCCGCGGAACATCCGCTGCGGGCCGGCACCTGGTGGTGTACGCCTTCAATCGCGGTGAGGGCGATCCGCCCCGCCTCGGCCTGTCGGTGGGCAAGCGGGTGGGCGGCGCAGTGGAGCGAAACCGCGTGAAACGCGTGCTCAGAGAGGAATTCGCGCGCATCTCACCCGGTCTCGCGCCGGGCGTGGACTACGTGGTGATCGCCCGGCAGGGCGCCCACGAGTACATCGAGGAGCGCGGCTCACAGGCCCTCGGGGAGCGACTGCAGGAGCTGGCCGAGAAGGCCGCCCCGGTGGCGGCCGCATGAAGGCCCTTGCCCTCGGCCTGGTGCGTGCCTACCAGCGCACGATCTCCCCACTGTTCCCGCGACGGTGCAAGTACTACCCAACCTGCTCCGAGTATGCCGTGCAGTCGATCCAGATGTATGGCGTGAGCAGGGGTTTCGTGCTTGCGGGGTGGCGCCTGCTGCGCTGCAACCCGTGGAGCAAGGGCGGGGTGGACTACCCCGCTGACCAGACGCTGTTCGGGGCGCGATGAACCCACTCGATCTCCTCGAGGCACCACTTCGCGCGGTCCTGGACTTCTTCCACGGGATCGGCTTCACGTGGGGTTGGGCCATCGTCATGCTCACCCTTCTGGTGCGCCTGATCCTGCTTCCGCTGTTCGTCAAGCAGTACAAGTCGGCGCGGCGCATGCAGGAGGTCGCGCCGCAGATGAAGGAACTGCAGCGCAAGTACAAGGGGAACAAGAAGAAGCTGCAGGAAGAGATGATGAATCTCTACAAGGAGAACGACGTCAATCCGTTCGGCTCCTGCCTCCCCCTGCTGCTCCAGGCGCCGGTGTTCATCGCGCTCTATTACACCCTGCGCAGCCAGAACTTTGCCGACGGCACGGACGTGTCGTTCATGTACGTCATCCCCGACGTCTCGAAGCTGCTCACCGAGATCGGCTGGGCGGTGATCCCGCTCATCGTGGTGTACGCCGTATCGCAACTCATCTCGTCGGAGCTCTCGGCCACGGCCAACATGAGCAAGAACCAGCGCTGGCTGATGCGGTTGCTGCCCATTGGCATCGTGTTCTTCATCTTCCAATTCCCCGTGCCCGCGGGACTGGTCATCTACTGGGCCACCACCAACCTATGGACTGCCGGCCAGCAGCTGGTGCTGAAGCGCCGTATCGAAGCCGAGATCGAGGCCAGCGGTGGCTCGCTGCTGAATCCCAAGACCACGGATTCCGACGAGGCCGACGACGCTGATGACGTGGCGGATGCCGATGGCGCGGATGACGCTGTGGACTCCGCGGACGGCCTGCCGGCCGGCGCAGTGGCCGCCGTGGCCACGGAGGACGTCGAGGTGCGGACCAAGTCGCTGCCACGTCGCCGCGGCCGCAAGAAGAAGGACGCCGCGGGTCCGGCCGGCCCCGTGGAGGCCAATGGTGCATCGGTGGAGGCACCCCCTCCGCCGCCGGTGGCGGGCACTGGAGCGGGGTCGGGGGCGGCCGAGCCCACCCCCCCCGCCGAGCCCGCCACCAACACCGAACCCATCACCAACTCCAGCGCCAGCACCCCCGGTCAATCCGGAACTGAGTCTGCAGATCGTCAGTCAGCTGGAGCAGCCCATCATCCCTCCGTTCGACATCAAGCCTTCGCTGCTCGTCAATCAAGCGGACCTTGATCCTTTGGGGAACAGCCTCTTG
>JBJTJN010000097.1:0-24099 GCA_046095485.1 Actinomycetota bacterium
GTTGCGCCGGCTCCACGCGATGTACACCGGCGCCTCGTAGCCGGGCACCAGGCGCTTGTAGCTGTTCACCCACTGCGCGAACACGCACGAGAGCTCGCGGGCGTGGCGCAGCTGCCCGGCGATGAACGCCTTGGCGTCGGCAGAGAGCAGGTACTCATCCGACGGGTCGAAGAACGCGTTGCTCTCGCCGCGGAACAGGCTCTGGTGCGTGTGCATTCCTGAGCCGTTCTCGTCGGCCAGCGGCTTGGGCATGAATGTGGCGTAGATGCCGTTGCGGTGCGCGACCTCCTTCACCACCGTGCGGTAGGTCATGACATTGTCGGCCATGCGCAGGGCGTCGTCGAACCGCATGTCGATCTCGTGCTGGCTCGGCGCCACCTCGTGGTGTGAGTACTCCACGTGGATCCCCATGGCCTCCAGCGCCAGCACGGTCTCGCGGCGAAGGTCGCTGGCGGCGTCGAGCGTGGTGAGGTCGAAGTACCCGCCGCGATCGAGCGGCTCGGTGCCCGAGGAGTCCTTGAAGTAGAAGAACTCCAGCTCGGGGCCCAGGTAGAAGTGGTCGTACCCCATGCCCCGCGCGCGCTCCAGCGCCCGGCGAAGGATCTGCCGGGGGTCGCCCTCATACGGCTCGCCGGTGGGCAGCTGGATGTCGCAGAACATCCGCGCCACGCCCTGCTCGGTGGGCCGGTAGGGCAGCACCGCGAAGGTCTCGGGGTCGGGCATGGCGATCATGTCCGACTCCTCGATGGCGTTGAAGCCGGTGATCGACGAGCCGTCGAAGCCCATGCCGCTCTCCATCGCGGCCGGAAGCTCCTCGCGGGTGACCGCGAAGCTCTTCAGCTGGCCCAGGATGTCCGTGAACCAGAACCGGATGAACTTGATGTCGCGCTCTTCGACCAGCGCCAGGATCTCGTCGCGTGTCATGGGGCGAACCTACCGGACCCGCGGGCCTCAACGCCGAAGGGGCCGGATCTTCGCGGTCGGACCTCCATGAACGGTCCTCCCCACGAAATCCGGCCCCTTCGGCTGCGCCCCGTGGTGCGGTGGGCGCCCCTGCCTCGCTCCTCGCTACTTCACGAACAGCATCTCCTGGTACTTCGGCAGCGGCCAGAAGTCGTCGGCCACCAGGCCCTCGAGCTCATCCGCCACCTCGCGCACGGCCTCCATGGCCGGCAGCACCTTGTCGCGCATGTACTCGGCGTGCTTGATGGCCGATCCGCCGTGCGGGTGGTTGGCGTTGACCTTCTCCAGGTCCTTGATGGCCCTGAGCAGGTCCTCGGCCAGGCCGCGCGACTCGGCGGTGAGGTCGGCCAGGCTGGCGTCCTCGCACAGCGCCACCTGGCGCAGCGCCGCGGGCAGGATGAGCGTGCGCGCGATGTTCGCGGCGGTCTCCGCCTCGATGTTCACCTTGGTGATGTACTGCTCGACGTACACCTCGTAGCGGGCGGTGAGCTCGCGCTTGTCGAGCACCTTGTACTTGGTGAACACCTGCACGGTGGCCGGGGTGACGAACTGCGGCAGGGCGTCCGGCGTGGTGCGCAGGTTGAGCAGGCCGCGCTTCTCGGCCTCCTTGTGCCAGGCCTCCGAGTAGCCGTCGCCGTCGAACACCACGCGGCCGTGCTGCTTGGAGACGTCGCGCACGACCTCCACCACCGCCTTCTCGAGGGTGGCGCCGCGCTTGGCCAGCTTCTTCTTGAGCTCGCCGGCCATGTAGTCCACCGACTCCGCCACGATGGTGTTGAGCACCGTGTTGGGCAGGCCGAGCTCCTGGTTGGACCCCAGCGCCCGGAACTCGAACTTGTTGCCGGTGAAGGCGAACGGGCTGGTGCGGTTGCGGTCGCCCGCGTGCAGCGGCATGTCCGGCAGCACGGCGGAGCCCAGGCCCAGGAACGACTTGGGCGTGCTCTTGCGCACCTTGCCGGCGGCGATGCCCTCCATCACGCGCTGGATCTCCGCGCCCAGGTAGATGGAGATGATGGCCGGCGGGGCCTCGTTGGCACCCAGGCGGTGGTCCTGCCCGGCGTTGGCCACCGTGGCGCGCAGCAGGCCCGCGTACTTGTCGACCGCACGGATGACCGCCGCGGCGAAGAACAGGAACTGCAGGTTGTCGTGCGGCGTGTCGCCGGGCTCCAGCAGGTTGCTGCCGGTGTCGGTGCCCATGGACCAGTTGTTGTGCTTGCCCGATCCGTTGACGCCCGCGAAGGGCTTCTCGTGCAGCAGGGCCACCAGGCCGTAGCGGCGGGAGACCTTCTGCAGCAGCTGCATGACCAGGTGCTGGTGGTCGGCGCCCACGCTCGAGATCTCGAAGATCGGCGCCACCTCGTACTGGTTGGGCGCCACCTCGTTGTGGCGGGTCTTGATCGGCACGCCGAGGCGGGCCAGCTCGCGCTCGGCCTCCATCATGAATGCCAGCACGCGGTCGGGGATCGACCCGAAGTAGTGGTCGTCCAGCTCGTGGCCCTTCGGCGGCTTGGCGCCGTAGAGCGTGCGGCCCGTGTTGATGAGGTCGGGGCGCTCGTAGTAGTACTGCTCGTCGATCAGGAAGTACTCCTGCTCGGCACCGACCGTGGTGAACACGCGCTGGGCGTCGTGGTCGCCGAACAGATCGAGGGCCTTGAGCGCCGCCGTGTTGAGGGCCTCCATCGACCTGAGCAGGGGCAGCTTGTTGTCGAGCGCCTCGCCGGTCCACGACATGAAGGCCGTGGGGATGCACAGCGTGGCGCCGTTGGGGCTCTCCATGATGAAGGCGGGGCTCGTGGGGTCCCACGCCGTGTAGCCGCGGGCCTCGAACGTGGCGCGGATTCCGCCGGTGGGAAACGACGACGCGTCGGGCTCGGCCTGGATGAGCTCCTTGCCCGAGAACTCCGCGATGCTGGTGCCCTCGCCGGTGGGGCCGAAGAACGAGTCGTGCTTCTCGGCGGTCGAGCCGGTGAGCGGCTGGAACCAGTGGGTGTAGTGCGTGGCGCCCTTTGCCAGCGCCCAGTCCTTCATGGCCGATGCCACGGCGTCGGCGATCGAGGGGTCGAGCTCCACGCCGCGCTCGATGGTGGCCTGCAGCTTGCGGAACACCGACTTGGGCAGGCGGGCGCGCTGCGCGGCCGGGCCGAAGACGTTCTCGCCATAGACGTTGTTCTCGGGCAGCGTCAGGTCGACGGGCTCGATGATCGCCTCTTCGGCGACCCACTGCGCAGCGCCGAGGTTCTTGTGTCGCGTCGGCATGAGTGGTCAGGTCCTCCTGAGATCGTTCGCGCGCGGCGAATGGGCGGGTGGTAGTGCCCCCGGGAACGCCGCGAACACCGGATTTCGGTCATCCGGCTGGCGGAGAATACGGCTGCAAGGCCATCTGGGGCGTTCTCGCGGGGGCCAAGACTTCGCGCGCGGGCCTTGTGCACGGGGACAATCCCGTTGCGAGAGGCCCCGTGAGGGCTTGCCCGACCCCCCCGGCTCCTTCATGCTTGTGCAGTGTCCACCCGCACCAAGCGCGCATCCGTCGCGCCAGAGGGGGCCGCGTCCGGCGCACCCGGCGGGCGTCCGCTTGCCGAGATACTCGCGCTGCCGGCGTTCGAGGGCGCGGCGGTGGCGCCCGCAGGCGGCGCCGAGGGCGTGAGCGTGCTGGCGGTGGTGCTGGACGACCCATCGGCCCCGCCGCAGGACCAGGCGCTGCTGGTGTCGCCCGGGGGGGTGCCCAAGCCGCTGCCGGCGGGGGTGGTGGCGGTGGTCACGCGCGCGGCGGTGTCGGGCAAGCCGCGCGTGCCGGTGATCGTCAGTCCGGAGGACCGGCCGTGGGCCGAGGTGGTGGCGGCCGCGCACGCGCACCTGTCGGGCCAGGCGCGCGAGATCGAGGCGCGCGCGGCGCTTCGCCGGGTGCTCATCGCGGGGCTCGGCACGCCGGGCATCGCCGAGGCCGCGGCCGAGGTGCTTGGGGCGCCCGTGGCGATCCTCGATGAGTCCCGCGACGTGCTCGGCACCTCTGGCCTCACCGATGCGCGCGACGACGCCTTGGGCGACGCCATCGAGGCCGCCCGCACCCACGGGCCGGCGTCGCTGCTCGGGCCGTTCACCGAGGCGGGCATCAAGGGGGCGCACATCGTGCGGCTGAGCAGCCCCGGGGTGGATGACCTGCCGGGCGTGCTCGTGGCGTGGGGCGCCACGCCGTCGGCCGACGACCCCGCGCTGCTGGCGCTGGCCGACGCCCTGCTGGTGGAGCGCCGCCGCGAGGTCACCCGCGTGGACACCGCGGCGCGCCTTCGCGGCGAGCTCATCGAGGAGCTCCTGGCCGGCGAGGTGGTGAGCCGCGAGTCGCTGGTGCGTCGCGCCCGTCACCTGGGCGCCGACCTCACGAATGGTGCGGTGGCCCTGGTGGGCACGCTGCACGACCCGCACGACGAGGGCCGGGTGATCAGCGACCCCCGGCTCATCCGCCGCTTCATGCAGCAGACGCGCGGGGTGCTGGAGCTCCACTGGCCCAAGGCGCTGGTCGATTGGCACGAGGGCCTGCTGGTGGTGCTGCTTCCCAACCGGGCCGAGGGTGAGGACGGCGAGAGCGCCGAGGAGCTCTCGCACACGCTGGCCCGCCGGCTGCTGGCGGCCACCGGGCCCACGGTGCCCGGCCTCACGCTCACGCTCGCCCTGTCACGCCAGCAGGACGACCCCGAGCGCCTGGGGTCGGCCATCGATGAGGCCCAGCTCGCGCTGTCCATCGGCGAGAAGCTCGGCCGCGCCGGCGAGGTGGTCACCTTCGAGGAGACCGGCACCTACAAGCTGTTGTTCCAGGTGTTCGCCGACCGGCCCGAGGAGCTCGAGGCCTTCTACGAGCAGACCATGGCGCCGCTGGTGCGCTACGACGAGCAGTACCAGACCGAGCTCGTTGGCACGGTGGCCACCTACCTCGATCTCGACTGCAACCTCGCCGCCACGGCGCAGACGCTCTACACGCACCGGCACACCATCCGCTACCGGCTCGATCGCATCACCGAGCTCGCGGGGCTCGACATCGGCAAGACCGACGATCGCGAGAAGCTCTCGCTCGGCCTCAAGGCCATGCGCCTGCTCGGTCGCAAGGTGGCCCCGCCCATGCGCGAGAAGCCCCAGCACGGCACCAAGGCCGGGCGGGGCAAGGGCTAGGGCTAGGGCCGCCGCTCGGGCACTGCCGCTGGAACGGCGATGTAATCGGCGTGGTGGCAGGGCTCGGGGATGGGCAAGCCATCCTCCCTCATTACCTCCACGTACGCGGTGACGGCCTCATGCATGCGCGCCTCCACCTCGGCGCGCGTGCGGCCGAGGGCAAAGGCCCCTTCCAGATCGGGGGAGTACGCACCCCACGCTCCGTCGTCACCCTGCTCGTAGATCACGAGGTACTTGGTCATCGCAGGTAATCCATTCCCGTCTGACGTCTGATGGCTGCAAGCGTCTGGACATGGACGATATCGGAGTCCCGCCCGGCGACAACAGTGCGCCGCCTGCCATCCGGAGATGCCCAGATCTCGTGAGAGCCCCGCTGCCGACGCTTGGTCCAGCCCTCACGGATGAGGTTTGAGCGCACGGCCTTGTCGGTCATCGGCATGCAGCCGACGGTAGGTGCGCGCGACACCCGCAGGGCGCACACCCTGTGCCGACTTCGTGCCGGGTTGGTTAGGTGCCTGACACCGGGGTTTGGGGGCTAGGCCCAGCCTCCCGCGCGGGCGAAGGCCTCCTTCAGGCGCAGGCTGATGGGGCCCGGGGTGCCGTCGCGCACCGGTATGCCGTCCACGGCGAGCACCGGGGTGAGGCCCGCGAGGCCGTTGCTCAGGAACATCTCGTCGGCGTTGCGCCATTCGGCCTCGGCGATGTGGCGTACGTCGATGGGGATGCCCTCGGCCTCGGCGGCCTCGAGCAGCAGGTCGCGGGTGACGCCGCCCAGGATCCCCTCGACCGGCGGGGTGAGCAGCGTGCCGCCCGCCACGATGAACACGTTGGCGGCGTCCGACTCGCCCAGGTACCCCACGTCGTCCAGCAGCAGCGCATGGTCGGCGCCGGCCTCCACCGCGCGCCGGTGCGCCAGCCGGTGCGCGGCGTACGACAGCGTCTTGTGCTCGCGGATCTCCTCGCCCGGCCACCAGGTGCCGATGAGGCTGGTGACTGTCACCCCGGGTGCCGGATTCGGCTCATATGCAGTGATTTCCACCAGCAGGGTGGGGTGGGGGGTGACTGTCACCCTCACGCGGTGCACGCCCGGGTCGACCTTCGCCATGCACTCGGCCAGCGCGGCGCGGATGTCGGCCTCGGATGGCGCGGGGTCGAACCCCAGGGCCGCGATCGACTGCATCAGGCGCGCCAGGTGGCGGTCGATCAGCGGTATGCGCCCGTGCTCGGCGCGCATGGTCTCGAACAGGCCGTCGCCCCAGCGCACGCCCGGGTCGGTGATGGGCAGGGCCGCCTCGTCGGGCGGCACCAGGCCGCCGTCCAGCCACACCACGTGGCTCACGGCGCGGTGGATCCCATGGCAGCGAGGAACGGCGCGGCCTTGCGCCAGGCCTCCTCGCGCTCGGCCACCGGGTGGCTGTCCCACACGATCGCCCCGCCCGACCAGTACTGCGCGCGCGGCACGCCCCGGGGCACCCACGCGGTGCGGATGGTCACCGAGGCATCGAGCGACCCATCGGTGCCCACGGCCACCACGCTGCCGAAGGCCGGCCCACGGCCCACGGGCTCGATCTCGCGGATCACCTCGAGCGCGCGCACCTTGGGCGCACCGGTGACCGACCCCGCCGGGAACACCGCGCGCAGCACATCGGCCGGCCCGACGTCGGGCCGCAGTCGCGCGCTCACCCGGCTCACCATGTGGTCGGCATAGGCGGTGACCAGCGGGCCCATGAGGCTCGGCACCGACACCCCGCCGGGCTCGGCGATGCGCCCCAGGTCGTTGCGCACCAGGTCGACGATCATCACGTGCTCGGCACGGTCCTTGGTGCTGGCGGTGAGGGCCAGGAAGTCGCCGGGGGCAGCAGTGCCCTTGATGGGCTCGCTCCAGGCGGTGACCCCATCGCTGGCCACCATGCGCTCGGGCGACGCCGAGATGATCGTGCCCTCGGGCATGTCGATGTAGGCGCGGTGCGGAGCGGGGCCGGCGGCGCCCCACAGCGCGCGGGCCAGGGCGGCAGGGCCGGCAGTCCACTCGGCATCCAGCCGCTGCACGATGTTCACCTGGTACACGTCGCCGGCGCGAATCAGCTCGCGCGCGTGATCCACCGCGGCCTCGTACATCGCACCGGGAAGAGACGAGCGCACGTCGCTGCCCGGCGGCGGCACGCGCGGCAGGGCACCGGCGCGGGCGTGCATGGCCTCCATCAGGGCGTCGGCCTCGGGCCCCGGGCGCTCGGCCACCAGCGTGGCGCGGCCGTCGTCGTCGTCGATCACGATCACGGCCGGGTAGCGCGCGATCGCCCCGGCGGGCGGCCCGGCCTCGTCGGGCGGGGATCCCGGCAGCAGTTCCACCGTTCCTGCCAGGCGGTCGGCCAGCAGGCCGATCCATCCGCCCGCCATGGGGTCGGCGGCGGGCCCGGCCGCGGCCGGCGGGCGGCGCAGGGCATCCCATACCGATGCCCCCGTGGCCACCTCGTCGGGGCACGCGGCCACGATGGTGCGGCCCAGGTGGCGCACCAGCGCAGGGGAGTCGAGGTGCAGCACGGCGGCCAGCAGGGCGTCGGGGGAGACCCGCGAGGCGAGCGGGATCGCCACCGGAGCGTGCGTGCGTGAGACAATGCGGGCCTCGGGCATCGCCCGCGACGCTACACAACGGCGACGCCATACAACGACGAGAGGTTTCCCCACGTGCGCCACACCATCGCCTTCCAGGCCACCGCGTTCCAGGCCGCCCCGGTCGACGTGCAGATCGAGGTCCCCGAGGGCGAGGAGGGGCCGACCCCCGACCAGATCCCCTCGGCCATCATCGTGTTCCTCGGCGGGCCGTCGGTGCAGGCCAGCGCGTTCGTGAGCCAGCAGGACGCCGAGAACCTCATGGGGGCCTTCACCCAGGCCGAGCCCATGCGCGGCGACATGCCGCCCGAGGCCCAGGCGTGGGAGCCCGAGGAGACCGTCATGCCGGCGGCCATGCTCTTCGGCGTCAACATCGAGAGCCTCGTGGGCGCGGCCGTCACCCCGCCGCACATGAACGACGAGGTGGGCATCGTGCCCCACTGGACGGTGCAGCTGCAGGACGCCGACGGATCATCGGTGCAGGTGGCCATCTCCGACGCCCTGTGCGTCACCATCATCCGCGCGCTGTCGCAGATCGCCGCCGGCGAGCTGACCGACGGCGAGGAGGGCGATGAGGGCGCTGCGCTCAACGGCCTGGCCGATCCCGACTCGGTGGAGGACGCCGAGGAGTAGGCGCCGGCCCGGCGGGCTGCCCGCGGCGCCGCCAGCGATCCCATGGACATCTTCGTCGACTTCACGTTCACGCCGCAGCGCTTCGCGGTGCTGTGCATGCTCGTGGGGTTCGTCGCCACCTTCGCGATCACGCGCATCATCACCCGGCGCATCCGCGCCGAGCGCGTGGCCGCCGAGGAGGCCGCCGCCAGCGGCGCGCCACCGCCTGCCGAGGAGGACGACGGCAAGGGCAAGGTCATCAAGGACATCGAGATCGGCGGCGTGCACATCCACCACCAGGTGTGGGGGATGCTGTTCATGCTGGCCGCCGGCATGCTGTCGTTCGCGTTCGAGTTCCGCAGCCCGTGGCTGCAGATGCTCGCCGTGGTGTTCGGCATCGGCGCGGCCCTGGTGCTCGACGAGTTCGCGCTCTTCCTTCACCTGGACGACGTCTACTGGAGCCCCGAGGGCCAGAAGTCGGTGGACGCCATCCTCGCCACGATCCTCGTGATGACCGCGCTCATCCTGGGCGAGGGGCCGCTGGGCGTATCGCTGGCGAACGTGGATGACGCCCCGTGGGCCCTGGCCTACGCCATCGTCTTCAACCTGGTGCTGGTGGTGATCACCCTGGCGAAGGGGAAGATCATGATGGCGGCCATCGGCTTCTTCGTGCCGCTGGTGGCGCTGTTCGGCGCGGTGCGCCTGGCGCGGGTGCCCAGCTGGTGGGCGGGGCGCTTCTACGCCACGCGACCCAAGAAGCTCGACCGCGCCCAGCAGCGCGAGACGCGCCGCCGCGAGCGCATCGCCCGCATACGCGCGCGCCTGGCCGGCCACCCCGACCCGCCGCCCCTGGCGGCGGCCGACGAGGTCAGTTCTTCGCGATCAGGCTGAGCAGCGACTGCAGGCCCGGGCCGCGGTAGCGGCGGTCGTCGAAGCTGGCCACCACATCGGTCACCTGCATCGCCTTGCGCAGCACCCGGGCCGGGGCGTTGCACACGATCCCCGCGCGGCTCACGCGCCACACGGCGAGATCAGCCGATGAGTTGCCCGCGTAGTCGAAGGCCCGCAAGCCGAAGTCGTCCACCAGGCGCGCGGCCTTGCGGTCGCCCGTGAGCGTCTCGGGAGGTAGCGCCCCGATGGCGCGCGTGAACACCCCCACGTAGTCGGCCACGGCGTCGGCCATCTCCTGCGTCGATCCGGTGGCCAGCACGATCTGCCGGCCCGTGGTGGCCTGCTGCTCGAGGTAGCGCACCACCGAGGGCGAGTAGTGCAGCCGCGCGGCGTCGAGCCCCGCCTCGCGCCAGAGGAAGTGCCGGGCGTGGGCCTGCGACGACCGGGCGGCACCCACCACCTTGTGCGCGCGGTGCGGGGCGCGGCGGGCAACCTCGCCCACCAGCTGCAGCAGGGAATCGTGCGTGAGGAGCGTGCCGTCGAGGTCGACGACGAGGGGCGGCTCGCCGGCTATGCGGTGACGGCCTCGGCCTTTTCGGCGATCGCCAGGCGCCGCACCGCGGCCACCAGCTCGGGGCCGCCGTCCTTGGCCATGTCGTGCCCGGCGCCCTCCACCACGTCGAAGGTGGCGGCGCGCAGCCAGATGGCCAGCTCGCGCTGGTCCTGGGCGGGCACGGCCTTGTCGTCGCTGCCGGCCAGGATGGCCACCGGGGCGTCCACCTGCGCCAGCGCGCCGCGCCAGTCGGGACGCGTGGCCATGGCCTCGGCGGCCAGCGCCTGGCCCTCGTCGCGGTTGCGCTCGCGAAGCGCGCGGGCGATGAGCATCCAGCGGTCGCGGCCGTCGCTGTCCTCGCCACGCGGGCCGATGCCCGACAGCACGAGGCCGCTCACCAGGCCCGGGTGGCCCAGCGCCAGGGCCAGCGCCGTGGCGCCACCCAGCCCGATGCCCACCATCACGGCCCCGCCGCCCTCGCCGGCCACGAGGCGGGCGACGTCAGACGCGAAGTCGTCGATGCTCCACGGCCCCGCCGGGCACGGCGAGTCGCCGTGGCCGCGAAGCTCGGGGATGAGCAACCGGTGGTCGCTGAGCAGCGGCTTGAGGGCCTTCTGAAGGTCCTTGGCCGGCCGGCCGACGTCGTGGAGCGCCACCACCAGGGGACCATCCCCCTTGGTGGTGAACGTGAGATTGATTGCAGGCGGAAGCGATGGCATAGGTCGGGCAGGGTACGTCGCCGCGCCCTAGCGAGTCAAGAAAACCACCCATTAGCAGGACGTTCCCCATCCTCACGGATGCGCCATGGGCCTCCGGAAGCGGTCGCCGCCGCCCGATTCAGCCGATGAACTCGATGACCAGCTCGGCCCACTCCTGGGGCTGCTCGAGGGCGGTCATGTGGCCCGATCCGCCGATCACGGCCAGGCGGGCGTCGGGGATTCCCTGCGCCAGCACGGTGGCGAGCGGCGGAGGGGTCACCTGGTCGTGCTCGCCCACGATCACCAGCGTGGGCACGGCGATGCGCGGCAAGAGGGCGGTGTGGTCGGGCCGCCGGCTGATGGCGATGGTGGCCTCGGCCATGGCGTCGGCGGTCTGGGCCGATGCCAGCTCGGTGAGCCTGGCCACGGCGTGGTCAGACGGCGCCGGGCCCAGCGCGCGCTGCACGAACGCCGGGATGAACTGCGCGGTGCCGTCGCGTCGCAGGGCGTCGGCCGCCTCGCGCCGCGCCTCGAGCCCCTCGGGCGTCTCGCCCTCGGCACGGGTGTCGGCCAGCACCAGCCGCCCCACGCGGTCGGGGTGGCGCGCCACGATGGCCTGCGCCAGGTAACCGCCCATCGAGAGCCCGGCCACCACCGACCCGGGCGGGATGTCCGGAGCCAGGCGGTCGGCCGCCTCGTCCATGGTCCAGCCGGGCCACGCGGGGCTGGCGCCGAAGCCCGGCAGGTCGGGGGCCATCACCTGGTGCCCCGCGGCCTCGAGCGCGGGAGCGACGTCGTCCCAGAACCGGTGGTCCACCGGGAACGGATGCAAGAGCACGACGGTTGCCACGGGTCCTCCTGGTCGGTTGCTCGTCGGGCGCTCGTCGGGCGCTAGTCGGTCGCCTCGAGCGCCAGGCGCGCGCGGGCGTCGTTGGGGCTCAGCACCAGCACCTGCTGCCACGCCGCGCGTCCGGCCGCGGTATCGCCGTACGAGATCGCCAGCAGGGTCCATGACGCCGGGTTGGACGGCTGCACCACGGTGGCCTGCCGGGCCGCGGTGCGCATGCCCACGGGGTCGCCGGCCAGGGCGGCCGCGCGGGCGCGCAGCAGCCACGGCTGCACGGCCAGCGGGTTGAGGTCTGACGCCTCCATGGCCCGCTCCTGGGCGATGGCCGGCTGCCCGGCCGAGATCGCCTGGTTGCCCGACGCCACCTTCTCCTGGCTCCACCAGGGCAGCACGGCGCTGAGCACGATCACGGGCGCCAGCGCCCACGCGCCCGCCACCAGCGGTCGGGGCAGTGCCCGCCCGGGCGCCGCCGGACCAGGCGCGGCCGAGGCGATCACCACTCCTCCCGCGGCCATGGCGGCCGTGGTGAGGGCGGGCACGGTCCAGCTCCAGTCGAGTTGCGACTGCAGCACGAACGCCCCGAACACCGCCAGCGGCAGGGCCACGGTGGGCGGCGCGCGATCCTGGAACGCCCGCACCGCGGCCCACGCCACCCCGGCGATGAGGCACCCGAGCAGCGCGAGGCCGATGATTCCCAGGCCCGATCCGATCTCGAGCACCAGGTTGTGCGGCTGGCGCACGTTGAGGCGGTCCTCGCCGCTCAGCCGCTCGCGCAGGTGCACCAGCGGGAACGTGCCGGCGCCCTCGCCCACCAGGGCGTTGCCGCGCACCGATCGCGCGGCCTCGCCCCACCAGTCGAGCCGCTGGTTGGTGTCCAGGCTTCCGAGCCTGCCGGGGGTGTTGGCCAGCCCACCCGAGGCGCCGGTGATCTCCGAGGTGCGCGCCGATATCCACGTGCCCACGTCGCGCGGCTTGGCCAGGGCGTACGCGCCCGCCACGGCCACGAGCGCCAGCACGGCCACGATGGCGGCGATCCCCGCGCGCCGCCGCGTGAGGCGCCCGCCGCCCATGAGCCGCCGGATTCCCCAGGCCACCCCTGCCGCGATGGCCAGCCCCAGCAGCAGGCGCCACAGCAGGCCGAGCCCGGCGTCGCTGCGGTCGGCGGCGATGAGGGCGTCGTCGGTCAGCGCATCGGTGGTGAGGCCATAGGCCACGGGCAGGATCGCCCCCACGATTCCGCCGGCCACGGCCGATGCCTGCCGCACGCGGCCGGGCATGAGGCCGATCACGATCACCAGCACCGCGATGAAGGCCAATAGGCCGCTGCGCGAGTAGGTGAGCACCAGGGTGGTCACCACCACGGCCATGGCCGCCGCCGCGCCCATGAGGTCGCGCTCGTCGCCACCCCGGCGCGACGCCCACCAGAGGATTCCCGGCACGGCGATCACCGCCACCAGCGCCAGGGCGTTCCAGTAGCCCACCGGTGCCTGCAGGCGCGAGGGCTCGAAGTCGCTGCCGAACACCGTGGGCAGGCACCGCGCCAAGAGCGCCCAGATCACCACCGGCGTGGCCGCGATTGCCAGCCCGGCCGCGAAGCGCTCGGGCGCCCGCGGGATGAGCGACGCCAGGGCGATGCCGATGACCAGCGCCAGGGTGGCCAGGGCGATGCGGTTGGCCTCGGTCCACGACAGGTCGCCGGCCAGCGACCACCCGATGGAGATTCCGGCCCACAGCGCCAGGCCGCCGAGGCCACCGATGGCCAGCAGGGCAGGGCCCGACCGCGGCGCCGCGCGGTCGCGCGAACGCATGAGCGCCCAGGCCGCGAAGGGAGCGGCCACGAGCGCCGCCAGCATGGCCGCGGTGGCCCCGCGCGTGGCAAGGCCATCGCCCAGGTCGATGCCGCCGCTCAGCACGGCGAGCACGGCCCAGGCCGCCAGCAGCAGGCCGCCGGCGATCATCGCGCCACGTGCGCGCGCGACCGCGCCGGTCAGCGTGGGTCCTCCTGACCGGCTACGCTCGCCTGCGTGTCTGCCGCCCTCATCCGCCGCAGCGTAGCCGTGTCGTTCGTCGTCGCGCTCCTGCTGGGCGTGTTCGCCATGCCCGCCCTTGCGGGCGGCCGCCAGGTGCTGGCCGACTACGAGGACAACGGCCAGATCAACGGCTGCTACACGCTGGCCGACTACGAAGAGGCCCTCAAGCTCATCCGGCCCGACCAGCAGCAGTACGGCGCGGCCGTCGATGTGATCCGCCAGGCCGAGCTCACCAACATCCGGCGCCCGGGCCAGGCCTGCGGCGCCACCTCGGCATCGGGGTCGTCGGCCGACGTGCCGGCGGGCGATGAATCGGCGTCGGCGCAGGACCCCAGCGGGTCGGGCGACGGCACCATCGAGCAGGACGAGGGCGGCCTCAGCGCCGTGGCCATCGCCATCATCGTGGCCGTGGGCCTGGCGCTCATCGGCTTTGTGATCTACCTCATCGCATCGCGCCGCGGCGGCTCGGGCGGCGATGGCAGTGGTGAGGGCAGCGGCGCGGGCGGCAGCGGCGACGGGCCGGGCGGCGCGGGCAGCGCATGAGGAAGGTCATCAAGGACCTCATCCTGCCGGTGGCGGTGGCGGTCACGCTCGCGTTCGTGATCCAGGCGTCGGTGGCCAAGCCGTATGAGATCCCCACCAACTCCATGTACCCGGCCATCCAGGGCGCCAACTCCACCGGCGACCGCGCCCCCGACCGGGTCATCGCCAACCGCGTCATCTACAAGCTGCGCGATATCTCGCGCGGCGACGTGGTGGTGTTCGATCCCACTCCGGGCGCCCGCGCAGCGTGCAGCGAGCCCGGAGACGTGCCGTTCGTCAAGCGGGTCATCGGCCTGCCGGGTGACATCGTCACGGTGAAGCAGGAGACCATCTCGCAGTCCAACGCCAACCCGGCGCTTCGCCCGGGCGGGGCACTGGCGGTGCGCCGCGTGGCCGAGCCCAACTCGTTCGGGCCCGACGGCGTGCGCGAGGAGACCCTCGGCGAGGGTGATGTCACCTACGTCACGTACGTGAAGAAGGCCGGCGAGGCCACGGCCCACCCACTGGTGATCGACTCGGCGATCACGCCCGACTACGAGGCCAGCTTCCCCGAGGTGCCGGCCGACAACCTGCTGGTGCTGGGCGACAACCGCCCGGGCTCATGCGACGCCCACGTGTGGCTGGAGCGCGACGCCGAGTTCACGCCGCAGTCGAACGTGATCGGCCAGGCCGAGATGATCTACTGGCCCATCTCGCGGGTGCGCTTCCTCAGCTAGAAGGGCGCGACGGTGACGCGGGGCTAGCCGGTGACCCGCGGCGTGGGCGCGGCGCGCACGATGCGGATGACCGGCGACTGCGTGTAGGGGCGTGCCGAGCACCTGCAGGTGGACGACGCGCTGGCCGCGAGCCGCACGTTCACGGTGCGATCGGCAACCGCGCGCAGGGTGACCGCGCGCGAGTGCTCGGTGCCCGCCGGCAGGTCGCCCATCGAGAAGCACACCCTGCGCCCCTTGCGCTGTGCCCCTGTGGCCTGCGCCACGCTGAGCTGCGGCGGCGGGGCAAGGCAGGCGGTCACCGCGGTGGCGGCCTGCGTGCCGGTGCTCAGCACCACGAGGGTGGCGCGCACGTCGGCCCCGCTGGTGACGGTGGTCGGGTTGGTGGTGAGCGTGAGCGCCAGGCTGCCCAGGGAGTCGGTGGCGGTGGACGTCGCCGTGGGGGATGCCGGGGCAGATGCCCGCGCGGCGGATGCCGGCGCCACGGATGCCAGGGCGGGAACGGCGGTGGCGATCAGGGCCATGCCGACGGGGAGTCGAGCGCGCATCATCGACGATGACCGTACAGACCCGTTCGGAAAGTCGCGTGGCGTGTGAGTAGGTTTAGCCGCACGTGACCCCTCGGCCCCCAGCATCCCGTCGCCTGCCCGGCATTGCCGCGGTCTCCGCCGTCGCAGTGGCGCTGTCGTGCATGTCGGCCATGGGCGCGCCCGACCCCGCTGCCGCGGTGGCCACCCAGGCGCAGCTGCCGTCGGTGTCGAGTTGCGTGGCCCGCGCGCTGCGCATGGCCGTGCCGGCCCGGCAGGCCATCACCCAGCCGGGGGGCGTCGCACGCGCCAACGCGGTGCTCGCGCGAATCAAGTCCACGTCGCCCGAGTGCCGCACGGTGCTCTTCCGCGACGGCACGGCAGCCCGGCCCCACGCCGGCCTGCTCGTCGGCAACGGCTTCAGCCACACCGCGGCCACCTGCTCTGGCACCACGCGGTGCGATGGCGGCAACGCGGGCCTGCTGCGTGGCTCGGGTGGCCACGGCTTCAACGGCGGTCGCGGCGGCAACGCGGGGTGGTACGCCGGACGCGCCGGCGATGGCGGCGATGCGGCCGCGGCATGCACCGGCAGGGCGTGCAACGGCGGGCATGGCGGCCGTGCGGGCAGGGCGGGCACCGGCGGGGATGGCGGTGATGGAGCCAACGGCGGCACCGGTGGCCGTGGCGGCACAGGCGGCCTGCTGGGGGGTACGGGGGGATCGGGTGGCGCAGGTGGCGATGCCACCACGGCGGGCCAGTGCGGTGGCGTGGGCGGCACCGGAGGCGATGCCGGATGGGCAGCACCCCGCGGAGCCGGAGGAGCTGGCGGCACCGGCGGGCGCGGCGCGGCGGCAACTGCACTCGCCTCGGCAGGCCCCGGTGGCCAGGGCGGCACCGGCGGATTCGGCACGCGTCGCGGAGGCGGCGGTGGCGGCGGCGGGGCCGGTGGCACGGGTTCATCCGGCACCGGCACAGCCGAAGGCTCTGGCGCATCCGGCGGGTCGGGCACGGTGGGCGGCCCGGGCGGATCCGGTGGCCAGGGCGGCGGCGCCACCTCCGGGCGCGGCACCGGCGGCCAAGGCGGTACCGGCGGCGCCGGTGGCGCGGGCGGCACGGGTGCCGACGGCGGCAGCGGCCCGGCGTCGGGCAACGGCGGCACCGGCGGCAACGGCGCATCCGGTGGCCAGGGCGGCAACGGCGGCGCGGGCGGCACAGGCAGGGCATCGAATGGCATTGGCGGCAACGGTGGAACCGGTGGCCCCGCGGGTGCTCCCGGCAATGGCGGCAACGGTGGAGCCGGCGGCGGCAACGGCGGCAACGGCGGCACCCCGGGGTCGCCCGGCACGGGCGGCGTGCCAGGGCGTGGTGGTGCTCCCGGCGCGGGCGGTGCCGAGATCACGTCGGGCGGCAACGGCGGCAACGGCGGCGATGGCATCGACGGGCTGCCCGGCATCAATGGCACCCCCGGCGGCGCCGGGGGCAATGGCGGTGCCGTCGGTAACGGAGGCAACGGCGGGGCGGGCGGTCAGGGCGCGAACGGAGCCGCGGGATCCAGCGGAACGACTGGTAGCACCGGCGCGGCCGGGGGCAATGGCGCTGTCGGCGCAACCGGCAGCGCGGGAGGAAACGGCGGCGCCGGGGGCGTCGGTGGCTCGCTCAGGGGCAATGGCGGCAACGGCGGTGCTGCAGGCCCGGGCGGTAACGGCGGCGCTGGCGGCACCGGCGGCACGGGTGGCGTGAGCACGGCCGGCGGCACCGGCGGCGCTGGCGGCAACGGCGCCGTCGGTGGCCAGGCGGGTAGCGCGGGCACGCCGGGTACGGGCGGGGCGGCCCCGGGGGTCGGCACGCGCGGCGTGGAAGAAAGCCCCGCGCCAGCCGCACGACAGGGCGACGGCGGCGACGGCGGTAGGGGCGGCGCCGGCGTGGCAGGAGGAAGTGGCGGCGCGGGTGGTAGCGGTGGCGCCTCCGTCGGCGGCGTGGCGGGCGACGGAGGCAACGGAGGCGCTGGTGGTGATGGCACGGCAGGCGCCAATGCGGGCAGCGCGGGTGCGACCGGTGGCGCCGGTTCGCCGGGTGGCATCGGAGGTGCAGGAGGTGCTGCCGGTGCTGCATCTGCTGGCGGCATCAATGGCACCGGCGGCAATGGGGGACGCGCGGGCAATGGCGGAGCGGGTGGCACCGGCGGCACCGGTGACGCGGCAACCCCCAACGGCGGCAATGGTGGTGCTGGTGGCCCGGCGGGTGTTGCCGGGTCGGCAGCAGCAGGTGGTGTCGCCGGCGCGGCCGGCAGTGGCGGCAATGGCGGAAACGGGGGCGCAGGCTTCACCGGCACCGACGCCATTGGTGGGGTGTCGTCAGCCGTAGCCGGCGGAAACGGTGGCAACGGCGGCACCGCAGGCCCGGCGACCAGTGGTCGTGGCGGCAACGGCGGCAACGGAGGTGCGGGTGGCAATGGCGGCGCCGGCACCGACGCGAACACGTACCGGGCGGGTGCCAACGGTGGCAACGGCGGCACCGGGGGCCCGGCCGGAGCCTCCACCTCGGGCACGGCCGGCGCAGGCGGTGATGGCGGCCGGGCGGGCAACGGCGGAGCCGGTGGCAACTCATCGACGGTCGGCCAGGCCGGCGGAAACGGTGGGGCCGGTGGTAGCGGCGGCAACGGCGCTGCAGGTGCGAACTCCACCTCAGGCCCCGACGGCGACGGCGGCGACGGCGGCGCCGCGGGCCATGGCGGACCGGGCGGTGGCGGCAGCGCCGGGACCGCAGGCAATGCCGGCAGCGCGGGTGGCAACGGCGGCACGGGCACGGGCACCCCTGGCGTAGGCGGCGCTCCGGGCGGCGGCAGCGGTGCCACCGCGGGCGTTGACGGGGAGTTCGGCAACGGCGGCAGCGCCGGTGCCGGGGGCAACGGCGGCGCGGGCTTCGCGTCCGCCACAGGCGGCGCCGGTGGCGCAGGCGGGACTGGCGGTGCCGCAACGGGAGGCGTGGCGGGCTCCGGGGGCGTGGGCGGCAGCGGAGGCGCGGGTGCCGATGCCTCCACCGGTGTGGCGGCCACCGCGGGCGGCGCCGGCGGAAGCGGCGGTGCCGGAGGGGCGGCCACCACCGGGCAGGGCGGTAACGGCGGCGACGGGGCCGGCGCCGGTGGGGGTGGTAACGGGTTTGCAGCCGGTGATCAGCCGAGCGGTGTGGCCGGGGGCAACGCCGGCGCAGGGGGTGCGGGTGGCGCGGCATCCGGCGCCGGCGGCATCGGGGGCAATGGCGGCAACGCGGGCACCGCGGGTCTCGGCGGCCTGGCGGCCGCGGGCGGCAACGGCGGCAACGGCGGCAACGGCGCGCTGGGCGGCGCGGGCGGGGCAGCCACCACCGGGCGCGGCGGCAACGGCGGCGAGGGCGGCTCCGGCGGCACCGGCGGCAAGGGCGGAGCGGGCGCCGGCGCCCGCGGCGGCGGCGGCGCGGCCGGCGCAGGCATCGGCAGCGCGGGCACCGGGGGCAACAACGGCTCGTTCGGCAATGGCGGCAGCGGCGGCTCTGGCGGCGCCGCCGAGAACGCCGCGGGCGCGGCGACCGGCGGCAACGGTGGCAACGGCGGCAGCGCCTCGGCGGGCGGCGGAACCGGCGGAAGCGGCGGCAGCGGCGGCCCGGCGGACGCCACGGGAGGCAACGCCACGGGCGGCAATGGCGGCAATGGCGGCACGGGCGGCACCGGCGGCAACGGCGGCAACGGTGGCGCCGGCGGGCCCGCCAACGTCATGAACGGCAACGCACTCGGCGGCAACGGCGGCAACGGACGGGTGGGCGGAGCGGGCGGCAACGGCGGCACGGGCGGAGCGGGCGGCCCCGCCACCGGCGGCGGCACCGGAACCCGCACCAACGGCACCGCAGGACTGAGCAACCAGGCCTAGCCCCCGGGACTCAGCGCAGCATCATCTTCTCGTAGAGCGTCTCGCCCGTCACGGTGTCGTTCACCCCGGCGACGTGGATGTCCAGCTCCATGTCGGCGGTGAAGTCGTAGTACCAGGGGTGCTCGCCGGCGTGCAGCAGCCGGTGGCGCCATGAGCCGCCGCTGTCGCCCATGTCGAGCGACTCGATGAGGCGCGGGTTGCTCACGCTCATGCGGAAGTGCTCATCCCCATGTGCCCAGGTCCACTCGAGCGAGGTGGGGTAGGGCTGCTTCTCGGGCGCCGGGCCGGGCACATCTCCCGAGGTCACCAGGCGCAGGGGCAGGAAGTCGTCGGTGAGCAGCCGGTCGCTGGTGGCCAGCATGACGGTGGGAAGGTGGATCTGCCCCACGCCGAACACCCCGCGGCTGGTGAGGCGCGCGTACACCACGGTGTAGTCGCCGATGTGCGCGCGGCCCCAGTACCAGTGGTCGAGCCCGGCGTTCATCTGCCGGTTGCCCCAGTTGTGGTCGTGGTAGGCCGCACCGGTCACCTGCCGTGCCTGGCCGTCCACGGTCACGGTGCCCGCAACGCGCCCGGATGGCACCGGCACCACCCAGGCCAGGTAGTGCTTCTTGGCGTGGTCGAAGAAGGTCATTCCCGCGCCGGGGCGCCACGATGGGCAGGCGCGGTCGATCACCAGGTCGGCCTGCACCCGGTCGCCGCGCAGCCGCAGCTCATACCGCGCGAGGTCGCCGATGGCGTGACTGTCACCTATTGCCACGTGGCAGCCCTCGGTGGACGACGAGAAGGCGTCAGCCGGCTGCGGGGCGTCCTCGCGGATGGAGTTGCCCTGGGCGTCGCGGTGGATGATGAGCACCGATGGGGCGATGGGGCCATCGGCCTTCGCGGACGGCTTGGTGCTGAAGGCGGCCACCAGCGTGCAGCCGTCGTCGAGCTGCATGTCGAAGTACCACCACTCGAACGAGTGCTCGGCGATGTCGTGGGTGCGAAAGCCATCCTCCCAGGGCTGCACATCCGGGCCGTCGAGCCCCAGCAACTTCATGCCGTATGCGCCGTCCTCGGCCACCTTCGTGCGCATCTCGGGGGTATCGGGCAGGTCAATCGCGTGCATGTGGGCTTCCTTCAGCGTTTTCGCGCATTTTACTGGCAGATTGCAACATCTGCGGCAAGGGAGCATCTTGCATCGTGCAGAACACAAGATGTAGTGTGCCGCCTCATGTCGCCCACCCCACCCCTAGTGTCGAACGCATGATCTGCCCGTACTGTGACGGTTCAGAGCATCGCGTAATGGAATCACGTGTTCCGGACACCAAGGATGCCATTCGCAGGCGCCGGGAGTGCCAGACATGTGGCAGGCGCTTCACAACGTACGAGCGCGTGGAGGAGATGCCGCTCATCGTGATCAAGAGCAACGGCGACCGTGAGCCCTTCGATCGCGACAAGCTGCTGTCCGGGCTGCAGCGGGCGTGCCACAAGCGCCCCGTGCCCACTGCCCACCTGGAGGCCGCCGTGCGCGACATCGAGGTGAGCCTGAGGAACCGCCTGAAGCAGGAGATTACGAGCAACGCCATCGGCGAGCTCGCGCTGCGCAGGCTGAAGGATGTCGACACGGTGGCCTACGTGCGCTTCGCGAGCGTGTACCGCCAGTTCGAGGACACCGACGAGTTCGCGGACGAGCTTCACCGGCTCGAGCGGGAGCCCCCGCTTCCCCGCGGCCAGCGACCGCTGGACGAGCACATGTTCGAGCTCCTCACCGAGCCCCTTCCGGTGGAGCGCTCCCCGCGCCGTCGCCTGCGGGCGCTGGCAGGCGGGCTCGGGGTCGAGGACGACGCAACACCAACCATGAAGCCCGAGGAGGCAACCGATGGCGACTGAGGTCGTCGGCACGACGCCGAGCGAGAAGGGGAGGGCCAAGCGCGGAAAGGCGCTGGGGCTCACCCGCCACTTCACCAAGAAGGGGAAGCACCCCTACGACCTTCTCGAGTGGGAGCGTCGCAGCGCGGGCATCTCGTCGGGCGACGGCACCAGCGTGTTCGAGCAGGACAACATCGAGGTACCCGCCGACTGGTCGCAGCTGGCCACCAACGTGGTGGCGAGCAAGTACTTCCGTGGCGCCATGGGGTCCCCCGAGCGCGAGTACTCGGTGAAGCAGCTCATCGACCGCGTGGTGCTCACCATCAAGGCGTGGGGCCTGGAGGAGGGCTACTTCAACTCCAAGGACGAGGCCGAGGTGTTCGAGTACGAGCTCACGCACCTGCTCGTCAACCAGATGGCCGCCTTCAACTCGCCCGTGTGGTTCAACGTCGGCATGCGCGAGAACCCCCAGTGCTCGGCCTGCTTCATCCTCTCGGTCGAAGACACCATGGATTCCATCCTGTCGTGGATCGGCAAGGAGGGCATCATCTTCAAGGGCGGGTCCGGCTCAGGGATCAACCTCTCGGCCATCCGCTCGTCGAAGGAGCGCCTCTCGGGCGGCGGCGAGGCATCGGGCCCGGTGTCGTTCATGCGCGGCGCCGACAGCTGCGCCGGCGCCATCAAGAGCGGTGGCACCACGCGTCGCGCGGCCAAGATGGTGATCCTCAACGTCGACCACCCCGACATCCGCGACTTCGTGAACTGCAAGGCCACGGAGGAGAAGAAGGCCTGGGCCCTCGGCGAGATGGGCTACGACATGGGCCTGAACGGCGAGGCGTGGAACAGCATCCAGTTCCAGAACGCCAACAACTCCGTGCGCATGACCGACGAGTTCATGTACGCCTACGAGGCCGGCGGCGACTGGCACACCACGGCCGTCACCACCGGTGAGGTCATCGAGACGGTGAAGGCCCGCGAGCTCATGAAGGAGATCGCCGAGGCCGCATGGGTGTGCGGTGACCCCGGCATGCAGTTCGACACCACCATCAACCGCTGGCACACCTGCCCGGTGTCCGGTCGCATCAACGGCTCCAACCCGTGCTCGGAGTACATGCACCTGGACGACTCCGCGTGCAACCTGGCCTCGTTCAACCTCATGAAGTTCGTGGATGACGACGGCGCGTTCCGCGTGGCCGACTTCCAGCAGGCCGTCGACGTGGTGATCACCGCCATGGACATCATCGTGGCCCGCAGCGGGTACCCCACCGAGCAGATCGGCATCAACGCCCGCAAGTACCGCCAGCTAGGCCTGGGCTACGCCAACCTCGGCGCGCTGCTCATGAGCCACGGCCTGCCGTACGACAGCGAGGACGGCCGCGAGTACGCCGCCGCCATCACGGCGCTCATGACCGGCCGTGCCTACGCCATGAGCACCCGCCTGGCCGAGCGCATGGGGGCCTTTGAGGGCTACGAGCCCAACGCCAAGGCCATGAACGGCGTGATCCGCAGCCATCGCCGCGCCGCGCAGGACATCCCCGACGGCCGGGTGCGCGACGAGGCCGTGCTCACCGCCGCGCGCGAGGAGTGGGACACCGCCGTGGACCGCGGCGAGGTGTTCGGCTACCGCAACTCGCAGGCGTCGGTGCTGGCTCCCACGGGCACCATCGGCTTCATGATGGACTGCGACACCACGGGCGTGGAGCCCGACATCGCGCTGGTCAAGTACAAGCGCCTGGTGGGTGGCGGCGTCATCAAGATGGTCAACAACACCGTGCCGCAGGCCCTCGAGAAGCTGGGCTACCACGAGGAGGCCATCAAGCAGATCGTGGCCTTCATCGACGAGCACGAGACCATCGAGGGCGCGCCGGGGCTCAAGGAGGAGCACCTCGCGGTGTTCGACTGCGCGTTCACGCCGGCCAACGGCGAGCGCAGCATCCACTACCGCGGCCACATCAAGATGATGGGCGCAGTGCAGCCCTTCATCTCGGGCGCCATCAGCAAGACCGTCAACATGCCCAACGAGGCCACGCCCGAGGACATCGCCGCGGCCTACGTGCTGGCGTGGAAGGAGGGGGTCAAGGCCCTCGCCATCTACCGCGACGGCAGCAAGCGCACCCAGCCGCTCTCCACCGGCAAGGAGAGCCCGGCCGACATGAAGGCGGCCAACGACGCCGCGGCCAGCCCGGCCAAGGTCAATCGCCGTCGCCTTCCGGACGAGCGCCAGGCCATCACGCACCACTTCCGCATCCTCGACCACGACGGCTACATCACCGTCGGCATGTACGAGGACGGCAGCCCGGGCGAGGTGTTCATGAAGATGGCCAAGCAGGGCTCCACCGTGAGCGGCCTCATGGACTCCCTGGCCATCTGCATGAGCCTGGCCCTGCAGCACGGGGTGCCGCTCAGCACGCTGGCCAACAAGCTCAGCCACATGAGGTTCGACCCGTCGGGCTTCACCGGCAACCCGGAGATCCCCAGCGCCAAGTCGATCGTCGACTACCTGGTGCGCTGGCTCTCGGCGAAGTTCCTCACCGAGGACGAGAAGCGCCAGGTGGGCATCATCACCGAGAGCATGCGGGCCGAGCTCGAGGGCCAGGTGCCCGACGGCGAGCAGCCCGTGGCCATCGAGGGCAGCGCGCAGGGTGCGGTGGTCACCGAGACCGCGCCGGCCGAGCCCAGCCAGCCCAAGGAGCAGACCTCCATGGACATCGGCCTCGCGCAGAGCGCCGGCCTGTCGGTGCAGCTCGACCAGGACGGCGCCATCTGCGGTTCCTGCGGCTGGACCATGGTGCGTTCGGGCTCTTGCTACAAGTGCATGAACTGCGGGAGCACCTCGGGCTGCAGCTGAAGTAAGCGGCCATCTGAATGACCACTGATTGGCCATTTCGATGACCACCTCCAGAACCACCGGAATGCCCCGCCAGACGGGGCATTCCGCGTTCTGGGGGCTGGGCACCATGGCCATTCGACTGGCCACGGGGTCCGCTCCCCCGGGTGCGCGCCTCGGTGATCGCCGGCTCGACGGCCGGCGCGGAGCCGCTGGCATCGTTGAGGCAGGCGACCACGGGGGTGAGGCGATAGAGCGCCGCCCCTCGGAGGGCGTGGACGCGCCGCGCCCACTAAATTTCAACTCCCTACCCCTCCGATCGGAAGTCCGCATGCCGCGTTGCCCCCGCGTTGGCCTCCTCGCCGCAC
>JBJTJN010000098.1:0-10088 GCA_046095485.1 Actinomycetota bacterium
CGGGGGTCATTGCGCTCTGCGGCAACATGCTCGCCGCGCTCCTGATGTTCTTTGTCTGGCGCCGGGGCTGCCGGGGCAGTCCAGAGGCTGCGTAGACCGTGGTTGCGGTCCGTGGTCAGGCGCAGGCCGGAGCGCTACTGCTGCCGCAGCCAGCCACAGCGATTGCGCCGGCGATCAATGGAATTGCGAGGAGGGTCTTGTTCATCGGGGGCTCCTTGAGGTTCGGTGCACTGAGTCCGCTTGGGACGGTACCAGCGTTACCGCCCCACCAACGCCGAAGGGGCCCCAGCTGGCCCCCTCAGATCCCGCGTTTTTCCTTCATTTGGCCCTTCTGCAGAACTCTCCGCAGAAGAGTCAGTGGGCCTGTTCTGCAGAAAGGATTCGCCCCATCGGCACTGGCACTCACAGGGAGCAGAGAAAGACGCCTCACACGCTCTTACCGGCGCGCCTCACATTCGTGAGAGCGCCACGTCCTGTCTCATCGCGCCGATCATCGCGGCATCACCAGGTCGGGTTTGACTTCCGGGTGATCGTGAGCACTGTTGGCCCACCCGGTCCGCCCCATTTCGGGTCTTCTGGCACAGCCACCCGGAGGACGTAGTCGCCCGCCTGGGGATAGTCCCTCTGCCCCACGTTGCACGCGCCCTGTACGCCTGTTGCCGATCGGGGAGGTTTCTCAAGCGAGCAGATGGCCAGACGAATGCCGGCGACCGTCGTTCGATCGAGGTTCAGGATATTGAACTCGACATTGAACGGGGGCTCGATCTTGGCATTCATGTTGTGGTCCAGCCGCGCCGCCAGCACCGATCCGCCGACCGGGAGGATGACCTTGTTGATCCCCTGCGGCGGCTCATGGTCGGGGCGGTTGTCATTGGCCCAGTCGTAGTTGTCGACGCCGGTCACCTTCAATTGCAGCAACCGGGTGGCCTTGTTGACGACCTTGAGGGCGCCGGGGCCAATGTCGGGGGTGGCCGCGGCTTGGCGGCTGGCGTCCGCCCCTGTCGTGTTTGTCGCCGGGTTGGTCGCTTCGCTGCTTGGAGAGCTACTGCTGCCGCAGCCAGCTGCCGCGATTGCGCCGGCGATCAATGGAATTGCGAGGAGGGTCTTGTTCATCGGGGGCTCCTTGAGGTTCGGTGCCCTGAGTCCGCTTGAGACGGTACCAGCGTTACCGCCCCGCCAACGCCGAAGGGGCCCCAGTTGGCCCCCTCAGATCCCGCTTGTTTTCCTTCATTTGCCCCTTCTGCAGAACTCTCCACAGAAGAGACCCAAGTGGACCCGGCCGGCACTGCCCCGGCGTCCGAAAGCGTTTCCAGATGGGTTTCTCCGAGCGCAGCCGGTGATGAATGTCTCGGGGAGGGCGCCATCTCCGGCAAATCACCTCTCCCCCAGCCCCTCCTGAAATCTCGCCCCTTGGCCGAGGAACCCTGCCTCGGGGCCAGGACCACTATGCGACGCCGGTGATCCCCCTCATGGTCCGAAGGGTGGGCCGACGACTCTCAGACCCGCTTACTAGGCGGCGAGAGCGAGCTGACGGGTGTCCGCAGCTACGTTTGGTTCCCTGTTGGTAACGCGGTCCTCAGGGTCCGCGGCTCGCTTGCCAATCCTTCTCCGCCCCGTCGAAACTGGTTCGGGCCCGTTGAATGTTCCTGCTGTCGAGAGGGTATCACCGGCAGGCAGGCGCCCCCTTACGCCCGGGAAGGTTGCCCCACTCCTAATGAGCAGGGACACACCGCCCCCGCGGATGGCGCTACCGTGCCCCTACGGCTTGAGCGACCAACCGCTCTTCGAGCGGCCCGCTCGCCATTAGGGAGACACCCAGGAGTGAGCACGACGACGGTTGCCCCGCGCCTGCTGCGCGGAGGCGGATCGTTCCAGTCCGAGCTGCGGGCGGCGGTGGCAGAGATGCTCGACGCACGCACGCGCCGGATGGGCAGGGTGCGGTTCTTCTCGAAGGCGGCGTTCATGCTGCTGTGGACGGCGGCGTCGTACGCCTACCTGGTGTTCTTCGCCGGCAGCTGGTGGCAGGCGGGGCTGGGGTGCATCTCGCTGGCGTTCGCGCTGGGCGGGGTGGCCTTCTCGATCCAGCACGACGCCAACCACGGTGCGCTGGGGCGCCGCTGGAGCGTGCTGGGCCTGTCGCTCGACACCCTGCTCGGCACGTCGTCGTACCTGTGGCGCGAGCGCCACAACCACGCCCACCACACCTACACCAACGTGGTGGACAAGGACGGCGACATCGAGCAGCTGCCCCTCGCGCGGTTCGCGCCCGACCAGCCGTGGAGCCCGTGGCACCCGTGGCAGCACGTGTACATGTTCGTGCTGTACGGCTTCTACGCGCCGCGGCAGGCACTGATGGGCGACTTCTCCATGCTGCTGCGCGGCCCCAGTGCGCACGTTCCGCTGAAGCGCCCCACGGGTGCGCGCCTGTGGGAGCTCATCATCACGAAGGTCGTGTTCTTCGGACTGTTCCTGGTGCTGCCGATGTTCTTCCAGCCGTGGTGGGGCGTGCTGCTGGGCGCATTCGTCACGCTCTGGATACTCGGCATCATCCTCGCCGTGGTGTTCCAGCTGGCCCACTGCGTGGAGGAGGCCGACTTCACCAGCGAGGCCAAGCTGATCGCCGAGGCGGAGGAGGATGGCCCGCGTGAGTGGGCGCGCCACCAGGTGGAGCACACGGTGGACTTCGGCCGCTCGAGCCGCCTGCTCAACTGGTACCTCGGGGGGCTCAACTTCCAGGTGGAGCACCACCTGCTGCCGAGCGTGTGCCACGTGCACTACCGGCGCATCTCGCCGGTGGTGGAGCAGCTCTGCGCCGAGCACGGCTTCCGCTACAACGCAAACGTCACCTTCTGGAGCGCGCTCGGGTCGCACGCCCGGTGGCTCAAGCGCATGGGAGTGAAGCCCGCGTAGCGCATGCACCGCTGGCGCATACACTTCACCCCATGCGAGTGATGCTCATGCGCACCTGCCTCTCCGATGCCGTTGCGCCGTCGGTGTGGAAGTCGTCCAAGCGGGTGCTCGAGCGCTGCGGGGTGGAGGTGAAGGTGCCCCGCTCACAGACCTGCTGCTCGCAGCCGGCATGGACCGCCGGGCACCCCGACCAGGCGCGCGCGGTGGCGCGCCACACCATCGAGGTGTTCTCAGGGCCCGAGGAGGTCGTGGTGCCCTCGGGCTCATGCGCGGGCATGGTGGTGCACGCCTATCCCGAGATGTTCAAGGGCCAGCCCGAGGAGGAGGCCGCGCTCGACCTGGCACGGCGCACCATCGAGCTCACGCAGTTCCTGGCCAAGCACGACCTCGACCCGGGGCGAGGATCGCGCGGCCCGGTGACCATGCACGACTCCTGTCACATGCTGCGCGTGATGGATGAGAGCCAGAGCCCGCGCGAGGCGCTGGCCAAGGCTGGCTGCGAGGTGCGCGAGATGCAGCACACCGACCGCTGCTGCGGGTTCGGCGGGGTGTTCGCCATCAACTTCCCCGAGCTCTCCGGCCGCCTGGGCGAGGAGAAGGCGCGCGCGGCCATCGAGAGCGGGGCGCGCGAGGTGGTCTCCTGCGATCTCGGGTGCCTCATGCACATCGTGGGCGTGGCGCACCGCCAGGGGATCCCCCTGCGCGCGCGCCACGTGGCCGAGGTGCTCGACAGGTGAGCACGCGCAAGCGCCGCGGCGACCGCGGGGTGGCCTACCTCGACGTGCAGGGCACGCTGCGCGAGCGTACGGTGGATGCCCTGCGCGACCGAACCCTTCGCGGCAACCTCGACACCGCCGCCACCAGCTGGGGTGAGGGCCGCGACGCCATGCGCAGCGATTACGGGCTGGACGACATGCGCGAGCGCGCGCGCGAGATACGCCGCTCGAACATCCGAAACCTGCCGGCGCTGCTCAGCGAGATGCAGGCGAAGGTGCGCGAGGCCGGGGGCACCGTGGTGCGTGCGGCCGACGGAGCCGAGGCCTGCCGCTACATCACCGGCCTGGCGCAGGCGCGCGGGGTGAAGGTGGTGGCCAAGAGCAAGTCGATGGCCACCGAGGAGATCAAGCTCAACGAGGCGCTCGAGGATGCCGGAATCGAGGTGGTGGAGACCGACCTCGGTGAGTGGATCCTTCAGCTGGCCAACGAGCACCCGAGCCATATCATCGCCCCGGCGGTGCACCTCAACCGCGAGCAGGTGGCCGCGCTCTTCCGCGAGGAGGCCGGCACCGACGACGTGCCCGACGACCGCGAGGGGCTCGTGGCCCACGCGCGCGTGCGCCTTCGCGAGAAGTTCGCCGAGGCGGGCATCGGCGTGTCGGGGGTGAACCTGGGCGTGGCATCCACCGGCACGGTGTGCGTGGTGGAGAACGAGGGCAACGCGCGCCTAGTCACGTCGCAGCCGCGAATCCACGTGGCCGTGATGGGCATGGAGCGCGTGGTGGCCGACTGGGACGAGGCCGCGCACATCCTTCAGGTGCTGCCCATGGCGGCCATCGGCCAGGACGCCGCCAACTACGTGAACCTCATCACGGGGCCCCGTCGCGAGGGCGAGGCCGATGGCCCCGAGGAGTTCCACCTGGTCATCATCGACGGCGGGCGCGGCGCGCTTCGCGGCACGGAGTTCGAGGAGGCCCTCTCGTGCATCCGCTGCGGGGCGTGCCTGTACTCGTGCCCCATGTGGCGATCGGTGGGCGGCCAGGCGTACGGCTCGCCCTACTCCGGGCCCAGCGGGGCCGTCATCACGCCGCTGCTCGAGGGGCCGTCCTCCCCGGCATCGCGCGACCTGCCGTTCATGTCGTCGCTGTGCGGCGCCTGCGGCGAGGCCTGCCCGGTGGGAATCCCCCTTCAGGACCTTCTGGTGCGCGCCCGGGCCCGGGCGTCGTCCCCCGCCACGCGCACGTCGGGCATGGCCTTCCGCGCATGGAGCCGCCTGTGGCGGCGGCCCAGCACCTACCGGGCCTGGATGGCGGGCTGGCGCCTGATGCTGCGCGCCCGCGGCAAGGATGGCTGGGCCACCGACCTTCCCGGGCCCGGCGCGGGCTGGACCCAGGTGCGTGACATGCCCACCCGGTGGCCCCCGCGCAGGTGAGCACCGCGTCGTCGGGCGACCCGCTGGTGGACCTGCTCATGGCATCGCTCACCCGCCGCAAGGCCACGGGCCAGGTGGTGAGTGGCGAGGATGCCAGCCGAGAGGCCGCCCGGTGGATGGCCGACGCCGGGGTGGCGCGCGCCGTGCTGGCGAGCGACCCGGTGGTGGATGCAATCGGGCTTCCCGATGCGCTGCGGCGCGAGGGCATCGACGTGATCATGTGGCCCACGGGCCTCGGCAAGCGCGAGGCCATGGGGCTGGAGGGCCCCATCGACGTGTGCGGGGTCACCGTTCCCGCGCTGGCCGTGGCCGAGCGTGGCACCGTGGTGCTCGAGGCATCCGAGGGCCACGGGCGCGGGCTCGACGTGACGAGTCGCCACCAC
The DNA here is from genome assembly GCA_046095485.1 of Actinomycetota bacterium. Classification (GTDB taxonomy): domain Bacteria; phylum Actinomycetota; class Thermoleophilia; order Miltoncostaeales; family Miltoncostaeaceae; genus SYFI01. The sequence goes on from JBJTJN010000098.1 coordinate 5,443, forward strand.
GTGGCGCTGCTGCCCGCCGATCGCATCGTGCGCACGCTGGGCGAGGCCCTGGCGCTCACCTTCGCCGACGGCCGCCCGGCGCCGTCGGCGGTGAGCCTGGTGTCGGGGCCCAGTCGAAGCAGCGACATCGAGAAGATCTCCACGCTGGGAGCGCATGGGGCGCTCACCGAGCACGTGGTGATCATCCGGTAGTGTCCGCGCCCTGCAGCATTCCCGCCGACGTCATGAAGGAGTCCCCATGAGAGCCAACCCCTCCCGCCTGCGCATGATCGGGCTGGCCACCGTGGTCGTGGCCGCGCCGATGGTCGCGCTCGGATGCGGCAGCTCCGGCTCCTCCACCACGGCTGCCGAGACCACCAAGGCCGCCGCCGCCGCGTGCCCCGAGATCGCCGGAGCCGTGGCCACGCCCCTCACCGTGAAGAACACCACCGGCTACGAGGTGACCCTCGACGCCGAGGACACCTGCACGGTCGGCGACACCCGCACGCCGCTCTTCAGCGGCAGCGCCAACCCGACGCTGCTCGACACCACGGTGCCCGGTGACGGCACCCCGCTGGACGTCACCTTCAAGGGCGCGCCGAAACGCTGGGGCCCGGTGGACATCAAGTGGACGGTTCAGGGCACCAGCCCGGCTCTGCCCTGGAGCATTCGCGTCAGCTTCGGCGCCAACGACAACGCGGGCGTGGTGCTCGGGTGGGACGAGGGCTACGAGAAGTACGTCCAGGGCCCCGACCTCGATTCGGTCACGCTGCCCGATGGCTCGGGCGTGGAGGTGGGCCTCGTCAACTCCACGATGACCTTCACCAAGGAGTGATGGGCCGCTAGCCCCGCCCGCGCCGCGCGTTGGCGCGGGAGAGCTCGCGCTTCATCTCGCGGTCCTTGATGGCCACGCGCTTGTCGTACTGGGTGCGCCCGCGGCCGAGGCCGAGCTCGATCTTTGCCCGGCCGTCCTCGTTGAAGTACATGCGAAGCGGGATGAGCGTGACACCGGCCTCGCTGAGCCGGCCGGCGATCTTGTCGATCTCGCGGCGGTGCAGCAGCAGGCGGCGGGTGCGCTGGGGGTCGTGGCCGCGGCCACCGGCAGGGCCGTAGTCGCTGATGTGCGCGCCCACGAGGAACACCTCGCCGTTGATGACCTGCGCATAGGCCTCGCGGATCATCGCGCCGCTCTCGCGCAGGCCCTTCACCTCGGTTCCGGTCAGGGCGATGCCTGCCTCGTAGCGGTCGAGGATCTCGTACTCGTGCAGGGCCTTGCGGTTCTGCGCGATGTCCTTGCGGGCGGGAGCCTTGGCGCCGCCCTTGGTCTTGCCCCTCTTGCCCATGGGCGAGGCAGGTTAGCGGTGCCGGGGTGGGCGATCGGCCAGGTCGAGGGTGACCCGCCCCCGAAGCGGCTCGATGTCGTGCACCCGCACGCGCACCGCATCGCCCAGGCGGAAGCGCCTGCCGGTGTCCTCCCCCACCGCCTCGGCCGAGAACTCATCGGGCATGTAGTGGTCGTCGGGCATGTGGCGGAAGGGCAGGAAGCCGTCGAACACCTGGTCGAAGGTGATGAACAGGCCCGACTGGCCCACGCCGGTCACCTCGCCGTCGCGCGGGCGATCCCAGGCGTCGCCCTGCATCGACTGCGCCAGCAGGTAGGCCAGGCACATGCGGTCGGCGCGGCGCTCGAGGTCGGTGGCATCGCGCTCGCGATCCGAGGCATCGCGTGCCACCTCGGGCAGCATGGCGGCGTCGGGCGCGGGCTCCCCAAGGCCCAGCGCGTGCGCCAGCGCGCGGTGCACCACCAGGTCGGGGTAGCGCCGGATGGGCGAGGTGAAGTGCAGATACGCCGGGCTGGCCAGCCCCGAGTGCGATGTCTCGTCGGGGCGGTACACGGCCTTCTGAAGCGCGCTCAGCACCATGTAGGGCAGGCTGGCGCCGCCCTCGCCGGTGCGGTCCACGTGCAGGCGCACGGCGTGGGCTGCCACGCCGGCGGCCTCGCGGCGCTGCTCGGACGTGAGGATTCCCTCGGCAAGCGGCGGCACGGGGATGCCCACGATCTCGAGCCGCTCCCAGAGGTCCTCGATCGCCACCTGGTCGGGGTCGGCGTGCACCCGGTACAGCGCGGGAACGTGCTTGGCGATGAGGAACCTGGCCACGGCCTCATTCGCCGCGATCATGCACTCCTCGATGAGGCTGTGCGACTCGGTCTGGGTCTCCATCTCCACCGACGCGATGCGGTCACCATCGAAGTGGAAGCGCGGCTCGCTGGTGACGATGTCCAGCGCCCCGCAGCGCATGCGACGGGCGCGCAGGCGCCTGGCGAGTTCCATGGCCAGGCGCACGTCGGCCTCCATGGCGGGGTCGCCCAGGGCTGCGGCGCCCACGAGGAAGGCGTCCACCTCGGGGTAGGTGAGGCGGCGGTCCGACCGGATGAGCGACCGGTGAAAGCCCTCGCCCGTCACCGAGCCATCGGGCATCACCAGCATGTGGGCGGTGAACGCCTTGCGATCCTCCCCGGGGCGCAGCGAGCAGACGTCGTTGGAGAGCACCTCGGGCAGCATCGGGTCGACCGTTCCCGGCAGGTACACCGAGCAGCCGCGGCGCTCGGCCTCGCGGTCGATCGCCCCGCCGGGCACGACGTAGCGGCTCACATCGGCGATGTGCACCCACAGGCGGATTCCCTGGCCCTCCTCGGCCACCGCGATGGCGTCGTCGTGGTCCTTCGCGCCCTCGGGGTCGATGGTGATCACCCGCTGGTCGCGCATGTCGCGGCGGTCGGCGTCGGGCTCATCGCACGTGCGGGCGGCCGCCTGGGCCTCGTCGCGCGCCTTCGGGCCGAATCCGCGCCCCAGGCCCTCGTGCGCGATGAGCGCGCGCAGTGCCGCGCCGGCCTGCGTGACGGGACCGTGGATTGCCACCACCTCGCACCCAGCGCCCTTCATGCGGGCGGTCACCAGGTCGCCCATGCGGGCGTCGCCGCGCCTGGCCTTGATGAGCGGCACCTCGGGACCGGCCTCGAACGCCGGGCGTGCGGCCATGCGGCGCCCGGCGGGCACCATCTCGGCCACGAACTGCGCGCCCGTGCGGCCCCGGGCCACCGGCCTAGCCGCCCTGCGGGGCGAGGCGCGCCAGCGCGGCGTCGAGCGCCTCGTCGGCCTCGGTGTCGGCGGAGTCGGTGGCCTTGAGGTCGGGCTTCACCCCTCCCTCTCCGATGTCCAGGCCCTTGGGCGTGCGGTAGCCGGCGATGGTCACGCGCACGGCGCCGCCGTCGCTGGTCTCTTGGGTCACCTGCACCTTCGACTTGCCGAAGGTGCGCTCGCCCACGATCACCGCGCGGCCGGTGTCCTTGAGGGCCCCGGCCACGATCTCCGATGCGCTGGCCGAGCCGCGGTCCACGATGACGGCAACCGGCACGTCGGCGGGAATGGGATCGCCCTCGGCGCGGAACTCCCTCTTTGGCGACGTGCGGCCGGTGGTGCTCACCACCACGGTGCCCGCCTTCAGGAACGCCCCGGCCACTGCGACCGACTCATCCAGCAGCCCGCCCGGGTCTCCGCGCAGGTCGAGGATGAGCGCCTTGGCGCCGTCGTCGAGCAGGCGCTGGGCCTCGTCGCGCACCCTCTCCCCCGCGCCCTTCTCGAAGCGGTCGAGCTCGATGTAGCCCACCTTGGTGCCGCTCGGGGCGGTGAGCATGCGAGCCTGCACGAGCGGCACGATCACATCTCCGCGGGTGACGCGCACCGTGCGCTCCGCCCCCGCGGGTGACCTCAGCCGCAGGGCCACGGCAGTGCCGTCCTTGCCGAGTATCGCGGCGCGGCTCTTCACCGGGCCTCGGCGCGATACGGGCACGCCCGCCACGGCGACGATGGCGTCCCCGGGCTTGAGGCCGGCCTTGTCGGCGGGGCTGCCCGGGAACACCTCACGAATCTCGAGGGCGTCGTCGGTTCCGCGCACGCGAATTCCTATGCCTGAGTAGCGCCCCTCGGTTGCCCGCTGCAGATCGGCCCACTCCTTGGGCGTGAAGTAGGTGGTCCAGCGGTCGCCCACCTGGGCGGCGATGGCCTTGGCGCCCGCCTGCTCCAGCTCAGCGCGGTTCACCTTGCCCTCGTAGCGGTCGGCCACGGCCCCGGCCACCTGGTCGGGCAGCGACACGCTGGACGGCTGGATGGTGGCGCGCACCGGGCCGCCTACGAGGGCGCCCAGCACGAACACCGCGATGAGCACCGCGGCCACGCCGGCGGCGACCAGCAGGCGTCGGGATAGGGGCGTGCGCGGCACGGGGCGATGTTAGGGCCTCGCGGTGGCGGCACGCGCGCGCGCCGCCACCGCAGAACCCATCACACCTTGAGGAAGCGGCGCAGCGTGATTCCGCTGCCCACGGCGCCGAGCAGGGCGCCGGCCCCCACCAGCACGAGGGTGAGGAGCGGGAACGCGATGGTGCCTGCGGCCGAGCCGGTCTTGGTGAGCGCGCTGTCGGCTCCCGCGGCCCAGGCGTCCACCACGCCCACCTTGATGCCCCAGAGCATGGCGACCGCCACGACGGCACCCACGAGGCCGCAGATCACGCCCTCGATCATGAACGGCCAGCGGATGAACCAGTTGGTTGCGCCCACCAGGCGCATGACCTCCACCTCACGCCGTCGGGCGAAGATGGAGAGCCTGAT
>JBJTJN010000100.1:0-14806 GCA_046095485.1 Actinomycetota bacterium
CCTCGAACTGGGTGACCAGGTGGAGGTGATCCTCGACGGCGGCGGAGGTGGGGGAGGGGCGACCGAAGCGGTTGGCCGACGGTGCGGCAACCGGGCCGCCGAAGGCGCGCAGCAGGGCCAGCGCCACGGGGTGGGCGGGCACGCGCACGGCCACGGTGTCGCGGCCTCCCGTGACGGCGTCCGGCACGGCATCGGATCGGGGCATCACCAGCGTGAGCGGTCCGGGCCAGAAGGCGCCGGCCAGGGCCCGTGCGGCGGGGGTGACGTGCGCCACCAGCGGCGCCAGGTCGTCTGCTGTGGCCACGTGGCAGATGAGCGGGTGGTCGGTGGGCCGCCCCTTGGCGGCGAACACCCGGGCCACGGCGTGGGGGTCGAGCGCGTCGGCGCCCAGGCCGTAGACGGTCTCGGTGGGAAACGCCACGAGGCAGCCCGCCGCGAGCGCCCGCGCGCCCGCGGCGATGGCCGCCTCGTCAGGTGCCATCACGGGCATGGGGTCAGGTCGGGCAGTCCCCGCCACCCCTGGTGCACACCTGCTTGGTTGCCGCGATGCGGGCGGCCTTCGTCACGCGCAGCACGTTGGTGCCGGCGATCGCCGTGAGGGTCGCCTGGCCGTTGGCATCGGTGGTGGCCGTGGCGGTGCCGTAGGTCACCGTGGCGCCGGACGAGGGCGAGCGCTTGTTCTTGGCGGTCACCTCGTTGATGGTCACGGTGAATGTGCCGGGGTCCACCACCGCGCCGGGGACAATGCCCGTGACGGGCGCGGCGATCTCGAGCACCGTGGCGAACTCCTGGCCCCAGTACCAGGTGACGCGGTCACCCACCGTGAGGTTGACGCCGTTGGCGGCCTTGGCCTTGTAGAGGCTGTTCACGCGGAAGTTCCAGCCGTTCGCGCCCTTGGCGCCCACCCCGCCGATCGAGGTGATCCAGGGCGCGTTGAACTCCTGGTACCACGACCACTTCATGCGCACCTTGTATGCCGAGGTGCCGGTGATGGCCTGCGAGAGCACGCTGCGCCCGCTGATTCGCACCTTCTGGCCGGCGCTGTCGCGCACCACGCGGGTGCCGGTCTTGGGTACCGCGACCCAGCCCGGCAGCAGCGTGTTGGAGGTCTTGCCCTCGATGCTGATGACGGTGTTGGCGTCCTTCGGGTCGTTGGATGCCTGCCCCAGGGCGGCGGGGGCGAGGGCTGCCGCCAGGGCGATGGCGCTGGCGGTGACGGCGACGACGGTGCGCTTCATGAATGGCTCCTCCGGCGGGTCGGGGCAGGGCAGGGGCACGCCCGGCGTCGGTGAGCGCCCCGGCCTCGGTGCGCGACCCTAGCCGGGGCCTGCGGGCGGTCGCCCCGGAAACACCACCGTGGATGTCCCCGTGCATAAGAATTGTCCCGTGGTACTCCGGCCAAATGAATCGGGGCAGGGGTAGAGTGCCGCGTCCATGGGTACCACCCATTCATGGGAGATCACCTTTCTCCGGCGTTCCCCCGGCGCGCGGCGCCCGCGCGTTGCTGGCCGAGTGGTCTTCGAGGCGCCTGACCTGGCCGGAGCGCGCACCACCGCGCGGCGCCATCTCGAGGAGCGCCAGAGCGGCGAGGACAAGTGGTCGCTCGGAGTGCTCAAGCCCCTCACGCCGCAGGCCCCGGGCACCCACCGCTACCGCGTGGTGTACGCGGTGTGGGAACCCAAGGACGACTTCTTCGAGCGACGCGACGTCCACGAGCTCGAGGTGTGGGCGGCCGATGCGCAGGACGCCCGCCGCCTGTCCCATGCGGACATCCAGGATGTACCGGGCTACGACCCGGCGTGGCGCGTGCGACATGTGGTGCGCGTGCCCGACAAGGCCTAACAGCCTCCGACCCCCGCCCCCGATTACGCGCCCCGCCACTACGGCGTCCCCGCCGGACGCCCGGTGGGCCCCGGCGGTAGGGTGACGGCATGCCCGCACCGCGCTATCCCCTGGTGATCGGCGACTCCCGCGTCGACACCCCCGACTGGCTCCCCGTTGACGACCGCGCCACCGGTGATGTGATCGCCGAAATCGCCGCGGGACGCCCCGAGGACGTCGATGCCGCGGTGGCCCGCGCGCGCGCGGCGCTGCCCGGCTGGGATGCCCTGGGGCCGCAGGGGCGGGCCGAGGCGATTCGCCGCTACGCCGCGGTGCTCGATGAGCACCAGCCGGTGCTGGCCGAGACCATCCATCGCGAGGAGGGCAAGCCGCTCGGCGAGGCCCAGGCCGAGGTGGCGCGCGCGTGCGAGGTGATGCACCACTTCGCGGCCGAGGCCGAGCGCCTGTGGACCATGCAGCTGCCGGGCCCCACGCTCTCCACGGGATCGATCGTGCGGCCGGCGCCCATCGGCGTGGTGGCCGCCATCACCCCGTGGAACTTCCCGGTGGCGCTGGTGCTGTGGAAGATGGGCCCCGCGCTGGCGGCGGGGTGCTGCATGATCGTCAAGCCCGCCGAGGAGGCCCCGCTGGCCGCGCGCATGCTGTGCGATCTCGCCACCGTGGCCGGCCTGCCCGACGGCGTGGTGTCGTGCATCACCGGCGACGGCCCCGTGCTGGGCGAGGCGCTCTGCACCCACCCGGGCGTGGACAAGGTGGCGTTCACCGGATCGCGCCGGGTTGCCGAGCAGATCGCCGCGTGGGCGTCGCCGCGCCTCAAGGCGCTGTCGCTCGAGCTCGGCGGCCACGGCTCGCTGGTGGTGCTCGACGACGGCGATCTCGACACCGCGGTGGAGGTTGCGCTGGTGCAGGGCTTCGCCAACTGCGGGCAGGCCTGTTACTCGGTGAACCGGGTGCTGGTGCCGCGAGAGATGGAGCAGGAGTTCCTCGACCGCCTGCGGCCGGGAATCGCCGCGCTGCAGCTGGGGCCGATGGCCACGGACCGCGGGCGCGAGCGGCACGCGATGTTGCTGGATGATGCCCGCGCGAAGGGTGCCACCGTGGAGGGCGGCGCCCTGCTGGACGGCAACTACGTGGAGGCCGCGCTGGTGACCGGCGCCGGGCCTGGCGTGCTGCTGGTGGACGAGGAGCCCTTCACGCCCGTGCTGGCCGTGATGCCCTACGACGACGTGGAGGACGCCATCGCCGAGGCCAACCGGCCCGACTACGGCCTGGTGTCGTACGTGGTGGGAGGCGACTCGCGCCGCACGCTCGAGGTGGCCGAGCGCATCGAGTGCGGCACGGTGGTGGTGAATGGCTGGCGCGTGGTGGTGCCGTATGCGCCGTACGCCGGGTGGAAGGGATCGGGCGTGGGCGCCGAGCTCGGCCAGCCCGGCCTCGAGGCGTTCATCCGCTGGCAGCACCTGCGGGTGCTGGCCTAGGGCGCTACCCCGGCGCGGCCACGTGCACGCGCCGCGCGAACACCAGCTGCTCCACCTTGGGCCGCGCGCCGGCCAGGCCGGAGTCGCCGATGCCGCCCACCACCAGGTGCGGGTCCTGGTAGAGCGGCCCCTCGTTCACGGTGATGCGCGCGCCCTTGAGCGCGGTGGCCACGTTCATGGCGGCCTCATGCGGTCCGAACACCGCGGCCCCGAGGCCGAATGGCGTGTCGTTGGCCAGCGCCACGGCCTGGCGGGCGTCGTCGGCGATCGCCAGGCCGCGCAGCGGCGCGAACGACTCATCGCGCCACAGGCGCACGTGCAGCGCCGAGCGGGGAAGCAGGACAACCGTCGGCTCGAAGGGCACGGCAACTTGGGGGTGACTGTCACCCCCGGCGCTCGCGCCGCCTCCCGTGATCACCTTGCCGCCCGCCGCGAGGGCCTCTTCGAGGTCGTCCACCGCCCGGGCCAGGGCGGCGGGGGCGATGGGCGCCACGTCGGTACGCTCGTCGTCGGCGGGGCCCGTCACGAGCGCCCGTACCGCCTCGATCAAGCGGGGCACGAACTCGTCACGCGCGGCGCGCTCCACGATGATGCGCTTGGCGGCCATGCACAGCTGCCCGGCGTTGGCGAACCCGCCGAGCGCCGCGGCGTCGGCCGCGCGGTCCATGTCGGCGCCGTCCAGCACGATCATGGGGTCGTTGCCCGAGGCCTCGGGGATGTACGGGCGCATCGTGGCGCCCTCGGCGTATGCGGCCGACAGCCGCGCCATGTGGCGCCGGCAGGTGGCCGTGGACGCGTGCGCCACCACGGCGCCCACGCCCGGGGCCGCGATGAGGGCCTCGGCCTCGTCGGGCGGTGCCGTGACCACCTGCACCGCACCCAGCGGCCAGCGGTAGGTGAGCGCCTCGAGCACGCGGGCGGTGGTCGCCCCCACGCGGCGCGATGGGCGGGCCAGCACCGCGTTGCCACCCGCGAACGCCGACGCCGCGATGAGCGTGGGCACCCAGATGGGAGAATTCGCCGAGTGCCAGCCGAACACCACGCCATAGGGCGCGAACTCCAGGCGGGTGGTGCCCGATCGCGCCGGCACCTCGCGCGGCCGTATGGCCTCGGCCAGGTCGGGCAGGGCGTCGAGCAGGTCGAGGGCGCTGCCGATCTCGCGCCGCGCGAACCTGCGGGCCTGACCGGCCTCGGCCACGGCCAGGTCCTCGATGGCCTGCTCCTCGGCCGCGATCGCGCGGGCGCCGGCGGCGATGAGGTCGAGCCGCTGGTCGATGTCCATGCGGCCGATCTCCTGCACGGCGTAGCGCGCGACGTCGATCATCTCGGTGGATGCGGTGGTCACGGTGGGTGAGTCTAGGAGCGCCGTGCCATCCCGCATCGTGGTGAGCGGCGACCCGGCGTCGCTGGCCGCCGAGTTCGCGGTGCTGGCCGGCCTGGAGCCCGTTGGCTGGGTGCCGGGCGGCCTTGTGCTGGCGCCGCTCGCGGGCGGCCGCGACATCGATGAGCAGCGGGCTCGGCTGGCGGCCCTCGCGCTGCCGTGGCGGCCCGATGACGGGCCCGCGCCTCCGCTGCCATTTCCCGCGGCAGTGGGCGGCGGGGTGTACCGCCGCTCCCCGGGCCATGCGCCCGCCCCGCCCGGCGTGCCCGAGGTGGTGCTGGTGGATGGCGAGGGCTTCGGCCTTGCCGAGCACGTCACCACGGGCATGTGCCTGGACATGCTTGCCGACCTGCCCGATGGCCCGGCGCTCGATGCCGGGTGCGGCAGCGGAATCCTCGCGCTCGCGTGGGCGCGCCTGGCGCGCGGCCCGGTGCTGGCAGTTGACCTGGACCCCCACGCCGTCACGCAGGCGCGGGAGTCGGCGTGGGCCAGTGGACTCGATGCCCTGGTCTCGGTGCGCCGTGCGGCCCTGGGCGTGCTCGCGCCCGACGAGGTGGCGGATCGCGTGGTGCTGGTGAACGCCCCCCGGGTGGCGCAGGACGCCCTGCTGTCGGTGCCCGGCGAGCCGGCGCCGCAGGCCGTGTTGATCTCGGGCCTGCAGGTCGATGACATGGACCACGTGGTGGCCGCCTGGGGCACGCGGGGCCTGGTGCAGGTGCGCCGCGAGTCGGTGGGCCGCTGGCACGCGGCCGCGCTGCGCGCCACGTAGGCGCCCGCGCACCACGTCGGCGCCCGCGCGCCACGTCGGCGGCGGTACGCCATAGAGTCCGGGGCAATGGGGCGCGTTTGGCGGACATGGGTGGTGCTGCTCTTCTTCGCGATGGGCACCAGCCTCATCACCCCCCTTATCCCCCTCTACCAGCAGGACCTGGGCTTCAACGACACCGTCGTCACGCTCTTCCTGCTCTGCTACGTGGCGGCACTGGTGCCGTCCATGCTCACGCTGGGGCAGTTCTCCGACCAGATCGGCCGGCGGCCGGTGCTGCTCGGCGCCATCGGCACGCTGGCCGTGGCGCAGGTGATCATCCTCAGCGAGCCGGGCCTTACCGGCCTGCTCATCGCACGCGGGCTGCAGGGCGCGGCCACGGGGGCGTTCTTCGGCACCTGCACGGCGTTCCTGGTGGATGCCAGTCCGCCGGGAAGGCGACGGTTCTCGTCCGCGCTCGCCAGCATCTCGGTGCGGCTGGGGCTCGGACTTGGCCCGGGCATCTGCGGAATCCTCATCCAGTACGCGCCCGATCCGTTCCAGCTGCCCTTCGCCGCCCACCTGGTGCTGCTGGCCATCGCCGCGGGCATCGTGGTGTTCCTGCCCGAGACCGTGATCGAGCGGGGCCGGCGGCCGATACGCCTGGCACTCGAGGTACCGGCGCGCGAGCGATCGGTGTTCTGGCGGGTGCTGGTGCCATCGGGGATGATCCTCAGCCTCTTCGACGGCGTGTCGCTTTCGCTGATCCCGGTGTTCACGGTGCGGGTGCTGGGCATCACCAACTACGCCCTGGTGGGGGCCGCGGGATTCCTGGTGCTGGTGAGCGGTGCGATCAGCCAGGCCTTCGTGCCCAACATGGCGCCGCGCCGCGCGATTCTCATCGGCCTCGCCGTGGGCGCGGTGGCGTTCTTCGGGGTTGTGGCCGCGGCGCCCTTGAAGTCGGAGGCCGTGCTGCTGGTGAGCGTGGCCATCACGGGCGCGGCGTGCGGGCTGATGATGAAGGGCGGGGTGGACCTCACCACCGAGATCGCGCCGGTGGAGCACCGCGGCAAGCTGCTCTCGGCCTACTACGTGGCCTGCTACCTGGGCGGGTTCTCCATTCCGCTGCTTGTGGTGGGCGTGCTGGCCGACATCCTCGGGCTCACCACGGCGCTGCTGATCCTGGCCATCGCCAGCGCATGCGCGGCCCTGTGGGTGGGCACCGTGGGAATCCGCGCGGTGGACGCCCTGCGCCGCCCCGGGCCCGTCGTGCTCTCGTAGGCTGCGCCGATGGCGGACGATCTCGACGCGGACATCCAGGCGCTCGCCGACCTGCTCGCCGAGTCGGATCGCTGCGTGGCCATGACCGGCGTGCGCCTGGGCGCCACCGAGGACACCGAGGCAAAGGCCGCCGGCAGCGCCTGGGGGGAGGCCGCGAGCCTGGAGGTGCTGCTCACCGAGCCCGCGCGCTTCTGGGACAACTGGCTGCCCCGCGCGGTGGAGGCATCGCAGCGCGAGGTGACCGAGGCCCATGTGGCCCTGGCGCGGCTCGAGGCGGCGGGGGTGATCAAGGCGATCATCACCCAGGCGGTGGACCACCTGCACGGCAAGGCAGGCGAGGGCGACCTCATCGAGGTGCACGCCAACGTGCTGTCGTGCCGGTGCACGCGGTGCGACGACGTCTACGCGCTATCGGAGGTGCAGCAACTGGCCGCGGCATCCGACGACGGCGTGCCGCGCTGCACGCGTGAGGACTGCGGCTATCCGCTTCGGCCCACCGGCACCCTGTGGGGGGAGCCGCTGGTGGAGCAGGCGATCATCCGCGCCTGGGACATGGCCGCGTGGAGCGACCTCTTCCTGGTGATCGACACCCAGCTGCGCACCGATCCCATGGCCATGCTGCCCTCGGTGCCGCTGAAGCGCGGGTCGACGGTGGCCATCGTGGGCACCACCCGCACGCACTACGACCGCTACGCCAAGTTGGTCATCGCCCGTCCCGCGCCCGAGGTGCTGCCGGGGGTGGCCTGCCTGCTGGCTCCCTGAGGGAAACCGCGGCGCGGCATCCGGGTGCTGGTGAAGACGATCGACCACGGGTTCCCGGTCGGCGGCGGGGGTTCGATGTCACCCCGCCCCGCCGTGCCGGTGTCCTGGTACCTCAGTAGATCTCGGCGATCCTGACGTTGGTCGTCATGCTCTCCTCGTCGAAGTCCATCTCCTCCTCGAGGTTCGCCGGCACGCGCGCCGGGAGCACCACCTCGAACTCGCCCTCGGGCGTGACGTGGTCCTCGTAGTACTTCGAGAAGTTCGCGATCGAGAAGCCCAGGACGTCGTTGTTGTCCGGGTCGAAGAAGACCGTGACGCCCTCGGTGTTCGTCACCGCCGACGCGCTCGGGTGACCCTTGTGGATCACGCGATAGGTGTCGGTCTCCTTGTTGTAGTACGGATCGTCGGCCACCAGTTCTCCTTAGTCACCGATCTCGGTTACCGGGTTCGGGGGGCGATGGTAGCGTCGCCGCGTGTCCGATGAACAGGAGTACAGCGGCGAGCTGCTCGGGGCGACCCTTGTCACCTGGATGGTCGACAACCGCCCGGCCCTCGACGAGAAGATGAAGGAGGAGGGCTCCAAGGCCCTCATCCAGGAGTTCATGGCCGCCGAGGGCGGGCAGGGTCTCCCCACCCCGGAGGAGCGGCTCGACCGCGCCAGGCAGGCATCTGCCCGCGCGTGGCTGCGCCATCTGGCCGCGGCGATCCAGGCCAACTGGACCGTGGCGCCCGCCGACTTCACCTCGGGGATGGACAAGTGGCTGGCGTCGGGCGAGGAGCGGCTCGAGGCCCTGCGGCTCGACGAGGAGTCCAAGGCCGAGCAGCGTGGACGCGCCGCCGACCCCAACGACGACCACCGCGAGGTGGAGCTGCGGTCTCTCGGCCGCCTGTTTGCCGAGGGCATTGGCACCACGTGCCACCCCGGCGGGGATGACGGCCCGACGTTCGCCAAGCGCGTGACCGAGTGGCAGTCGGAGCACCTGCTGCGAAACCGCGAGCTGGTGGACGACGCCGTCGCGCGCACCACGCCCGAGGGGCTGTCGGGGTCGGACGTGGCGGCACCGCTCTGGGAGCGCGCACCCGAAACCGCCCGTGCCCGCGAGGCCGCCTTGCTGTGGGCCCGCGTGCAGTTCCTCACCGAGGCCATCGCCGACGCCCTCATGGCGGCCGGCCCCCCGCGCCTCGACACCGCCGACGCCTAGCCCCGGCGGGCGTTAGCCTGCGCTCATGCCCGACGACCTCATCGAGCTCAGCGCCCACCATGCGCTCTGCGTGCACGGCTTCCGGGGCATGGGGTACTCGGAGGGGTTCGTGGCGTCGCTGGCGGGCATCGTGGCGCGGCTTCGCGATGAGCCGGGAATCCGCGTGCGCGTGCGGGTGGGTTCTGACGCCGTGTGCCGCGCCTGCCCGTCGCTCTCGGCCGGCGGGTGCATTCGGTACGGCCAGTCGGTGGTGCGCCAGGATGCACGGGTGGCCGAGGTGCTGGGCGTGGATTCGGGCGACGAGATGGCGTGGGACGACCTGCGGGAGCGCGTGCGCGAGCACGTGGCCCCCGACGACCTCGCCCACCTGTGCGGTGGGTGTCCGTGGCTGGAGTACGGCGTGTGCGCCGAGGGCATCGCCGAGTTGCGGGCCGGCAGGCCCCTGCGGGGGGGGCCGGACGGTTGACACCCCCTCGCCGGGGCGCAACGACCGTTCTCGTGCAAAGCCGCCCCCGGGTGGGTAACTTCCGCCACCGGTAAAGAGGGCGGTCCACCACAGGGGCCGCGCGACCATGTTCCGGTCGTTGCCAGGGCGGTTCCGGTACCCGCGGGTTCGGTGGCCGCCTTCGCCGCGCCCGCAACCGCAAAGAATCACGTGGAGGACTACGGAATGGCAGAGGGAACGCCCGACATCAAGGAAGCGCGCCGCATGCTTGGCAAGGGCATCTGCATCGCAGGTGTCGGTGAGACCGAGCAGGGCATCATCAGTGACCGCGGCTCGTTCGAGCTGCTCACCGAGGTGACCCGCACCACCCTCGACGACGCCGGCCTTCAGCTGAGCGACGTCGACGGCATCGTCACGGCGTTCTCCTTCGTGGAGTCCACCCTGATGCACTCGACCACGCTGGCCGACTACATGGGCATGAAGCCGGGCTACTTCGCCTCGGTGGCCGTCGGCGGCGCCACCGCGCCCCTGATGGCCGTGCAGGCCGCCATGGCCATCGACGCCGGCCTCGCCGAGGTCGTGCTGTGCGTGCGCGGCGACAACACCCGCTCGGGCATCTCGTCGTCGGGCATGATCGCCATGGCCCGCGAGATGAGCCACGGCGCCTACGAGGCCCCGTTCGGCCTGACCACCATCGGTGGCTACGGCCTGCTGGCCCAGCGCTACATGTACGAGCACGACATCCCGCAGGAGGCCCTCGCAGCCGTGGTGGCCACCCAGTCGGAGCACGCCGCCCTCAAGTGGAACGCCATGCTCCGCGACCCGGTGACCGTGGAGGACGTGATGAACGACCGGTGGATCGCCACCCCGTTCCACGCCATGGACTGCTCGCTGGTGAGCGACGGCGCCGCGGCGTTCATCGTCACCACCGAGGCCCGCGCCAAGAACATGAAGAAGAAGCCCGTGTACATCACCGGCATCGGCGAGGGCTTCTCGCACCAGTACATCTCCGAGGCCGAGTCCGTGGCCTCGGTGCGCGACGGGCTCGGCCGCGCCGGCCGTCGCGCCATGGAGGTCGCGGGCATCACCCCGCAGGACCTCGACGTGGCCGAGATCTACGACTCGTTCTCGTTCACCCCGCTCATCGCGCTGGAGGGCTTCGGCATCTGCGGCCCGGGTGAGGCGGGCAACTGGGTGATGGAGGGCAACGCCAAGCTCGGCGGCAAGCTCCCCATGAACACCCACGGCGGGCTCATCCGCCAGGCGCACCTCGGCGCCATGCACCACATCGTCGAGGCCGTGCTGCAGCTGCGCGGTGAGGCGGACGACTCGGCGAAGACCGAGTTCAACGGCGGTAACCACCAGGTTCCCGACGCCAAGCTGGCGATCACGAACGGCTCCGGCGGCATCCTCGCGGCCACGAGCGCGATGGTGCTGTCCAGCGAGCCGCCGTCGGCGGCATAGCCCACGGCCACGACGAGAACCAGGAGACAAAGCGATGTCAGAGAAGCCCGCCTACACCAAGCCCCTCCCCGACCTGCGTCCCGAGGACGCTCCGTTCTGGGAGGCCATGAAGGAGCACCGCTTCATCCTGCCGTGCGACGACGCCGGCAGGCCGTTCTGGTACCCGCGCAAGTACGCCCCGGGCACGCTCAGCGCCACGAGCTGGACCGACGCCAAGGGCACGGGCACCGTGTACACCTACTCGACCCACTTCATCGGGCCGAGCAAGGCCTATAAGGGCGACCCGCCGCACATCGTGGCGCTGATCGACCTCGACGAGGGCCCGCGCATGATGACGATCCTCGTGAAGGACGAGGATGGCTATCCGTCGCTCGACCCCGAGGACGTCACGATCGGCATGAAGGTGCAGATCGTCTTCGACGACGTCACCGACGAGATCACCATGCCCAAGTTCACCCCCGCCGGCTGAGGCCGCGGGCACCGCTAACCGAGAACCCAACGAGGAGAGAAACGGCGATGGCTGACTGGAGTGATTGGTACGCGAAAGAGGATCCCACCAACTGGATCCTTGCCAAGGTCCTGAGGGACAAGGCCGAGGCGCACCCCGACCGTGACTACCTGAAGTTCGCGAGCAACCCGTGGGTGAGCTACGGCGAGGTCAACGCGCGATCGAACCGCATCGCCAACGCCCTCCTCGCCCGCGGCGTGGAGCACGGCGAGTCGGTGAGCGTGATGCTGCCGAACTGCGAGGAGTTCCTGCCGATCTGGTACGGAATCCTCAAGGCCGGCGCCGTGATGTCGTCGATCAACACCGCCTACAAGGGCGACTTCCTGTCCTGGACCATCAACCTGGTCGAGGCCAAGAAGCTGTTCATCTCGGACACCTTCCTCGACCGCCTGGACTTCATCGCGAAGGAGCTCCCGCTGCTGGAGCACGTGATCGTGATGAAGACGGGCAACCAGGAGGGCCCCGACCCGTCGTTCAAGTGGGAGCCGCTCGACGCGCTGATGGAGGCGCCCGACAGCGAGCCCGACGGCGTGGAGTACTCGTGGGTGGACGACGCCCGCATCATGTTCACCTCGGGCACCACCGGTCGCTCGAAGGGCGTGATCAAGCAGAACGCCGCCGACTACTTCTCGGCACGCGGCCTGCTGGAGGTCGTGTCGGCCACCGCCGGCCGCTCCCAGGAGGAGCTCGCGGATGACACCTTCTTCTCGTGCCTGCCGCTCTTCCACAGCAACGCGCAGGTGCTGTCCGGATACCCGGCCCTGGTGGCCGGCGCCCGCATCGCCTACGTGGAGCGCTTCTCGTCGAGCCAGTTCTGGCAGCAGGTGATCGACGCCGAGGCCACCATCTTCAACTCCATCGGCGCGGTGTCGTACTTCATCTGGAACATCCCGCCGTCAGACCTGGACAAGGCGCACAAGGTGCACACCGTGTTCGCCGCGCCGACCCCGAAGGACATCTACTACGACTTCCAGGACCGCTTCGGCGTGAAGTTCATCGAGGGCTACGGTCTCACCGAGACCGGCATGGCCACCTACATGGACCCCACGCAGCCGCCGGTGCCGGGCTCGATCGGCCGGGCCAACCCCGGCTACGAGGTGTTCATCGTGGAGCCAGGCACCGACCGCCCGCTCCCCGCCGACACCCCGGGCGAGATCGTGGTGGACATGAAGATCCCGAACATCATCATGCGTGCCTACTACGGCATGCCCGAGAAGACGGCGGATGACTTCAAGAACCTGAAGCTCCACACCGGCGACCTCGGCCGCATGGACGAGAACGGGTACATCTACTTCATGGACCGCGTGAAGGACTACATCCGCCGCCGCGGCGAGAACGTGTCGTCGATGGAGGTGGAGCGCCAGGTCTCGGAGCACCCCAGCGTGAAGGAGGCCGCCGCCATCGGCGTGAAGGCCGGCGAGGGTGCGTCGTCGGAGGACGAGATCATGATCGTGTGCGTGGCCGAGGGCGACGTGCCGGACATGGTGGAGCTCACCGAGTTCATGGCCGAGCGCATGCCGTACTTCATGGTTCCGCGCTACATCCGGTTCGTGGATGCCCTGCCCAAGACGCCCACCGAGCGCGTGCAGAAGGTCAAGCTGCGCGACGAGGGCATCACGGCGGACACCTGGGACCGCGAAGAGGCCGGCGTGAAGGTGAAGCGCTAGTCGATGGCGGTCCTCACCAGCTACGGGGCCTATGTACCCCAGTACCGGGCTCCGCTCGGTGAGATCCAGAAGTTCTACGGGCGACCGGGACGTCCCCGGTCGCGCGGGCTCGCCACCCCGGGCCTCGATGAGGACACCCTCACGATGGCCTACGAGGCGGCGCGCCAGGCACTGAAGGGCGAGAGGGGCCTGGGGGCGGTAATCACCACCACCCAGGCCCCGCCCTTCGAGCTGCGCAAGATGTCGCAGACCCTCGGCCGGGCCCTTCGCCTCGACGAGGGCGCCGTGCACATCGACCTGGGCGCCAACGCCACGGGGCTTCTCGATGCATTCCGCATCGCGCAGACCCTCGACGTGGGCCCCACCCTCGTGGTGGCCACCGATCACCTGGTGAGCTACCGCGACCGCGTGGCCGACGTGCTGTCGGCCGGCGCGGCGACCGCCTTCGTGATCGACCCGGGCAAGAAGGCCGAGGGCATCGCGACCCTGGGTCCGCAGTCGCGGGCGGCGGAGGAGGTCTTCGACGTCTGGATGCTCGGCCGCGAGCAGGAGCCCCGGTTCCGGCTCGAGGTGTTGGTCGACGCCTACGCCCGGGCCACCGGCGCCGCGGCGAAGGGCCTCGAGAAGGCCACCGAGCGCCCCACGGGCAAGTACACGAGCATCTGCCCGAGCCAGCCGCACCCGCAGGTGCTTCGCGGGCTCGCACGCCTCGGCGCGCAGCCGAAGCAGTTGGAGTCCACGCAGTTCGTGGGCGACATCGGCAACGTCGGCGCCGCTTCGGTGGGGCTGGCGCTGTGCCTCGGGCTCGACGCCTCGCGCAAGGGCAGCACCCTGCTGGCCCTGGCATACGGCGGCGGCGAGGCGGTGGCGCAGGAGATCGAGGTCACCAAGAAGCCGAAGTCGATCGGCACGCGTGAGATGATTGACGCCGGCGAGGAGATCGCCGTCGGCACCTACTACCGCTGGACTGAGGGGCGCCAGCAGCAGCCCCACTAGGCGAGGGAGTGGAGGAAGGCATGAAGGTCGGCGTCCTGGGGATCGGCAAGACCCCGCACAAGATCCAGCACGACAAGTCGCTCAAGGACCTCGCGGTGGAGGCCGGGCGCAAGGCGATGAACGACGCCGGGGTGTCCCCGCAGGACATCCAGATGCTCTACGTGGGCAACGTCGGCTCGGTCGGCTTCAACTACGAGAACTCCACCGGCCTCATGGTGGCGCACCACCTGGGCGTGGTCCCCGCGGGAGCCGTGCGCGTGGAGGCCGCCTGCGGCACCGGCGCCTGGGCCCTGCACCTGGGCTGCGTGGCCATCGCCTCGGGGCTCTATGACACCGTGATGGTGCTGGGCTGCGAGAAGATGAACGACCTGGCCACGGTCGAGGGCACCTCGATCATCGCCCAGGCCGCCGACAGCAAGGAGGAGTACTTCTCCGGGCTGACCTTCCCCTCGGGCACCGCGCTCACCGCGCGCAAGTACATGCAGACCTACGGCGTGAGCGAGGAGGACCTCGCGCACACGTCGGTCAAGAACCACTACTACGGCGCCCGCAACCCGTCGGCCCACCTGCGCTTCGAGTGCACGGTGGACGAGGTGATGAAGAGCGCCAAGGTGGCCGACCCCCTCAAGCTGTACGAGGTGTGCCCCATGACCGACGCCGCGTCGGCCCTGGTGCTGTGCCGCCCGGAGATCCTCGAGGCGCAGGCGAACAAGCCGCAGGTGTACATCACGGCCACCAGCATGGGATCGGGCACGTGGTACCAGGCCAGCGACACGCTGGATGACGCCTACAACCTCTTCGCCCGCCCCGTGGAGCGCGCATACGAGATGGCGGGCATCGGCCCGGACGACGTCGACGTGGCCGAGATCTACAACTCGTTTGCCATCCAGGAGCCCCTGGGCATCGAGGGCCTGGGCTTCGCCAAGCGCGGCGACGGCTGGAAGGGCGCGGAAGACGGATCCACCTGGCTCGACGGCAAGATCGCAATCAACCCGTCGGGCGGCCTGCTGTGCAAGGGCCACCCGCTGGGCGCAA
>JBJTJN010000101.1:0-11988 GCA_046095485.1 Actinomycetota bacterium
GGCCGCGGGCGCGACCGAGGCGCTGCAGGTAGGCCACGGTGCCCGACCCGCCCTGGCCGAAGCGGAAGTTCGCCCCCACCACCACGCTCTCGGCGCTGAGGGGCGCGGACCCGAGCATCTCGGCGAACCGGTTGGCGCGGATGCGCGAGAACGCCTGCGTGAACGGCACCACGAGCAGGGCGTCGGCGCCGAGCGCCTCGATGAGCTGCGCCTTGAACGCGGGCTCGGTGAGCACCTTGGGGGCGAGCTCCGGGCGAAGGATCGCCAGCGGATTGGGCTCGAATGTGAGCACCATCGACTGCAGGCCACGCTCGCGCGCGCGCTCGATGGCCCGGCCGATGATGGCCTGGTGGCCTACGTGCACCCCGTCGAAGGTGCCGATGGCAACGACCCTGCGCTCTTCGCCCAGCGGGAGGTCGCCGATGCTCTGGTAGCGCTTCACCCGGTCAGCACCACCCGGGGCTTCAGCACGCCATCCGCCGCCTCGGCCACGGCGAGCAGCTCCCCATGGTGCGCGAGGGCCAGCGGCCCCGCCTCGCCGGGCGGCGCGCCCTGCACCCGCCGGCCGTGGGCCACGTCGGCGGCGGCGCGATCGTCCAGGTCAACGCGCGGCAGGTGCCCCACCACCTCGATCGGGTCCATCCCGCACCCCGGCGCCACCTCATCGGGCGCTATCGCTCCCGCCACCGAGAGCGACCCCACCTCGGTGCGGCGCAGGTCGCGGCAATACGCGCCGCAGCCCAGGCGCTCGCCGAGGTCGGCGGCCAGCTGGCGCACATAGGTACCCGACCCGCAGCGAAATTCGACGAGGGCATCTCCGGTCATCGGGTCGTAGGACACCAGATCAGCGCGCTCCACGACCACCGTGCGCGTGGGACGTTCGACCTGCTCGCCCCTGCGGGTGAGCGCATAGAGGCGCTCGCCGTCCACCTTCACGGCCGAGAGCGCGGGCACCTGCTGCCGGCTCTCGCCCACCATCGCCGCGAGGGCCTCGCGCAGGGTGGCCTCATCCGGGGGCGCCCCGCCCGCCGTGATGGGACCCTCGGGATCGCCCGATTCAGACCGCTCGCCGAGGCGGATGCCCGCGAGGTACGTCTTGTCGAGGCCGGTGACGAACGGCGCGAGGCGGGTGGCGCGACCCACGAGGATCACCATGAGGCCCGTTGCGAAGGGGTCGAGCGTGCCGGTGTGGCCGGTGCGCGGGCGGCCCAGCGCACGTCGGCACGTGGCCACCACGTCATGCGAGGTGGGACCCGCGGGCTTGTCCACCAGGATCGCCCGCGGGGGAACGTCGGGGGCCTTCCCCACTCAGGCCCCCTGCTCCACCATGGCATCGCGGATGAGGGCGATGATGTCCTCCGGATCCCGGTGCGAGGTGAAGCCCGCCGCGGCCCGGTGCCCGCCGCCCCCCTCGATCGCCGCGATCGCCGACACGTCGAAGCCGTCACCCGACGCACGGGTGGACACCCTCCATTCGCCGTCTGCCACCTGGCGGATGAGCGCGGACACCTCGGCGCCACGCGCCGCGCGAAGCGCCTCCACCACGCCGTCCGAGTCGTCACCGCCCGCGGATGCGATGTCGTCGCGGGTGATCACCGACACCACGAGTCGACCGCCCAGTTCCTCGCGGGCACCGGCGATGGCCTGGCCCACCAGGCGCAGGTCTCCGAGGGGGATGTCCTCGTAGAGCGTGCGATAGACCTCCCCCGGGCGCACGCCGGCGTCCACCATGCGCGCGGCCGCACGGTGCGCTCCGGCCCCCGTGCTGGCGTACGAGAACCTGCCGGTGTCGGTGACAAGACCCACGTACAGCGGCAGCGCGATATCCGCGGTGAGGTCCACGCCCATGGCGTCAGCCACCCGCAGCACCAGCTCGGCGGTGCTCGATGCCTCGCCGTCGATGAGGTTGATGTCCCCCCACGCCGGGTCGTCATGGTGGTGGTCGATGTTGACGATGGGGCTGCCGAGCCCGGTCGGGTCGTCATCGCACACCCGGTGCGACGTGGCGGCATCCACGCTCACGAGCATGCGCTCGGCGTGGTCGGCCACCCGGCCCGCCAGCACCTCCTCGCCCGGGTGAAGCAGCCATGCGACGTCGTCGGGCAGTCCGGGTCCCTCCACGTGCCACATGATCACGTCGTGGCCGAGGCCGCGCAGTACCCGCGCCATGCCGATCATCGATCCCGCGGCGTCGCCATCCGGCTTGCGGTGCGTGGTCACGGTGATCTTGCGCGGTGCACCGCCGAGTGCCTCGGCGATGGCCTCTACCCCCACGCGCTCGCCCTCGGGGCGGTTGTGGTGGGCGTGGTGGGTCACGACCCCTCGCCCGCGGGTGGATCGCCCGCCGGGGCCACCTCGTCGGCCGGGGCCACCTCGTCAATGAGCGCCGTCAGGCGCCGGGCGTGGTCCTGCAGCTCGTCGCGCACGAACACCAGATGCGGCGTGTTGCGCGACCTGAGCGCACGGCCCACCTTGCCCTGCAGCACGCCGCGGGCTGCCTCGAGCCCGGCGGCCGCGGCATCCGCCTTCTTCGGGTCGAGCACCGTCCAGTACACCTTGGCACGGCCCAGGTCGGGGCTGGTCTCCACGGCCGTCACGGTCACCATCTGGAGTCGGGGATCGGACAGCTCGGTGAGCAGCGCGCCGCCCACCACCTCGCGAATGGCCTCGTTGGCACGTCGCTGCCTCTGGCGCGGGGCACTCACTCGAGGTCCTCGTCGATGTCGAGCACCTCGCGCTGCTCGGACATCACCTGCCACTCGGGGTCGGTCCCGAGGCGACGGGATGCCTGGTCCAACTGGTCGGCGGCCTCGCCGGCCTCACGAGCCACCACGGCCATCGACAGCCGGCAGCGCTGCCAGAGGTCGTGGTGGTCCACCTCGGCCACGCTCGCGCCCACCTGGCGAGCCAGGCCCTGCTTCACGCGCAGCACCTCACGCCGCTTCTGCTTGAGCGACTGCGCCTCGGGCAGGTGCAGGTCGACGGTGAGGATGCCCACGAACCCAGCTCCCATCGTCGGCCGGGACCCCGGGCCTACTCGGCGGGCTCCGCCGGCGCGGGCACGACAGCGGGGGCAGGGGCGGCGGCCTGCGCGGTGCGCGCGACCTCCTTGAGCTCGAACACCTCGATCTCGTCGCCGTCCTTGACGTCGTTGTAGTCCTCGAGCAGGACACCGCACTCGAAGCCCTGCTGCACCTCGCGGACGTCCTCATCGATGCGCCGCAGCGAGCCGATCTTCCCGGTATGCACCACCGTGCCGTCGCGCACCAGGCGGCAGTCGGCGCCGCGGCGCACCGTGCCCTCGGTCACGTAGCAACCGGCGATCGTGCCGAGGCGGCTCGCCTTGAACGTGGCGCGCACCTCGAGCGACCCCATGGGCTCCTCCACGATGTCCGGCTCGAGCAGCCCCACGAGCGCGTCGCGGACGTCCTCGATCGCGCGGTAGATCACGCGGTAGGTGCGGATGTCCACGCCCTCGCGCTCGGCCAGCACCTTGGCCTCGGGCCGCGGGCGCACGTTGAACCCGATGATGATCGCCTGCGATGCGGCGGCCAGCATGACGTCGCTCTCGTTCACCGCGCCCACGCCGGTGTGGATGATGCGCAGGCGCACCTCGGTCTGCTCCACCTTGTTGAGGGCGTCCTCGAGCGCGCCGACCGACCCCTGCACGTCGCCCTTGATGATGAGGTTGAGCTCCTTGAGCCCGCCCTCCTGGATGCGCGCGAAGAGGTCCTCCAGCGACACCGGGCGGCGGTTCGCGAGCTCCTCCGAGCGCAGCCTCTGGCTGCGCGTGGCCGCGATCTGCCGTGCCATGCGCTCGTTCTCGACCACGCGGAACTTCTCGCCGGCATCCGGCACGCCGTCGAGGCCCAGGATCTCCACGGGCACCGACGGCGTGGCGGCCTCGAGGGGCTCGCCGTTGTAGTCGAGCATGGCGCGCACGCGGCCGAAGGTCTCCCCCACCACGATGATGTCGCCCACGCGCATGGTGCCCCGCTGCACCAGCAGCGTGCATACCGGGCCGCGGCCCGGGTCGAGGCGCGACTCCACCACCGTGCCCGACGCCTCGGCGCCCGGGTTGGCCTTGGGGTCGGCGTCGGCGTCGGCCACCAGCAGCACCGTCTCGAGCAGGTCTTCGAGGCCGTCGCCGCGCTGGGCCGAGACGTTCACGAACTCCGTGCCCCCGCCCCAGTCGGTGGGGATCACCTCGTGGCTCGAGAGCTCCTGCTTCACCTTGTCGGGGTTGGCGTTGTCCTTGTCGATCTTGTTGATCGCCACCACGAACGGCACCTCGGCGGCCTTCGCGTGGTCGATCGCCTCGATCGTCTGGGGCATCACGCCGTCGTCGGCGGCCACCACGATCACGGCCACGTCGGTGATCTTCGCGCCGCGGGCGCGCATGGCGGTGAAGGCCTCGTGGCCCGGGGTGTCGAGGAAGGTCACCTCGCGCTCCCTGTGGTGCACCTGGTACGCGCCGATGTGCTGCGTGATGCCGCCGGCCTCGCCGGCCGCCACCTCGGTGCGCCGGATGGCGTCGAGCAGCGACGTCTTGCCGTGGTCCACGTGACCCATGACGGTCACCACCGGCGCGCGCGCCATGAGGTCGGCCGGGTCGTCCTCGGCCACCACCTCGAGGTCGGGCTCCTCCTCGGCGTGGATGATGGTGATCTTGCGCTCAATGTCCGCGGCGATCAGCTCGATGGCGTCGTCGGACATCGACTGCGTGATGGTCACCAGCTCGCCCATGGTCATCATGAACTTGATGATCTGCGCGGTGGGGATGCCCAGCGCCTCGGCGATGTCCTTTACCGTTGCGCCCGAGCGGATGTCGGCGGGTGGCAGGTCGGCCTGGTTGACCGGTACCTGTGCCTGGGCCTCGCCCTGGTCCTTGCCACCCCCGCGACGATCGCGCTTGTCGCGACCTCCACCGCCGGGGCGACGACCGGCCTGCGCGTCGATGACCACCCGGCGCTTGCGACCGCGCCCGCCACCGCCGCCGGGACGCCCGATGCCGCCGGTGCCGCGCGGCGGCAGCGTTCCCGAGCGACCGCGATCGCCGGACATGCCCGATCCGGGAGGACCTGCGTAGTCGCTGCGCGGCGCCGCCGGCTCGGGCGGCGGCGGCGACGGTGACTCGCGCCTGGGCGGCGGCAGCACGATCTTCTCGGGCGCGCGCTTCGGCGGGATCCTCTCCTCCACCTTGGGCTTCTCGTCCTCGGCCACCGCGGGCGCCTCTGCGGCCGGCGCCTCTGCGCCGGGAGCCTCGGCGACCGGAGCCTCGTCTGCGGGAACCGCTGCGACGGGCGCGGGGGCGGCCTCAGCGGCTGCGGCCAGTGCCACGGACTCGTCGGCCACCGGGGCGGCAGGGGTCTCTGCTGCCGGTGCCGGTGCGTCGGCGGCCGGCGTGCCCGCGGGCTCCGCGGCGGCGGGCGCGGCCTCGTCGGCCGGGGGGGCCTCCGCCGGGATCGCCTCGGCCACGGGCGCGGGCGCATCCTCGGCAACGGGCTCGCTGGCCTCGGCAGGTGCGGCCTTCTTGGCAGGCGCTGCCTTCCTGGCCGGCGCGGGCTTCTTGTCCGGCGCGGCCTTCTTGGCAGGCTCGGGCTCGGCGGCCTGCGCGACCTCAGGGGCCGCGGCCTCGGCCACCGGCTCCTCCGCAGGCTCCTCGGCCTTCTTCTTGCGCGGCGCGGCCTTCTTCTTGACCTCCGGCTGGGGCATCTCGCCCTCGGGCTTCGGGTGCCGGTTCGGCGAGAGGATGTGCATGGCCCACGCGACGTCCACCGTGGAGGACGCCGTCTTCACGTCCATCCCGGCCCTCTGGAGGCGCTGCAGCACGTTGGCGCTGGGAAGCCCCTCCTCCTTGGCGATCTCGTAGACCCGCTTCTTCTCGCTCATCAGCCGCTCACCGCCTGTCCGTCGTCCAGCTCGTCCATGAGCCCTGCGTCAACCCGCACCTGCGCGCGTGCGCCCCTCGCGAAGCCAGGCCGTTCCATCGCCCGCTCGAGGCACTGCCGCGACGGGCACGTGTAGAGCCCGCGCCCGCCCAGCGTGCCGTCACGGTCGCGCACCACCACGAGCGCGCCATCCTGCGCGACGGCCGTGAAGCGCACGAGGCCATGCTTCGGCGCACGGCGACCGCACCCGAGGCACATGCGCTCGGGCACATGGCGGCTGGCACGGGGCGCGTCACTCGTCCGACGCCTCCCCTGCCGTCTCCTCGGCGGCCTCCTCGACGGCCTCGGCCACGGCCTCCGCCTCCTGCTCGGCCACCGGGTCGGCCACGATCTCCTCCTGCGGGCCGTCCTCCACCACCTCGGCGATGTCGGCCTCGACCTCGGCCTCCAGGGCCTCGGCGGCCGCGGCCTTGTCCTTCGCCTCGTCATCCGCCGCAGACGCCAGCGTGGGCGGGTTGGGCTGCGGCTGGTCGTGGCCCGGCAGGGCGCAGTGGCGCGTGCCCGGCACGACGGCGTTCGGGCACCGGCGGCCGTTCTGGAGGATGTGCATGCATCGCTGCACGCCGCCCTCGAGCTCGTCCGAGAACTCGTCGCCCTCCTCCTCGGATGCGAAGGTGGACTCGCTCTTGATGTCGATGCGCCATCCCGTGAGGCGCGCGGCGAGGCGGGCGTTCATGCCCTCCTTGCCGATGGCCAGCGACAGCTGGTCGTCGGGCACGATCACCGTCGCCTGGCGCGCCTCATCGTCCACGATCACCTCGCGCACGCGGGCCGGCGACAGCGCCTTTGCCACGTAGCGCGCGGGCTCGTCGTTGAACGGGATGATGTCGATCTTCTCTCCGCGCAGCTCGGACACCACCATGCGCACGCGCGATCCGCGCGGGCCCACGCAGGCACCCACGGGGTCGACGCCCTGCACGTTGGAGATGACGGCGATCTTCGAGCGCCAGCCCGACTCGCGGGCGACGTTCCTGATCTCCACCAGCCCGTCGGCGATCTCGGGCACCTCGAGCTCGAAGAGCCGCTTGATGATCTCGTCGGACCTGCGGCTCAGGATCACCTGCGGGCCCTTGTTCGATGCCCGCACGTCCACGATCACGGCCTTGATGCGCGCGCCGTGGTCGTAGCGCTCGCCCGGCACCTGCTCGCTGGCGGGCAGCAGGGCTTCCACGCGGCCCAGGTCCACCAGCGTGTAGCGGTGGTCGGACTGCTGGATGATGCCGTTGACCACCTCGCCCACGCGGTCGACGTACTCCTCGTACATCATCTCGCGCTCGGCCTCGCGGATGCGCTGCAGGACCACCTGCTTCGCCGTCTGCGCGGCGATGCGCCCGAAGTTGTCGGTGGTCACGCTGACGGGACGGATCTCATCGGGCCCGTATGCCGACCAGTCGATGTCCGGCGGCGGCGGCTCGAACTCCTCGGGATCGACCCCCTCGGGGATCTCCGGCTCGGGGCGGGGCAGCGTCTTGAGCTCCATGCCCTCGGCCAGCACGAGCTGGTTCACCTGCATCTCGCCGGTATCGCGGTCGATGTCCACGCGCGCCCACTCCACGGCACCCGGGGTCTTCCGGTAGGCGGCCAGGAGGGCATCCTCCAGCGCCACGAGCAGGGTCTCGGAATTGATCCCCTTCTCGCGCTCGATCTGCTTGATCGCCTCGATGATCTCGCGGTTCAAATCAGGCTCCTGCCATCACTCGCCACATTGACTCCTCTTCACCATCCGCCCCCGGCGCACCGCATCGCGCGGCACCACGATGACCCCTGCCGGGGTGTCGACCGTGAGGGCGTCGTCGCCCACATCGGTGAGCGTCCCCGACACCGACTTGGCCCCGCCGGGAACGCTCCCCGGCTCGACCGCCAGCTTCACCGTCTCGCCGATCGCGGCGATGTAGTGATCGCTGGTCCGAAGCGGTGGCTCCGGGCCCGGCGATGATACTTCCACGGCATAGCGGTCGCGAAGCCCGGCGTCGTCGAGCACCCGGGTCACCTGCGCGCAGAGCTCGTGATCCACGCGCACCGGATGACCGATGACCACCTGGAGCACCCCGGACCCGGCGCGGCCTCCCACGCCCACCGCGCGCAGGTCGACGTCGGGCAGGTGCTCCGCCAGGAGTTCCTCCACCTGATGCTCGATCGCTGTCGCCGTCTCGGCCGTCTGCGCCTCCGAAATTCCAAAGAAAAAGCGGGTCTCCCGACCCGCTCCACCGGGTGCCGCCTGTGTCCTGCCGGCAGCTTCGCGAGGGTAGCACACGCCCCCATTCGTCCGGACAGCCCCGAGGGCAGCCCGCATGCCCTCGACGGCGGGGCGCCTACCCGCGTCGCGGCCCCAGCAGATCGCGTGAATCCAGCACCAGGGTCACCGGTCCATCGTTCACGAGCGATACCTCCATCATGGCCCCGAACACCCCGCGCGCCACCTCGATGCCGACCTCCTCGAGGTGCGACGCAACGTCCTCCACCAACGGCGCCGCGGCATCAGGCGCGGCGGCCGCGGCCCACGACGGGCGGTTGCCCTTGCGCACGTCGCCCATCAACGTGAACTGGCTCACCACCAGCACCGCGCCGGCAACGTCGGCGAGCGGGCGGTCGAACCCCCGGCCCTCATCTCCCGGGAACAGCCGCAGCGATGCCACCTTCGCCGCCATGCGCCGTGCCACCTCGGCGTCGTCGCCATCCTCCACGCCCACCAGCAGCAGGTATCCGCTACCGATGCGCGCCACCGCGTCGCCGCCCACCGACACCGCTGCCCGGCTCACCCTCTGCAGCACCATCCGCACACGAGCATCGTACGAGCGGGGCGCGGTACCGTGCCCGCATGTCCGACGGAGCGGCACTGGTGCAGGTCTGGCTCGATGGCATCGGCGTGGATGCCGAGCGGCTCGGCCCCGTCGACTGGTCCATCCGGGTGCCATCCGCGAAGCGCGGAATCGTGGCCGTGGCCGCGCACGCCGGCGAGCGCACCCTCGAGATGCGGGCGTTCTTCATGCGGGGGCCCGACCGCGCACACCAGGACGTCTACCTGCGCGCCCTGCGCAAGAACCTCGACATGCGCCACTGGCGCTTCGCGGCCGACGATGCGGGCGACCTCTGGATGGTGTCCGAGGCGGAGACCGCGGTGCTGGGCGCCGATGGCCTCGATGGCCTGCTCGGGCTGCTCTCCACCTACGTGGACGAGAGCTTCGAGGGAATCCTCAGGCTGGGCTTCGAGGTGCCGGACGGGCAGGGCGTGGGCCCGCCGCCCGGGGCCACCAACTACGCCAGCTTCGACCCGAGGCAGCGCGCCAGCTCGTAGTGGCGCTCGGCGCGGTCGTCCTCGCCCAGCCCGCGATAGGCCCGGCCCAGGCAGTAGTGCGCGTAGTGGTCGGTGGGCTGGATCTCCACCGCCACCTCGAACTCCTCGGCCGCGCGCGCGAACTGCCGCGTGGAGAGATAGGCCCGCCCCAGGGCCTCGCGGATTGACGCCTTGTCGGGCTCGAGCTTCTTGGCCTGCTCGAGCGCAACTGCCGCCGGGTGGAAGTCGCGCGACTCCATGAGCTCCATCCCGCGCTGGAACCACTCGTATGCGCCCACGCCCTCGTCCATGGGCTCCACGATACCGCCCCACGCGGCGCCCCGGCGTGCGCTGCGTTCCGCCGCACGCGGTGCGCCAGGTCACCCACGCGCGGTGCCTAGCTGCGAGCGGCCAGGGCCTCCACGAGGGGCGTCGCTGCGTCGAGGATTCGCTCGGCGCAGTCGCGCTTGCTCATGCGCGGCAGCGACTGCTCGCCCTCGCCCGGGCCGATGATCGTGATGATGTTGTCGGCGCCCTCGAAGGCCGCGCCCTCCACCGCCGCGTCGTTGTGCACCACGATGTCCACCGACTTGCGCTGGCGCTTGCCGCGCGCGCGCTCGAGGCCCTCGGGGCCGTGCTCCGCCGCGAAGCCCACCAGCACCTGGTCGTCGCGCAGGGCCGAGAGCTCGGCGAGGATGTCCGTGGTGCGCTCCATCTGCACCGTGAGGGCGTCTGCCCTGCTCTTGTCGAGCTTGCCGGTGGCGGCATCAACGGGCCGGTAGTCGGCCACCGCGGCGCACATGATGAGCATGTCGCAGGCGGGGAACTCCGCACGGCAGGCGTCGCGCATGGCCGCGGCGGTCGGGGCATCCACGTAACGGATGCCCGGCTCGCGGGGCAGGTCGACATTGGCCTGCACCATCACCACGTCCGCACCGCGGTCGCGCGCGGCGGCGGCCAGCGCCCAGCCCATGCGCCCGCTCGAGCGGTTGCCCACGTAGCGCACGGCGTCGATGGGCTCCCGCGTGCCACCTGCGGAGATCAGCACGGTCTTGCCGGCGAGGTCACGTCGGCCCGACCCGCCCGCCAGCACCGCTTCGACGGCATCCACGATGGCCATGGGCTCCGCAAGGCGGCCGGGTCCCACCGCGCCATCGGCCAACAGGCCGCTCTCGGGTTCGACGAGGCGCACCCCGTCGGCGCGCAGCATGTCGATGTTGCGGGCCGTGGCCGGGTGCAGCCACATCGAGGTGTTCATGGCGGGCGCCACCACGACGGGCCCGCGGAACGCCAGGTAGCACGAGGTGAGAAGGCTGCTCGCCGCGCCCGAGGCCATCTGCGAGATGGTGTTGGCCGATGCCGGGGCCACCAGCATGAGGTCCTTGCCGTCGTTCACGTCGAGGTGGTGGTAGCCCGGCTGCTCGGAGTCACCGAACAGGTGCGTCCCGACCTCGCGCCCGGAGAGCGCGGCGAACGACGCGCTGCCCACGAACCGCTCGGCGGTATGCGTCATCACCACGCTCACGCCGTGCCCGTGCCGCTGCAGGATGCGCAGCACGTCGAGGCTCTTGTAGGCGGCGATGCCGCCGGTCACGCCCATGAGGATCTCAGCCACGCTGGAAAGGCTAGCCCCGCCCAGCCCCGTGCGCGAAATCGCGCGTGCAGGTGTCCGACGGCACAGGGCTCACGCGGTGCGACCCCCCTGCGGTCAGCTGGACGGCCGGGGGCTCGGACTTCGGCCTTCTCCCTATGACGGTCGTGCGGCCGAGATCGGCGCCCCTGGCCTGCACGCCGCACCTCGGGAGGTCTCAACAGCCGCGGGGCACTGCGCTGCGGCCCCCCTTGTACGCCGCTGCGCAGCCCGGGACCGGCGGACATCGTCCGCACGGCCGTTCAGAAGGGAGAAGGGCGATGTCCGTCGGTCCCGGGCGTGAAAGCCCAAGGGGGGAAGTACCTACGCGGAGCTGACCTCGGCGTCGATGACGTGAACGAGCTCGGCAGTGGCACGGGCGATGTCGTCGGTGAGGATGACGTGGTCGAACTCCTCGCGGGCGGCCACCTCGGTGCGGGCCACCTCGAGGCGCGCCTCGATCTCCTCCTCGGCGTCGGTGGCGCGGTCTCGCAGGCGTCGGGCGAGCTCCTCCAGCGAGGGCGGCTCGATGAACACCGACACCGACTCGGGCCGCACGCGGCGCACGTTGCGCGCCCCCTGCAGCTCGATCTCGAGGATCACCGAGCGGCCGGTCCCCATGATGCGGTCGAGTTCGGTGTTGAGGGTTCCGTACCGGTTTCCGGCGAACTCCGCGTGCTCGAGGAACGCCCCCTCGTCCACGAGCCGGGCGAATTCCGCCCTGCTCATGAAGTGGTATTCGCGCCCGTCCACCTCGCCGGGGCGCTTTGCCCGGGTGGTCACCGACACCGCCACGGCCAGATCGGGGATGCGCTGCAGCGCACCCTTGATGAGGGTTCCCTTGCCGGCGCCGGATGGACCCGACACCACGAATACACGCGGGCGGCGGGCTACCGGAGGCGCAGGAGATCGACCAGCTCGCCCCGCTGCCGGTCGGAGAGCCCCCCGAGGGTCTTGCCCTGGGAGATACGGCACTGGTTGAGCAGGCGGGTGGCCTTGACCTTCCCGTACTTCGGCGCCGCCACGATCATGTCGAACACCTTCGCGGTGAGCACGTAGTCGGGCGGCGACTCGATCACCGCGTCCACGGAAAGGGCGCCGGACTTCAGGTCGCGCTTGAGCTGTGCCCGCAG
>JBJTJN010000102.1:0-3453 GCA_046095485.1 Actinomycetota bacterium
GCGACGTCGTAGGTGGTGCCCACCGGCAGCGAGCTCGAGCGGCTTACCACCAGGTGGGGCTCGGCGGCCGCGGCGGCATGCACCACCTCGGGCCTGGCGGCCTCCGACAGCGGCGGCTCCGGGCGTGCCTTGCGCTTGCCCCAACGCGGCCCGGCCTGCTGCTCCGCGGCGGCCGACCCCACCGCGGCTGCGCCCACCACCTGGGTGGGGGCCGCGGGCGCCGAGGGCATGGGCGCCGGTGCCGGCGGCTCCGGCTGCTTGGGCGGGGTCATCTCGAGCTCCGACGACTTCAGGGCCCGCGTGGACGCGCGGACCACGAAGGCGATGAACAGGTAGAGGAGCAGGAGGAAGACGGCCTGCCCGATGATGAGCCCCGTCTCTGTCACGGCGCGCCCCGGGCTATCGTCGCTCGACCACCACTTCGGCGCCACCGAGGCTCACCCGGTCGCCGTCGCGGAGGTTGTGGCGCAGCACCCTGCGCCCATTCACCTCGACCCCATTGGTCGAGCCGAGGTCTACCAGCACGTATTCGAGCCCCTCGTGGCGCACCTCGGCGTGCACGCGGCTCACGTTGGCGTCGGGAACCACGATGTCGCAGTCGCGGCTGCGGCCCATGGTCGTGACCTTCTGGCTGATGCGGAAGGGCTGCCCCGCCACGTAGAGGGTTACGTGCTCGCGCACCAGCCCGGCGGCGCGCGCCTGCTCGGGCGAGAGCACCTGCGTGCCGCTCACGGCGGCGAGGGCCTCGTTGGGCAGCGGCTCGGCCGGCTCGTCGGGCATCGCGGGCTCGGGGGGCGCCACGTCGTCCACCGCGGGCGGCACCGCGGCATCGGCAGCAGGCGCCATGGCGGCGCCGGCCGCCGCAGCCGCTGCGGGAGCCGCTTCCTCCGGCTCGGTGCCCGGGCGGCCCGGGTCCACCATGCGGCAGGCGATTCCGAACTCGCCGGGGCGAAGATCGGTGTCGGTCTCCAGGCGGATGCGCGGCATCGAGAGCAGCGACAGGCCCTCGCTGCGCGCGTGGGCCTCGAGGTACGACCCGAGCTCCAGCACCAGCGCCGACTCATAGCTGGAGAACTGGCGCCGATCGGCAGGGGAGAGGTACACCGTGTACTGGTTGGGCACGTACACGCGCGACACCGACACGGTCTTGTGATCCTCCATCTCACGCGCCAGCCGTCGCGCGAGCTCCACCGGCTGCAGGGTGCTGCGGAACATGCGGCCGAAGGTCTTCTCGACCATGCCCTCGATCTTCTGCTCGATGTTCCGTAGCGCCATCTAGCCCGCCGTGCCGGTGAGAGAGGCCGATCGGCCCGCGCCGTCGCGCATGAATGCGCGCCAGGGCCGGGCAGCCCATGCGATGGCGAGGATAGCCGAGGGCAGCACGGCGCCGACCGCCTCGAGGCCGCCGCCACCCAGCAGGCCCGCGGCAATGGTGAGCCCGGCGGCCCACATGACGCCCGCCACCACGCGGCGCCGGTCCGGCGCCCCGATGACCAGCGGCCACGTGAGGGCCGCCGCGATCATGATGAGGCCGCCCACCAGCGCCTGCGGATGCGCCGTGATCGGCGCGATCAGCGCCTCGCCGGCCGCCTGCGGCGACTTCACTCCCTGCAGGGAGTCCCAGGCGCCGTTCACCTCCCAGCCGGTGAACACGAATGCATTCGCGCCCGCCACCACCTGCCAGAGCAGCAGGGTGATCACGCCCGCGACGGCCGTCCAGATTCGCGCCGCCGTGCCGCGCACCGATCCGGCCAGCAGGGCGTACACCGGCAGCATGCCGAACATCGCGAGCACGGGCGCCAGGGCGGGCAGCAGCACCAGTCGTCCGAACCGCGCGCCCGTGAGCAGCATGAGCAGGCCGATGACCAGGGCGATGCCGGTGAGCGCGGGGGCCGCGGTCGCGGTGGCGGCGCCTGCGAGCACGATGAGCCCGGCGGCGGCAAGCGGGGCCCGCCACGCGCCGATCGCGCCCGCGACAAGGGCGATTCCCGCGGTGCCGAGGGCGCCGGTCGAGAACCCGCGCTCGGCGATGAGCCCGCCCAAGAGGCCCGCGCCCACGCCCGAGAGGATCATGGGCATGGGACCGGAGAGCAGCGCCATGGCCCGCCGTCCGCGCCCCTCGGGCAGCGCGCGCGACTCCTCGCGCACGATCTGCGCCATGCGGCGGGCATCGGGACGGGCATCCGGGTGGCGGGCCAGCCCCGCGTCGATCGCCTTGGCCAGCCGGGGTGGCAGGTCGGGACGCAGGTTGCGGATGGGCGGGATCTCTCCCAGCGCCGCGCGGCGGGCGGTGTCGGCGGGGCTGCCGCCAAGCAGGGGATTCCGCCCCGTGAGCCCCTCGTACAGCACCAGTGTGGCCGCCCACACATCGGCCGCCCCGGTCACCTGCTCGCCGGTGGCCTGCTCGGGCGCCATGTACGCCATGGTGCCCACCACGCCGCCGGTCTGGGTCATGCCGGTCTCGCCCGAGAGCCGGGCCACCCCGAGGTCGGTCACCATGGCGTGTCCGCGATCGTCCACCAGGATGTTCGCGGGCTTGATGTCGCGGTGGATCACCCCACGCTCATGCGCGTGGTCGAGGGCCTCCAGCACGTCGGCCACCATCTCGGCCGTGGCGCGGTCGCCGGGCGGCGCGTCGGCGTACACGCGCTCCAGCGACGGGCCGTCCACCAGTTCGCTCACCAGGTACAGCGATTCGGAGTCCTCGCCCCAGTCGAGCATGCGCACCATGCCGGGATGCTCCATGCGCGCCGCGGCGCGGATCTCCGCCGCCACGCGCAGCTCCAGCCCCAGGTCGATGGGGATCTCCTTCACCGCCACCTCGCGCCCCGTGGCCCTGTCCAGCGCCCGGTACACGCGCGATGTGGCGCCCCGCCCGATGACCTCCATGAGGTCGTAGCGTCCGAGCACGCGGGCGTGCGGCTGGGCGCGCGTGGGTGCATGGCGTGGTCCGGTGATGGGCATGGGGCTATTGGGGCTTCCACCGCCGGCGAAGGAATCCTTGTGATGGCGCCGAACGGACTGCCGATCGTAGACACCACCCGTGCGGCAGCCGGGCGGGCCGGGTGCGCTAGTGTTCCCGCGCCTCAAGGCCGCTCACCGGGCGGGTGGCGGAATTGGTAGACGCGCTGGCTTCAGGTGCCAGTGTTCGAAAGAACGTGGGGGTTCGAGTCCCCCCTCGCCCATCCGGAGCAGACCCCACCTTGGACCCAGACGACACAGGCACGGACTACGGGTACGACGACCAGCCCACTGGCGTCACCGGTCCCCTGCCCCCGGCCGAGGGGCCGAATCCGCGCGACCGGGGCTCGTCGAGCCGGGGTCGCGGGGGTTCTGGCAAGGGCTCGGGCGGTGGCCGCGGTCGCCGTGGCGGGTCCGGCCGGGGTGCATCCGGCGGAGGATCCGGCAGGGAGGGGTCGGGGTCGTCTGGGCGCTCATCGGGTTCCGGTCGCG
>JBJTJN010000103.1:0-24001 GCA_046095485.1 Actinomycetota bacterium
CCGTCACCCGTGCCCGGCGGCGCGTGGCCACCAGGTAGCGCCCCAGCGTGCAGGGGCCGCCCCCCACCTGCAGCACGTCCAGGCCGTCGCGCGCCGGGAACATGGCATCGATCACCCCCACCAGGTGCCGCAGGTACTCGAACCGGATGCGCGTGGGGTCGTCGAGATCCACGTGGCTGGCCTCCACGCCATCCATCAGCAGCAGCCGCCCACCCGGATGCTCGGGCTCGCGATCGGCCTTGATCTCGATGGTCACGTAATCCGCCAGAATCGGATACGCAGGCGCAGGGGGGATCACGTGAGCAGCAGGCCGCCGTCCACCACCAGCTGCGCGCCGGTGACGTAGGTGGAGAGGTCGGACGCCGGGAACAGCACCGCGCGGGCGATGTCGTCGGGGTCGCCCATGCGGCCCTCGGGCACGCGGGCGCTGAGGGCGGCCACGGCCAGGGCGGTGCCCCCGGCATCGCGGATCTCGCCCGCCACGGCCTCTGCCGATGCGGCGTCCATGTCGCTCACCGCCACGGCGGCCCCGGAATCGGTCAGACGTTGATGGAGTCGCGGTTGCCCGAGATCTCGGTGATCAGCTCGCCCATGACATCCTTGGCGTCGCCGAACACCATGAGCGTCTTCTCGTTGAAGAAGAGCTCGTTCTCCACTCCGGCGAAGCCCGGACGCATGGAGCGCTTGACCACCATCACCGTGGCCGCCTTATCGACGTCCAGGATCGGCATGCCGTAGATGGGGCTCTTCTGGTCGTGGCGCGCGGCGGGGTTGACCACGTCGTTGGCGCCCAGCACCAGCACCACGTCCACCTGCGGGAACTCGGGGTTGATGTCCTCCATGTCCAGCAGCTGCTCGTATGGCACGTTGGCCTCGGCCAGGAGCACGTTCATGTGCCCCGGCATGCGGCCTGCCACCGGGTGGATGGCGTACTTGACCTCCACGCCTTCCTTCTCGAGCGTGTCGGCGAGCTCGCGCACCTTGTGCTGCGCCTGCGCCACCGCCATGCCGTACCCCGGCACCACCACCACGAGGCGGGAGTTCTTGAGGATCTCCCCGGCCTCGTCGAACGAGGCGCTGCGGATGGACCCGACCTCCTGGTCGCCCCACTCGGCCTCGGTGGCACCGAACGCACCGAAGAGCACGTTGCGGAACGACCGGTTCATGGCGCGGCACATGATGATCGAGAGGATCAGGCCCGACATGCCATCGAGGGCACCCGCCACGATGAGCAGGTTGTTCTCGAGCACGAATCCGAGCAGCGCGGCCGCGATACCGGCGTAGGAGTTCAGGAGCGCGATGACCGTCGGCATGTCGGCGCCGCCGATCGGGATGATCAGCAGCACGCCGAACGTGAGGCCGGCGATGATGATGACGGGGATCGCCCACACCTGCGACGGGTCGATGGCCAGGATGACCACCATCACCGCCGCGAGGCCGAGCACCGCGAAGTTGAGGGTCTTCTGCAGCGGGAACACGATGGGCCGCTGCGCCAGCCACTTGACCTCCTGCAGCTTTCCGGCCGCCATGAGCGACCCGGTGAAGACCAGGGCACCGAGCACGATCTCGATTCCCAGCACCGCCATCACGAACCAGTTGATGTCGGGCGTGGCGTCGTAGAACTTGGCGATACCCACGAGGCCCGCGGCCAGGGCACCGAACGCGTGCGACAGCGCGATGCGCTGCGGCATGGCGGTCATGGGCACCAGCAGGCCCAGCGGCACGCCGATTGCGGCACCGATGAGCATGGCCACCGCGATGTAGATGTAGCCGGTGGTGGTGATGACCGGCAGCAGCAGCGTGCCGATGATGGCGAGCACGAAGCCGATCTCGCCGGCGAAGATTCCCTTGCGGGCCGTCTTGGCGTCGGACATCCACTTCAGCGACAGCACGAAGCCGATCGCGCCCGCCAGGTACAGCAGGCTGATGAGGATGTACAGGCCGGTATCGGTGCTGGGGTCCGGGAAGAACGATGTTGCCATCGGGAGGAGTTCGGTCACGACGACGCCTCCGCCTCGGCCGCCTCAGGCTTCTTGGGCTTCTCCCGCGGCTTGAACATCTTCAGCATCTTGTCGGTGATGAGGAATCCGCCGACCACGTTGATCATCGATGCGATGACGGCGACGAAGCCGAGGATCGTGGTGTAGGCCGTGTACTGGCCGCCCAGCACCACGATGGAGCCCACCAGGGAGATCGCCGAGAGGGCGTTGGTGAGCGCCATGAGGGGCGTGTGCAGCAGGCGGGGAACGCGACGGATCGTCTCGAAGCCGAGGAACCCGGCCAGGGCGAACACGAAGAGCCCCGTCATGATGAACTCGACGCTCACGTTCACTTGGCGGCCTCCTCAGCAGCCGGGGTTTCGTCTGGCTCGGGCTCGGGATCCGGCGCCGGGGGCTCCGGCTCGGGAAGCTTCTCCATGCCGAGGGCCTCGCGCACGCGGTTGTTCACCACGTCGCCACCGCTGGCCACCATGCTCTCCTTGATGACGTCGTCGTCCACGCCGGTGTCCAGCGCGCCGTCCACGACCATCAGGCTCAGGAAGTTGGCCACGTTCTTGCCGAAGAGCTGGCTCGAGTGCACCGGGATGCTGCCCGGCAGGTTGACCACGCCGATCACCTTCACGCCGTCCACGTCGACGGTCTCGCCGGCAACCGTGGGCTCGCAGTTGCCGCCCTGCTCGGCGGCGAGGTCGACGATCACCGATCCCGGTGCCATCTGCTTCACCATCTCGGTGGTGACGATGACCGGGGCAGTGCTGCCCTGCACCTGGGCGGTGGTGATGACCACGTCGCTGCCGGCCACGGTCTTGGCCATGAGCTCCTGCTGCTTGCGGATGGTGTCCTCGGAGAGCTGCTTGGCGTAGCCGCCCGAGCCCTCCTCCTGGCCGGTCTCGCGCGGCAGCTCCACGAAGCGGGCGCCGAGCGACTCCACCTCTTCGCGCGCCGCGGGGCGCACGTCGTAGGCCTCCACCAGGGCGCCGAGGCGGCGCGAGCTGGCGATGGCGGCTAGGCCGGCCACGCCGGCGCCGATGATGAACACCTTCGCGGGGGCGATGGTGCCGGCCGCGGTGGTGAGCAGCGGGAACATGCGGGGAAGCTGATCGGCGGCGATGACCACCGCCTTGTACCCGGCCACGGCCGCCTGCGACGAGAGGATGTCCATCGACTGCGCGCGTGTGGTGCGGGGTACGAGCTCGAGGGCGAACAGCGTGGCGCCCGTGGCGCCCACGGCCTTCACCAGCTCGGGGCGCGCGAACGGCGCCACGGCACCCACCACCACCTGGCCGGCGCGCAGCTTGCCCAGGTCGGCGCACGAGGGGTCGCCGTCCATCACGTTCACCTGCACCAGCACGTCGGCCGCGAAGGCGTCGTCGCGGCTGCCCACGCGGGCACCGCGGTCGGTG
Organism: Actinomycetota bacterium; assembly: GCA_046095485.1. Lineage (GTDB taxonomy): Bacteria > Actinomycetota > Thermoleophilia > Miltoncostaeales > Miltoncostaeaceae > SYFI01. The sequence goes on from JBJTJN010000103.1 coordinate 3,404, forward strand.
AACGCGGCGTCCGGGTAGCCGGCCGCGTCACCCGCGCCCGACTCGATCACGATCTCGAAGCCCGCCTTGGTCAGCTGGGGAAGTGCCGTCGGCGAAAGCGCGACGCGGGTCTCGCCCGCGCGGTTCTCACGCGGTACCCCAACCACCATGCGCGGCGTGTCGGTTGTGGCCATCTCGCTCTTCTGGTCGGTCCCGAGCCCCGAGAGCGCTAGTTGCGCACTGCCGCGATCGGCAGGTTCGGAGTTGGTGTCGGGTGGTGGATCATGGACGCATCACGCAGTTACCCGGGTGCGGCAAATCACGCATGCTGACCCGGGAGGATGGGGATTGGTACATGACCGCACCCGGGAGTGCAACGTGCGAACCGGCGCCGTGGGTCAGGGGTCCCGGGGGGCGCTTCGCCTCATCGCCCCGCGGCGTCCAGGCGGGCGAACTCCTTGTCGGTCAGCTCCAGGCCCACGGCGCCCATCATCTCCTCCACCTGGGCCGTGCTCGTGGCGCTGGCGATGGGGCTCACCACCCCCGGATACCGCATGAGCCAGGCCAGCGCTACCTGCCCCGGAGTGGCGTCGTGCGCCTCGGCGATGTCGTCGAGCACCGCCAGCGCGGCCCATCCCCGGTCGTTGAGGTAGGCCTGCGAGATTCCCGCGGCGCGGGGGGTCTGGGGAAGGTCCTCCCCCGGCCGGTACTTGCCCGTGAGGAACCCCCGGGCCAGCGTGAAGTACGGCGCCACGCCGATGTGCTCGCGCACGCAGATGGCCTCTCCGTCACCCTGGTACTCGGCGCGCTCGAGCAGGTTGAAGTGCGGCTGGAAGCCCTGGAAGCGCGCGAGGTCGTCCGCCTCGGCCACCTCGAGCGCCTCGGCCAGGCGGCCGGGCGAGTAGTTGGAGGCGGCCAGGTACTGCACGAGGCCCTCCTCCTTGAGCTCATCGAGGTTGCGAAGGGCGTCGGCCAGCGGAATCGCCGGGTCGTCCTGGTGCGCGTAGTAGAGGTCGATGGTGTCCACGCCCAGGCGCTCGAGTGATCCCTCGATGCCGGCGCGCACGTTCTCCCTGGCGAGCCCCGCGCGCATGTGCGGGTCGCCCGGGTAGCCCACCTTGGTGGCGATCACCAGGTCGTCGGGGCGCCCGCGCGATGCCAGCCAGCGTCCGATGATGGCCTCCGACTCGCCGCCCTGGTTCCCGGGCACCCACGTGGAGTACACGGTGGCGGTGTCGAGGAAGTTGCCGCCGGCCCCGACGTAGGCGTCGAGCACGGCGAACGATGTCTCCTCGTCGCAGGTCCACCCGAATACGTTGGTGCCGAGGCACACGGGCGACACGTCGAGGTCGGTCGATCCAAAGCGGCGTCGTTCAGGCATGGGCGCAACCTACCCGTTCGGCAGGGCCAGCCGCGGCCAGTTCGTGACGAAACGGACTTGTTGCGTACGTGCCACGCGCCCACCCGAACCTCTTGAAAACGTCCGGCGATGAGCGACCATATGCCGTATGGATACCCGAACCCAGAGCACCGACGAGCACGCGGTGGTGGTGGCGCTGACCACCGAGCACCTGCGGGCCATCGAGGCGGCGCTCGACCTCGCGCGGGCCGTGGAGCACGGGGAGATCTCCGTGAGCGACCCCGACGAGCTCGGCCAGGCCAGCGTGGCCGCCGAAGGGCTGTCCCAGATCGCCCGCCTCACCGCCGCGAGCGCGTAGGCAACCATAACGCGAGGGGCCGGGTATTCCGGGCCCCTTCTCATTCGCGTCGATCCAGCAGCGGGGCGTCCTACTTGGACGACCAGCCCTGCGCCGAGTGGCTGCCGTCGCAGAACGGCTTGTTGGCGCTCAGCCCGCACCGGCACAGCGCGAGGGTGGGGTTGAGGTCCGTGAACGGCTGGCCGTCCTCGCCGGTGAGCGTGAAGTCTCCGCTCACCAGGATCGGGCCATCCTTCTTGAGGCTGATCTCCGCTCCGTCTGCCATGGGGTCTCCCTTCGAGATACTTGCACGAGCAAGCATAGGGTACCTCGCCGATCGCCGCCCGTGGGTGGAGTACGGCGCACTACATTACCCACCGATGAGCGCCGCCGAGCACCCGCACATGCCCACGCCCCCCGCCGCCGGAAGCTCCAAGGCGCATATCTGGGCGCTGGTGCTCACGGGCATCGGCCTGTTCATGGTGACGCTCGACAACCTGGTGGTCACCACGGCGCTTCCGGTGATCAGGGTGGACCTCGGCGCGTCGGTCACCACCCTCGGCTGGGTGGTGAACGCCTACACCCTCGCCTTCTCGGTGCTGCTGCTCACCGGTGCGGCGCTGGGCGATCGCTTCGGGCGCCGTCGGGTATTCGCCGCGGGCCTGCTCATCTTCGCCGTGGCATCGGCCGGGTGCGCGCTGGCCCCGAGCATCGAGTGGCTCATCTTCTTCCGCGCCCTGCAGGGCCTGGGCGCAGCCCCCGTGCTGCCGCTCTCGCTCACGCTACTGGCCGACGCCTTCCCGCCCGGCAAGCGCGGGCTGGCCATCGGCATCTGGTCGGGCATCTCAGGCCTGGCCGTGGCCGCCGGGCCGGTGATCGGCGGGGTCATCGTCGACGGAATCTCATGGCACTGGATCTTCTGGGTGAACGTGCCCATCGGCATCATCGCCGCCGGCCTCACCCTCTGGAAGCTGCGGGAGTCGTACGGTCCCGATACCGGGCTGGACCTCCTCGGCATGCTCCTCGCCGGCATCGGGGTATTCGGCATCGTCTACGGCATCGTGCGCGGCAACGAGGCCGGGTGGGGGTCGCCCGAGATCCTCGGCACGCTGCTCGGGGGCGTGGCCTTCGTGCTGATCTTCCTCTGGTGGGAGTCGCGTGCCCCGCACCCCATGCTGCCGCTCAAGTTCTTCCGCAACCGCGGGCTCAACGTGGCCAACGCCGCATCGGTGTGCCTCTACTTCGGCCTGTTCGGCGCGGTGTTCTTCCTCGCCCAGTTCCTGCAGACCGTCCAGGGGGACAGCCCCACCGAGGCCGGCCTGAAGGTGCTGCCCTGGACGATCATGCCGATGTTCATCGCGCCGCTCGCCGGCCTGTTCAGCGACCGCTTCGGCGCACGGCCCTTCATGGTGGCGGGACTGCTCATCATGTCGGGGGCGTTCCTGTGGATGGGCCTGGTCACCACGCCCACCATCTCGTACCTCGGGCTGTTCGGCGGGTTCCTGCTGGCCGGCTTCGGCATGTCGATGGTGTTCGCCCCGGTGTCCAACCTGCTCGTGCAGTCGGTGCCCGAGGTGGACATCGGCAAGGCGTCGGGCACCAACAACACCGTGCGCGAAATCGGCGGCGCCATGGGAATCGCCGTGATGACGGCCATCTTCGTCGCCAGCGGCTCGTACGACACCGGGCAGGCCTACGTGGACGGCCTCAACCCGGCCGTGCTGGTGGCCGCCGGGGTGCTGCTGGTGGGAGCCATCATCGCGCTCTTCGCCCCGCGCCTCACCGGCCCGAAGCCCGAGGGCGTGGCCGCGCACTGAGCCCGTAGCGGGCCGCGCAGGAGGGCCTCAGTACGTGAGGGCCGCGGGCGCGAGCAGCGGCATCACGTCACCGGCGCTCGACGGGTCGGAGGGGTCAACGGCGAGGGGGCCCTCGGCCAGCGCGCGCTCGCGGGCGGCGGGCAACTCGGCCCACACGGCGAACGGCGACCGCGTGGACTGGAAGATGTAGGTGCGGGCCTCGAGGTCGATGCCCGACACCCACCACGTGGGGTAGGTGCCGAAGGGCTCCGACGGCGCCCCGAACGGCACGGACATCGAGCGGATCACGCCCACCAGCCCGGCCCGGGCCTCATCGGCGCTCGTGGGATCGGGCAGGTGGTCGAGGAAGTACCGCCCGCGCACGAACCGCGACACCGGGTCCACGTCGCCCGGCAGCGGCAGGTCGCCCCCGTAGGCCGCGTAGCGCCGCAGGTTGGCCAGTTGGTCATCGAGCGGGGGCTCGTTGGTGAGCACGCACGCGGCATCGCCCCGGTGCACCACCGGGGTGCCGCCCAGCACCTCGATCACCGCCGCATCGCCCGTGCGGTCCTCGAGGGCCAGGTGCAGGGGCAGCGACTGGCCGCGGGCGGGCACGTCGACGATGCGCACGCCCGCGAGCGCCTGCACCGCGTCGTCCACGGTGGCGCAGGTATCGAGCACCCACTGGGCCCACATGGTGTTGCCGAGCACGGGCCGGTCGTCAGCCGGCTCCCACGCGGCGTCCTGCAGGTAGAGCAGGTGGGCCGCCAGGCCGGCGTCGTTCACGCCCTCGCTCGTCAGCAGGTCCCACCCGCTCACCACCACCGACGCATGGCGCGAGGTCCACCGCAGCCCGCTGCCATCGGGCGTGCCCTGGCGGTCGAGCCCCGGGGGCAGCACCCACAGGCGCGGCTCGTCGCTCACGGCCCAGTCGAGGGTGCGGCAGGCCACCGCTATGCCGCCGGGCCGGTGGAGCGTGATGCGCGAGCAGATGCGATGAACCCTTCGGGCGGTGCCGGTGCGTCAGGTTCCGGGCGCAGGCGCGGGCGTTCCCGCCTTGGCCTTGGCCTCGTCCTCGGCCTGCCAGGTCTTGATCGACTTGCGCAGGAACCAGTACTGCCACATGCCCCACACGATCTGCGTGCCCAGCGCCACGCCGGTCCACACCAGCACTCCGGCCGTGGCGTAGTGCACCTCCATGCCACCGGCCACCAGCACGGCGATGGCGAGGCCCTGCACCCCGCCGATGCCGCCGGGAAGCGGCACGAGTGAGCCCACCTGGCCGATGAAGTACGCCATGAGCATCACCGGCAGCGCGATGGGCTCGGTGACCGACGCGATGCCCAGGTAGAACGCCACGAAGTCGAAGCCGGGGTTGGCCAGCATTCCGCCGATGGCGGCGGGGCGGCGCAGCGTGCGGATGGCGTCGTAGGCACCCGGGGGCAGGCGCTTGCCGATCTCGCGGATGAGCGTGCGGGTCTTGGCGAACCGGCCCGTGAGCTTCTCCTGGCTGTCATCGGGCGGGGGAACGAACGTCTTGCCCTTGCGGGCGAAGAGCAGGATCACGATGACCACCGCGGCCGCGATGGCCGCGGGGATCCACGTGAGGGCCGGGTGCAGGTCGCCGCCCACGAGCCCCGCGCCGATGAGCACGCCGAGCAGCATGATCATCACCGTCATCACGGTGTTGGAGAGGATGAGGAACGCCGTGGTGGTGCGCGAGATCTGCGCGGCGTTGAACCCCGCGCGCGCCAGCGCCCAGAACTGCACGGCGAACCCGGTGGCGCCGCCGCCCGGCAGGGTGTCGCCCAGGGCCAGGCGCGACGTGGTGAGCTGCATGCTCTCCTTCAGCGAGAGCGGCCGCGCAGGGGTGTCGCTGCCCTGCGAGAGCATGCGGGCGGCCGCCCCGTACACGGCCCAGAAGAGCAGCACGTACCCCGCCACCGAGAGGATCTCGAAGGGCACCGCCAGCGCCACCAGCCGGGGATCGCCGGCCTCCACATCGGCCCAGATCTTCGGCACCAGCTTGACGACGAAGAAGATGATGATGAGGAAGACCGCGTACGTGAGGATGCGCTTGAGCAGGCCCTTGAGCGCGGCGTGGTCCATGTGCCGCCAGGCCTTGGGCTCGATGTGCTTGCCCCGCATGCGCTGGGGGATGAAGCGCGTGAGATTCGCCACGCGCATGACCCTACCCCACCCGCTTCCGGCGCATCTGCGAGGATCGCCCCCGATGGCGTCCCCTCGGTCCGAATGAACAGCAGGCCGACACCGGTGCGAACGTGATGTGGCCGCGCCGCCAGCCCAGGATCAGGAAGCGGGTGCGACCCACGCGCCCGCTGCTGCTGGCGTTCCTGGGCGTGATCGCCGTGGGCACGGTGCTGCTCATGCTGCCCATCAGCAGCACCGGTTCCGGGGCGGCGCCATTTCGCGACGCCGTGTTCACCTCTGCGAGCGCGGTGACCGTGACGGGGCTCACCGTGGTGGACACGGCCACCTACTGGACCGGCTTCGGGGAAGCGGTGCTGCTGGTGCTCATGCAGTTGGGCGGCCTGGGCATCATGACCTTCACGGCCCTGCTGGTGGTGATCATCGGAGGACGCCTCGGCATGCGGCGGCGCCAGGCAGCGCAGGCCGAGCAGGGGATCCTCGATCCCGGCGAGATCAAGCGGGTGATCATCGGCGTGGCCATCCTCTCGGCGGCCATCGAGACCCTGCTCGCCATCGTGCTCTTCCTGCGCTTCCTCACGCTGGGGCTGAGCCCGGGCAACGCCGCCTGGGACGCCGTGTTCCAGTCGGTGAGCGCCTTCAACGGGGCCGGATTCAGCCTCTTCGCCGACAGCCTCGCGCGATTCCAGGGCGACGTCATCGTGCTCGGCGTCATCGCCATCGGCATCATCGCGGGCGGGCTCGGCGTGCCGGTGTGGGCCGACCTCACCCGGCGCAAGCGCATGGGCCTCAAGCACCGACGCTGGTCGTTCCACACGCGCCTCACCCTGCTGGGCACCGCCATCCTGCTGGTGCTGGGGTTCGCCGTGATCACCATCTTCGAGTGGACCAACCCGGCGACGCTCGGCGCCATGCCGTATGGCGAGCGCGTGCTGAACGGGGCCTTCCAGGCGGTCACCCCCCGGTCGGCCGGCCTCTCGACGGTGGACTACGGGGGCATGCGCGAGGAGACCCTGTTCTTCACAGACTTCCTCATGCTCATCGGCGGCGGCAGCGTGTCGCCGGCCGGCGGAATCAAGGTGACCACCATGCTGGTGCTGGTGCTGGCCACCGCGGCGTCGCTGCGCGGGGCGGCGGACGTGCAGTTCATCGGTCGCCGCCTGCCCACCGCCGCCATCCGCCAGGCGCTCGCCGTGACCGTCATCTTCGCCAGCTCGATCCTGGTGGGCACCATCGCGCTGCTCATCGCAGCCGACGTGCAACTGAGCGCTGCGCTGTTCGAGGTGACGTCTGCCTTCACCACCACCGGGCTGTCCACCGGCATCACCGGCTCGCTACCGGGCGTCGCCGAGGGCATACTGATCGTGCTCATGGTGGTGGGACGCCTCGCGCCGCAGCTCCTGGGCGCCGCGCTCGTCCTCCGCGAGACCGGAACCACCTACCGCTACCCCGAGGAGAGGCCGATCGTTGGCTAGTCGTGCGGAGATCATGGTCGTGGGGCTTGGGCGGTTCGGGTCGGCCGCTGCGAGCAGCCTGGTGGAGCTCGGCCAGGACGTCATCGGCGTGGACAACGACGAGAAGCTCGTGCAGCGCAACGCCGCCATGCTCACCGAGGCCGTGCAGGTGGACGCCACCGACATCGATGCCATGCGTCTCATCGGCGCGCAGGACGTGCAGACGGCCGTGGTGGCCATCGGCAACGACATCGAGGCCAGCATCCTGGCCGCGTCGGTGCTGCTGGAGCTCGAGGTGCCCCGGGTATGGGCCAAGGCCGTGAGCGATCGCCACGGGCGAATCCTCGAGCGCCTGGGCGTGCACCGCGTGGTGTTCCCCGAGCGCGACATGGGCGACCGCGTGGCCCACGGGCTGGTGGGCCTGGCCATCGACTTCGTGCTCATCGGAGCCGACTTCGCCATGGCCGAGACCACCGCGCCCAAGGAGGCCCTCGGGCGCACGCTGGCCGAAGTGGGGCTGCGCAGCAAGTACGACGTCACGGTGGTATGCACCAAGGCGCCGGGTGGACGATTCAGCCTCACCGGCCCGGACACCGTGCTTCAGCCCGACGACATCCTGCTGGTCATCGGGGAGAAGGAGAACGTCGAGAGGTTCTCCCGCCTCGACTAGGCACCCTGGCGCGCCGCTAGGGCCAGAGGCTGCGTGCCGGCGGCACCGTGATGCCCAGGGGCCTGCCCGCACGCGCGAGGTCGTCCATGAGCTTCTTCTTCACCGCCGTCGCCCGCTCGTGCAGGGGCGATGTCGGGTCGTTGGTGGGCATGCCACCTGCCCGGAGGTGCGCCATGGTGCCCTTGTTGGCGGCGATCGACACCACGAATGCCTCGATCACGTCACGCTGCACGTAATCGATGCGGGCGGGCGGCGGGGGCAGGTCGCGAAGGCGCGCGAGGGTGTCCACGCGGTCCGGGATGATCTGCTTCTCGATGATGTCTGCACCGGCCTGGGGCGTTATCTCGCGAGCGTGCACGCGGTCGAGCGTGGCGTTGAGGTCGGCGCGCACCGGGCCGTGGCGGTCGAGCTCGGCGAGCACCGCGCGAATCCACGCCCGGGCGTCGAGGCCGCCGAGGACCACCACCGAAGAGCGGAAGTTCCTGCCGCCCAGCGAGATGACCGGCCGCACCCGCAGCACGCCGTGCTTCCTGGCCAGGCGGCGCCCGGCGGCATTGAGGGACACCTTCGTGCCCATGCGCGCACCCGACGGGCCCTGCATGGTCGCCTGCCCCACGATGCGCGCCTGGTTCGACGTGCGCCCGCGCGAGCCGACCCCCACGAGCTGCAGGTTCACCTGCGCCCGGCAGCGCGCGGCCAGGGTGCCGCGGCACCGGGCTGCCACCGTGAGGGTGTCCTGTGATCCGCGAAGCGCTGCGGCGGCGGCCTGCACCACCTGGCGCGCATCGGGGGCCATGAGCGTGATCGGCTTGGTCACCAGGCTCGTCACGCCATCGCTGGTCACCTCGGTGCGCACGGTCGCCTTGATCGTTCCCCTGCGCGCGAGCGAGCGCTGCAGCGTGGCCGGCAGCTTGGCGGTGAACGATGCTGTCTGGCCGCTCTGCACCACGCCGTCCGTGCTGGACACCGGCTTGCCGCCCACCACGAGCACCATCTTCACCTGGCAGCTTCCGCTCGCGCTCTGGCAGCGGGCACCCACCACGGCGTCACCGGAGTCGCGCACGGTCGTGCCCGTCAGCATGATCGTCGCCTGCGGTGCGGTGCCCGGGGCCGCCGGTGCGGCCGGGGCGGCCACCGGCACGGCCGCGCTGGTCCAGGCGGACACGTTTCCGGCGTTGTCGATGCCACGCACGTACACGGTCTGCCCACCGGGAGCCACCAGCGTGGTGCTCGCGGTGGCCGCGCCGATCACCGGCCCCGGGCTGGCCGGGTTCACCGTGGCCTGCCACGAGCGCAGGCCGCTCGCCGGGTCGGTGATGGTCGGCGTCACGCGCACGACGTCACCGGATTCGGGCTGCAGCGCGATTGCCGCCACCACGGGCGGATCGGGGTCGAACATGATGGCGTCGGAACCGGTGGAGGTGACGCTGCCCGCCGAATCGGCGAAGCGGTAGTACACGGTGCGGTTGCCCGCGGCGCCCGCGGCGAGGGTCCACGCCACCTGGGTGGATATGGGGCTGCGCACGGCGTCGGAGTAGTCGGGCTGGTTCGCCAGGTCGATGAATCGCGTGCCGGCGGTCCAGATGATGTCGGCGATCGCCGCGCGGCTGGTGGCGTACTGGTCGCCGTTGTTCACGCGCACGCCCGGGGTGCCCGCCGGCGGGTTGGGCGGCACGAACATCTCCCACGACGACGTGGTGACGTTGGAGCCCACGTTGCCGGCGGCATCGAGGATGCGCACCCGAAGCGTGTGGGTGCCCGGGGTGATTCCCGAGAAGGTGGCGGGCGAGGTGCAGGCGGTCCACGTGGCGCCGTCGAGCGAACACTGGGCCGACGCGCCGTCGCTGCCGAGCGTGAAGTTGAACGTGGCCACCGACGACGCCGTGGGCGACGCCGGGCCCGAGGTGACGACGGCCGTGCCGGTGGGCGGGGTGGTGTCCACCGACCAGCGCACGGTGGAGAGCGCGCTGTGGTTGCCGGCGGCATCGGTGCTGCGGATGTCCAGCACGTAGGCGCCATCGGCGAGCCCGGCGTAGGCCGCCGGGTTGGCGCAGGGCTCCCATGCGCCGCCCAGCAGCCGGCACTCGGTGGTGGTGCCCGGCTCGGATGTGATGCCGATGCTGGCGTTCGGGTTGTTGGTCGGGTCGGCCGGACGCGGCGACATGCCCGGCGCGAGCGGCGCGGTGGTGTCCACCATCCAGCGGATCGCCGTCTCGGACGAGTAGTTGGGCGGGGTCGCGCTGTCGCGCTGGCGCACCACCAGCTCGTGGGCACCCTGGCCCAGCCCGGACATCGTGAGCGGGTTCGCCGGGCAGGGGTCGAGCCACCCGCTGCCGTCGATGCGGCACTCGAGCACGGCGTCGGGCTCGAGCGCGAACGACATCGTGGCGGAGGTCTGGTTGGTGGGGCTGGCGGGGATGCCGCTCACCTCCACCTCGGCCGGCGCGTTGGTATCCACGGTGAAGGCGGACGTGGCCTCGGGGCCGAGGTTGCCCGCGGCGTCCACCTGGCGCACCTTCACCGTGTGCACGCCGTCGATGAGCGGATCGGTGGTGAATGGGCTCGTGCAGGCCGTCCACGCGCCCCCATCCACCTGGCACTGGAACGTGGTGCTGCCATCACCCGTGAAGGTGAAGGTGGGCGTGGAGTCGGCCGTGGACGCCGGCATGTCGCCGATGGCCGGCGGGTCGGCCGGGGCCGAGGTGTCGATGGTCCAGAGCTGGCGTGCCACGGGTCCGGCGTTGCCGGCGGCGTCGAGCAGGCGTGCCTCGATCGAGTGCGTGCCATCGGACAGGCCCGTGCGCGTGACCGGGCTCGTGCAGGTGGCCCAGCCCCCGCCATCCACGCGGCACTGGAAGGTGGTGCCGGGCTCGCCGGTAAGGGTGGCCGACAGGTTCGTGCTCGCCGTGATGGCGGCGGGCACGCCCGCGATGCCCGGCGCGGACGCCGGGGCCACGGTGTCCACCGCCCACGTGATGGTGACCGGCTGGCTGGCGTTGCCCGCCGCGTCGAGCTCGCGCACCTTGACCACGTGCGTGCCGTTGTCGAGGCCCGTGAGGGCGATGGGGCTGGTGCACGGCGCCCAGTCGGCGCCGTCGATCTGGCACTCGAAGGTGTCGCCGGGCTCCGACGGGCTGAGGGTCATACTCACCGACGTCTGGCTGGTGGGGCTCACCGGCTGGTTGCCGATCACCGGCGCGGAGGGCGCCGCCGTGTCGACGGTCCAGGTGGCGGTGGTGATGCCGCTCACGTTGCCGGCGGGGTCGGTGGCCCGCACCTGCAGGGTGTGTGCGCCATCGGCCAGGCCGCTCGCGGTGAACGGCGACGGGCATGGCGCCCATGCGCCGGAGTCGAGCTTGCACTCGAAGGTGGTGCCGGGCTCGCCGCCCAGGTTCACGCTCACCGAGGTGGCGTTGGTCGACCCCGAGGGCGCACCCGACAGCGATGGGTCGCCCGGCGTGGCGGTGTCCACGGTGATTTGGCGGGTGAGCGGCGTGCCGCCGTTGCCCGCCTGGTCGACCGTGCGGATGTCCAGCGTGTGCGCGCCGTCGTCCAGGCGCGCTGCCGTGAACGGGCTGGTGCACGCCGTGTAGGCGTCGCCGTCGATGCTGCACTCGTAGGTCTCATCCGACGCGGCGCCGATGAATGCCCACGTGGGCGTGGGGTCGTTGGTGGGGCCATTCGGGCCCGAGGTGATGGACGGGATCGTGCTGGGCGGATCGGCCAGGGTCACCCAGGTGCGCGTGGCGTCGGGCCCGCGGTTGCCCGCGGCGTCCACCACCGCCACCACGAAGGTGTGTGCGCCGCTCGCCAGCTGGGGCGCCGTGAACGGGCTGGTGCACGCGGCATACGACCCGGAGTCGACCTTGCAGGCGTAGGTCTCGCCCACCCCGGCGCCCGTGAAGCCGAGCGACGGCGTGAGGTCGTTGCTGAACGCCGAGGGGCCCGAGAGGATCGTGGGCGCCGAGGAGGGCGCCGTGGTGTCCACGACCCACGAGTGGGTGCTCGGCGTGCCGATGTTGCCGGCCTCGTCGATGAGCGCCACCTGGAAGGAGTGCGTGCCATCGGACAGCGCGGGCGGCGTGAACGGGCTGGTGCACGGGGCCCAGGCGCCGCCATCCACCTTGCAGGCGTAGGCGTCCGGCGGCGTGGCGCCGGTGAACGCCAGGGTCGGGGTTGCGCTGGGCGACGGGTTGTCCGGCGACGTCGTGATGGTCGTCGATCCGGCGGGCGGCGTGCGGTCCACGGTCCACGTGCGCGTGGCCGTGGGCCCGGTGTTGCCCACCGCATCCACGACGCGCACCTGCAGGGCATGGGCCGATTCCCCGAGCATGCCGATGGAGTACGGCGTGGCGCACGATGCCCAGCCTCCGCCGTCGAGGTTGCATTGGTAGCCGTCACCGGCGCCGGCACCCGTGAAGGCGAAGGTGGCGCTGGTCGACTGCACGGTGCCGCTCGGTCCCGACGCGATGCCGGGTGCGGCGGCGGGCGCGGTGGTGTCAACCGTCCAGGTGTACGAGGCGCCGGAGCCGATGTTGCCGGCCGCGTCCACCACGCTGATCTCCATGGTGTGGCTGCCGTCGCCGAGGCCGGTCACCGTGTAGGGCGCCGAGCAGGCCACCGGCGCGGCGCCGTCGAGCGAGCACATGGCCGATGCCCCACCGGCCGGCAGCGAGAACCCGAAGGTGGCCGACGACGACGCCGACCCCGCCGCCGGGGTGCTGGTGAAGGTCGGTGCCGCGGGCGCCACGGTGTCGACCGTCCAGGCGACCGCGGTCACGGTGCTCGCGTTGCCGGCGTGGTCGACGGCCCGCGTGCTGAAGGTGTGGCTGCCGTCGGACAGCCCGCTCACGTTCGCCGGGCTCGTGCATGCGGCCCAGCTGCCGGAGTCGAGCTTGCACTCGAGCGTGATGCCGGCAGGCGCCGAGATGCCGAATGCGCCCGTGGCCTGGTTGCTGGGGTCGGCGGGCCTGCTCGCGATCACCGGTGCCGCGGGCGGCGTGGTGTCCACGGTCCACGTGATGCCGCTCTCCACGCTCAGCGTGGACGAACTGTCGGCCAGGGTCTTGCGCTGGCGCGCCACCACCTCGTGGTCACCCTCGGTGAGCCCGCTCAGCGACAGCGTCAGCGGCCCGGGGGCCGTCCCGGTGGTGGGGCACGGCATCTGCCAGGCGCCGCCATCCACCTTGCACTCGAGCGAATACGTGGCCACGCCGGGCTGGTTGGCACTGATGGTCATGGTGGGCGCGGCGGTGGTGGCATTGGTGGGGCTCGCCGGGACGTTGCCGAACGCCACGCTGGCCGGCGCCTGCGAATCGATCGTCCACGAGAAGGTGAGGTGCGGCGGGGCACTGACGTTGCCGCCGCCATCCACCTGGCGCACCTCCAGCACGTGCGTGCCATCGGGCAGGGTGGGCGTGGTGAACGGGCTGGTGCAGGCCGCCCACGCCCCGGAGTCGAGCTGGCACTCGAAGGTGCTGGTGGTCGCGCCGGTGAACGTGAAGGTGCTCGTGCTGCTCGAGGTGGATGCCGGGGTCACCGACCCCGCGGGGGCCGGCGGCGGCGAGGTGAACACCGTCCACAGGCGCGACGCGACCGGGCCGGCGTTGCCGGCGGCGTCCTTCAGGCGCACCTGCCACGTGTGGTTGCCATCGGGGAGGCCCGTGAGGGCATCGGGCGAGGTGCAGGCGGCCCACCCGGCGCCGTCGGGCGCGCACTCGTAGGTGTCGCCCGATCCGGCCCCGGTGAACGCGAACGACGCGGTGTCCACGTTCACGCCGCCCGTGGGGCCCGACGTGATGGACGGCGCGCTGCTGGGCGGCACGGTGTCCACCACCCAGGTCTCGGTGGCGATGGCGCCCGCGTTGCCGGCGGCGTCGATCTGCCGCACGCGCAGCCCATGGCTCCCGTCGGCCAACGAGGTGAGCGAGCGCGGGCTGGTGCACGCGGCCCAGGCCGCGCCGTCGAGCGAGCACTCGAAGCTGCCGCCGGCCTCGGCACCGGTGATCGTCACCGTGGCGGACGCCGATGCCGTGGGCGTGGCCGACGGCGTGCGGCCGAGGGTGGGCGCGGCGGGCGCCGTGGCGTCCACCGTCCAGGTGGCCGCGGCCGCCGGGCCGGCGTTTGCGGCGGCGTCCACGCGGCGCACGCTGAAGGTCACCGAGCCGTCGGCGAGAGGACCAATGGCCTCGGGGCTGGTGCATGCCGACCACGCGCCGGAGTCGACCTTGCACTCGTAGGTCTCCCCCGCCTGCGCGCCGCTGAAGGCGATTGACGACGAACGGTTACCGCTCGGGGTGGACGGGCTCGAGGTGATCGATGGCGCGCTGGACGGCGCGACGGTGTCGACGGTGAAGCCGAAGGTGGTGGCCGAGCCCCTGTTGCCTGCGGCGTCGACGAGCGCCACCTTGAACGTGTGGGCGCCGTCGGCCAGCGTGCTCGCCGTCAACGGGCTGGTGCACGCGGCGAATGCGCCCGAGTCGATGGCGCAGGCGTAGGTCTCGCCGGTGCCCGCGCCGCCGAAGGCAAACGTCGGGGTGTCGTCGTTGCCGGGAGTGGCGGGAGCAGAGGTGATGGACGGCAGGCTGGTGGGCGCCACGGTGTCCACTGTCCAGGTGCGCGTGGCCACCGGGCCGCGGTTGCCGGCGGCGTCGGTGGTGGCCACCTGGAACTCGTGCGGGCCGTCGGCGAGGCCCGACAGCGACTGCGGGCTGGTGCACGCCGCCCAGGCAGCGCCGTCGAGGCGGCATGAGTAGGTCTCGCCCGGGTCGGCCCCGGTGAACGCCAGGGTGGCGGAAGTGGTGGACGTGGCCGATGCATCAGCCGGTCCCGAGGTGATGGACGCGGCGCTGGTGGGGGCCGCGGTATCCACCGTGTACGAGCGGGTCACCGGCGATCCGGTGTTGCCGACATCGTCCACCAGCCTCACCGACAACGAGTGCGCGCCGTCGCTCAGGCCGGTGAAGGCCCGCGGCGAGGCGCAGGCGGTCCATGCCCCGGCGCCGTCCACCTGGCACTGGTACGCGTCGCCGGTGCCCGCCCCGGTGAAGGTGAACGGGGCAGTGGCCACGGCGATGTCGCCGGAGGGGCCGGCGGTGAACGAGGGCGCGCCCGGCGGGGTGACGTCGATGGTGATGGTGCCGCCGGCCGACGCCGTGGACGCGGGGCCGGTGTTGCCGGCCGAATCGGTGACGGCGCCGGGCGCCAGGTCGAGCCCGAGGCTGCCGCTGGTGGGCGAGCCCGCGGACAGCGCCACCGTGTACGGGCCCGTGCCCGATCCCGTCACCGAGTCGACGCTCCAGCCGGTGGAGGTCCCGGTGGGCGTGAGGTCGGCCGCGGAGAGGCCCGTGACCGCCGTGTCGAAGGTGATGCGGAAGGTGGCGGTGGACGCCCGGGTGGGGCTCGCACCGGTGCTGGCGAATGCGGCCACGCCGGGCGGCGTGCGATCGATGGTGATCGACCCAGAATCGGCATTGGCCGTGGGGCCGGTGTTTCCGGGCGCATCGGTGACCATGTCGGCGCCGAGTCGGGCGATGACCGTGCCCTCGGAGCAGCCGGACACGCTGACGGTGATGCTGCTGCCCGACGACGCCGACGGCGTGAACACGCAGCCCGTGGCCGTGCCCTGGTTGGTGAAGTCCAATGACGCGATGCCCGTGACCGGCTTGTCGAAGGCCAGGGCGAACGACGGCACGGCGGCGTTGGTGGGCGATGACGGAGGCGTCCACGTGGCCGTGGGCGGCACCGCGTCGAAGGTGACGGTGCCTGCTGCCACGCCGGCGGCGGGAGCGGTGTTGCCCGCGCCGTCCGTGACGGCCCCCGACGACAGCGTGAGCACCACGGTGCCGGTGGACGGCGATCCATTGGCCACGTTCACGGTGTACGAGGCGCCCGAGCCGGACACGCCGGTCACCGACCAGCCCGTGGACGTGCCCCCGAGAGTGAAGTCACCCACGCCGAGTCCGGTGACCGGCTCGCTGAAGGTGAGCGTGTAGGCGATGGGGCTCGTGCGCGTGGGGGTGGTGGCGCTGAAGGTGCTCACCGTGGGCGCGGTGCGGTCGATGGTGACGGTGCTGCCGGTGTACGACGACGCCGGGCCCGCGTTGCCCGCGGCATCGGTCACGGTGCCGGCGCCCAGGCTGAGCACCACGGTGCCATCGGCCGGGCTGGTCTTCGCCAGCTGCACCGTGACGGTGGTGCCGCTGGCAGCGGAGACCCCGGTCACGGTCCATCCGCTCGAGGTGCCGCCCACCGTGAAGTCGCCGGCGGCCAGGCCCGAGACCGGCTCGTCGAAGGTGAGCGTGTAGGCGATGCTCGATGCGCGCGTGGGCGTGGTGGCGGTGAGCGCCGACACCTGCGGGGCCACGCGATCGATGGTGGTGGTGGATCCCACGGCCTGGGCAGCGGGACCGGCGTTGCCCGAGGCATCGGCCACTCCGCCGGCCGCCAGCGCCGGGATGACCGTGCCATCGGTGCCGAGCGTGCCGTTCAGCGTCACCGTGTAGGCGTTGCCGCCGGCCGCCGCCACGCCGGTCACCGACCAGCCGGTGGCCGTGCCGCCGATCGTGATGTCACCGGCGGTGAGGCCCGTCACCGGCTCGCTGAAGGTGAGCGTGTAGGTGAGGCTGGTGGCGTTGCTGGGCGACGCCGTGGCGGTGGTGAACGTGCTCACGGCCGGCGCGGCGGTATCCACCGCCACCGCGGAGGCGTCAGACTTCGCGCCCGGCGCCGTGCCGCCGTAGGAGTCGGTGACCGACGCAGCGCGCAGCGACACCAGCAGCGTGCCGTCCACCGCGCCCGCCGCCCGGGTGGCGGTGACCGTGTAGGGGCCGGCACCCGAGCCCGTCACGCCGGCGACGCTCCACCCCGTGGCCGTGCCGCCCACCGTGAAGTCGGATGCCGTGAGGCCGGTGACGGTGCCGTCGAACAGCAGCGCGAAGGTGAGGCTCGAGGCGTTGGTGGTGGATGCCGCCGGGGTGAACGACACCACGTTGGCGCCCCGGGCGTACGACAGGTATGCCGCGCCGTCGCCGGGGTTGACGCCCGAGAAGTGCTGCACGGCACTGGCCTGCGTGGCGCTGGCGTACGACGAGCCGCCGCCGCCGGCCCCCGCGCGCCCGCCGCCGGGCATCTGGCCCGAGCAGGCGAGGGCATTGGTGTTGCCGCCGCCGTTCCACGCCGGGGTGGGCTGCAGGCCGGCCGCGGCGGCGATCACGCCCCTGCGGCCCACGCGCAGCTCGAGGGCGTCGGCCGGGTTCACGGCGAGGGTGGCGGTCACGCGCCCGCCTGATCCGCCCGATGCGGCGCCGGTGGTCGGTCCGGAGTCGGCACCCGATGCCCCCGAGAGGTCCAGCGCGATCGAGGTGACGCCCGCGGGCACGGTGAACGGCTGCGGGCCGTCGGGGTTGGTCGGCGCGAAGGCCTGCGTCTGCACCGGGCGCGAGACCGCCGTGAGGGTGCCACGCGGGTTGGTGGCGGTCACCCTCACCCGCACGTTCTTCGCGGGGTCGCCCGCGACCGGCACGTACGTGGCCGACGTCGCGCCCGATCCGGTCGCGGTGGTCCAGTCGACGCCGTTGGTCGATACCTGCCACTCATACGCGTACGAGATGGCGGGCGCGCCCACCCATGTGCCGTTCACGGCGGGCACCGATGCCCCCGGCGCGATTGCGGCGCCGATGGTCGGCAGCTCGCGGTTCACCAGGGCGTACTGCAGCGCCACCGTGCTGCTGGTCACCGCGGCGGCCGGGCCCGCGTTGCCCGCGGCGTCCGTGACCGATCCCGATGCCAGCGTGAGGGTGAGGGTGCCATCGGCCGGCGTGCCGGGGTGCGCCACCGTCACGGTGTACGGCCCGGCGCCCGACCCGCTCACGCCCGTGGTGCTCCACCCGCTCGACGTGCCCCCGGTGGTGAAGTCACCCGCTGCCAGCCCCGTGACCGGCTCGTCGAAGGTCACCGCGAACGTGGTGCTCGTGGTGCTGATCTCGGCTGCCGCGGGCGTGAGGGATCCCGCCGTGGGAGCACTGCGGTCCACGGTGGTGGACGAGCTCGCCGCGGTGGACGTGGCCGGGAAGGCCGCGCCGTCCACCACCACGGCGCCCGGGTTCATGTTGAGGGTCACCGTGCCGGTGCCGGTCACCGCGCCGCCCACCGTCACGGTGTAGGGACCCGCGCCGCTGCCCGTGAGCGACTGCACGCCCCAGCCGGTCGCCGTGCCGCCCACCGAGAAGTCGCTTGCCGCCAGCCCTGTGGGCGCGCTCTGGAACATCACGGTGAAGGTGGTGGATGTCGCGCTGGTGGCGGCCGTGTCGGCCTTGAAGGCCAGGAGCGTGGGCGTGGTGGCCGGATTGCCGGTGATGGCGCGTGATGCCACCGCGAGCGATCCGCGCGCGTTGGTGGCGGTGACCCGGGCCCTGATGAGGCGCCCGGTCTCGCCCGCGCCCACGGTGTACGACGCCGTGGTGGCGCCCGCGCCCGTGCCATCGGTCCATGCCAGGCCGTCGGCGGAGGTCTCCCACTGGTACCCGAAGGTGATCGGCGTGGCGCCGGTCCAGGTGCCGTTGGTCACGGTGAGCACCGAGCCGGTGGTCGGGGTGCCCGACGCCACGGGCCGCACGGTGTTGGCGAGGGTGTAGGTGGCGGTCACGGTGACCGCGGTGCCGGGCAGCGCCGGGCCGGCGTTGCCGGCGAGGTCGGTCACCGCGCCCGCGGCGAGGGCGCCGATGATCGTGCCGCCCGGCGGAGTGGCGCCGCCCGAGACGGTGACCGTGTATGGGCCGCTGCCCGACCCGCTGACGCCCGTCACGCTCCAGCCGCTGGACGTTCCGGAGAACGTGAAGTCACCGGCCGCCAGGCCCGTTACTGCCTCGCTGAAGCTGACCGAGTACGTGAACGACGTGGCGCTGATGGTGGTGGCCGACGGCGTGATGGCCGTGGCGGCGGGTGCCGTGCGATCGATGGTCGCCGCGGACGACGCCTGCGGCGAGGCCGGTGAGGCGTTGCCCGCCTCGTCGGTCACGCCGCCCTGCGCGATCTGCGGCGCCACGGTGCCCTCGGAGCAGTTGGCGGCCGTGACCGTCACCGAGGTGCCCGAGGCCGCCGACACGCTGAAGGTGCAGCCGGTGGCCGTGCCGGTGTTGCTGATGTCCCCCGCGGCGAGGCCGCTCACCGCGTCGCCGAAGGCCAGGGTGAAGTCCAGCGACGAGGCATTGGTGGGGCTCGCCGGCGGCGTCCACGACGCCGTCGTCGGCGTGCGGTCGATGGTGACGCCCGCGCCGTCGCGGTTCGTGGCAGGGCCCGTGTTGCCGGCGTCGTCCGTGACCGCCCCGGCGAGCAGGCGCGGAACCACGGTGCCCTCCGAGCAGCCGCTCGCCACCACGTCGATCGCCGACCCGGTGCCGGCGGACGGCGTGAACACGCAACCGGTGGACGTGCCCTCGTTGGTGAAGTCGGCCGCCGTGATGCCCAGCGCCGGCTCGTCGAAGGCCAGCGGGTAGGTGATGCTTCCGGCGTTGGTGGGCGTGGTGGGCGCGGCGCCCCAGGTGGCGGTGGGACCGCTGCGGTCGATGGTCACCGCGGCGGCGGTGGTCGCGCTCGCAGGGCCGGTGTTGCCGGCCACGTCGGTGACGGCCGCGGCGGCGATGCGCAGGGCCAGGGTGCCCTCCGAGCACCCGGACGCCGTCACGGTCACCGACGTGCCCGACGCAGCGGAGGGTGCGAACGCGCAGCCCGTCGCCGTGCCGGCGTTCGAGAAGTCACCCACCGCGATGCCCGACACCGACTCGCTGAAGGTGAGCGTGAACGCCGGCACGGCCGCGGATGTCGGGGTTGCGGGCGACGTCCACGACGCCGTGGGCGGCGTGCGGTCGACGGTCACGGTCGGTGCGGCGATGGTCGCGCCCGGGAACTGCGTGGCCGACGAATCGGTGACCGCGTTCGCCAGCAGCGAGAGCACCACGGTGCCCGAGGTGCCGCCGGCGCCGCCCACGGTCACCGTGTACGGCCCACTGCCCGAGCCGCTCACCGACTGCACGCTCCAGCCGGTGGCGGTGCCCCCCACCGAGAAGTCACCCGCGGCGAGGCCGGTGACGACGTCGCTGAACTCCAGCGTGAACGGGATGCTGGCCGCGCTTGTGAGCGCGGCGGCGGGCGCGAATTGCACGATGTCGAGCAGGGAGTCGGGCCGTGTGTAGGTGACCACGGCGGACGATCCGCTCACGTTGCCTGCGGTGTCCACGGCCACCACGTAGAAGAAGTACGGCACCCCGCGCAGGGCGGCGTCGAACGTGAACTCCCGGGTGGCGGCCGGCAGGGTGGTGAGCTGCGTGGTGGGCGGGTTGGTGGTGCCGCCGAATACCCGGTATCCGGCGAGGTCGGAGTCGTTGTTCGCCGCCCAGGTGACGTACGGCGCGCTCGCCGCGCCGGACCCCGCGGCCACGCCGGTGGGCACTGTCGGGGGCACGGCGTCGATGGCGATCACGGAGTCATCCGAGAGCGATCCGAACGCCCCGGGCACCGGCAGGGTGAGCGTGGCCGCGTTGCCCGCGGCATCCCTGATGGTGCCGCCGGCGAGCGACAGCGCGCTGGTGCCGGTCACCTCGAGGGCCGGGGTGAGGTCACCCGATGCCACGGTGTACGAGAACGCCAGGTTGGGCGTTCCCGACCCGCTGAGGTACGGCAGGGTCACGGTGCGGGTACCCACGTTGAGCGCGAGCGTGGGGGTACCGGTGACGGTCACGGGCTCGCTGAACGACACGTACACCGGGATCACCGCGCCGGCGCGATACGTGCCCGGCGTGGTGCCGCTCTGCACGCCGGTTACCGCCGGCGCAGTG
>JBJTJN010000104.1:0-11057 GCA_046095485.1 Actinomycetota bacterium
CCGCCACCCGATGCGGACCCCGCCCCCGCGCCACCACTGCCCGCAGCCGGCGGGCGCTCGGGGATGACCACCTGCTGGCCGTCCGCCAGCGGAGCGGCCAGGTTGAGCCGCGACATATCGGCGCGGCGCGTGGGACCCCCCGCGATGCGCACCGCCTGGATCACCCGCGAGTCGCCGCCCACGCGGTAGACCCCCGGCTTTCGCACCGCACCCGCCACGTGCACCAGCGTCACCTTCGGCACATCAGGGGCGCGACTCACCCGAGCGCCGGAGGGCGCCTGCGCACGCGGCTCATCGCCACCCATCGACCTCCATGCCATCACCGCGAGCACGAGCGCGATGAGGGCGTACATCCATCCCGACCTCCGGAGCCACGGCAGCAGGCGATCCATGCGCCCACCGTATGGCCGAACTGGTGACGCGTGGCGCGCGCCCTGTGACGCACCCCGCGCGGGGGCGTTACTTCCCGCCCACCACCACGTTCACCAGCCTGCCGGGCACCACGATCGTGCGCTTCGGCTCGGCACCGCCCATCGCCGCCTGCACCTTGGGCAGCGACAGCGCCATGGCGGCAAGGGCGTCCTCGTCCAGCGACGGGTCGACATCCGCCCGGTCGCGCAGCTTGCCGTTCACCTGGAACACGATGGTGACGCTGTCGGCCACGAGGAACGCCGGATCGGCATCGGGCCAGGGCTGATCCCACAGCCGCTCGCCGCCCATGGCCTCCCAGAGCTCCGATGCGATGTGGGGCGCGAACGGGAAGATGAGCGACACCGTGGTGCGCGCCGCATGCCACAGGGCCTTCGCCCCGGCCGCCGAATCGAGCGCCCCCTCCGACATGTCGCGCGTGGCCTGGTTCACGAGCTCCTGGATGGCGCTGATGGCCGTGTGGAACGAGAACCGCTCGCCGATGTCCTGGGTCACCTTCTCGACGGTGGCCTCGGCCTTGCGCACCAGCGCGAGCGCCACCTCATCGCCCTCGACGTCAGCCGGCGACGGGCGACCGGGATCCACATCGCCGGGCAGCCCGCGCACAAGGCGCCACACGCGATCGAGGAACCTGCGCTGGCCCTCCACGCCCGTATCGCTCCACTCGGCGTCATCGGCCGCGGGGCCCATGAAGAGGATGTACAGGCGCAGGGTGTCGGCACCGAAGCGCTGGATGATCTCGTCGGGCGGCACCACGTTGCCGCGGCTCTTGCTCATCTTCGCGCCCTGATGGTGGATCATCCCCTGCGTGAACAGCCGCGCGAACGGCTCACGCGTGCCCACCAGGCCCAGGTCGTGCAGCACCTTGGTGAAGAACCGCGCGTAGAGCAGGTGCAGGATCGCGTGCTCCACCCCTCCGATGTACTGGTCTACCGGCAGCCAGTAGTCGGCGATGTCGCGATCGAAGGGCCCGCCCGTGAAGTGCGGGGCCGTGTAGCGCAGGAAGTACCACGACGAGTCGACGAAGGTGTCCATGGTGTCGGTCTCGCGACGCGCCGCGCCGCCGCACGTGGGGCATGTGGTGTTCACCCAGTCGGTGGCCGCCGCCAGGGGGCTGCTGCCCTGCGGCGCGTAGTCATCCACATGGGGCAGCAGCACCGGAAGCTGGTCGTCGGGCACCGGCACCACGCCGCACGCGTCGCAGTTGACCACGGGGATCGGCGCGCCCCAGTAGCGCTGGCGCGAGATGAGCCAGTCGCGCAGGCGATAGCCCACCGTGGCCTCCCCCTCCCCCCGGCCGGCCAGCTCATCGCACATCACCTGCTTGGCCTCGTCCACGTCCATGCCGTCGAGCGGACCGGAATTGACGAGCAGCCCGGGGCCGGTCCAGGCCTCGTCGAGCGGGGCGTCGGCGGGCGTGCCCTCGGGGGCGATCACCCTCGCGATGGGCAGGTCATGGGCCTGGGCAAAGGCGAAGTCGCGCTCGTCGTGGCCCGGCACGGCCATGATGGCGCCCGTTCCGTAGTCCATCAGCACGTAGTCGGCCACCCATACGGGAATCTGATCGCCGGTGGCGGGGTTCACCACGTACCGCCCGGTGAACACGCCGGTCTTGGGGCGCTCGGCCGCGCTGCGCTCGGCCACCGCCGTGCGGGCTGCGGTGCCCACGTAGGCCGTGACATCCGCCTGCTCCGGGCGCCCCTCCACCAGGCGCGGCACCAGCGGGTGCTCGGGCGCCATGAGGAAGAACGTGGCGCCGTAGAGGGTGTCGGGGCGCGTGGTGAACACCGGGATGATCGTGTCGGGGTCGTCGGCCAGGCGGAACTCCACGCGTGCGCCCACCGAACGCCCGATCCAGTTGCGCTGCATGGTGAGCACGCGCTCGGGCCAGTCATCCAGCAGCGCCATGTCGTCGAGCAGCGCCTGCGCGTAGTCGGTGATGCGCAGGAACCACTGCGGAAGCTGGCGCAGCTCCACCGGGCTCTTGCAGCGCTCGCACAGGCCATCCACCACCTGCTCGTTGGCCAGCACGGTCTGGTCCTGCGGGCACCAGTTCACCGCCGCCTCGCGACGCTCCACGAGCCCCTTCCCGAGGAACCTCAGGAAGATCCACTGCGTCCAGCGGTAGTACTCGGGGTCGGCCGTGGAGATCTCGGTGTCCCAGTCGATCGAGAACCCGAGGCGGCGCAGCTGGGCGCGGATGCTGGCGATGTTGCGGGCCGTCACCTCGGCGGGCGGCTCGCCCGTGCGGATGGCCGCGTTCTCGGCGGGAAGGCCGAAGGCGTCGTAGCCCATGGGGTGGAACACCACATGGCCGGTGCGGCGGCGGAAATGCGCCACCACATCGCCCATCGTGTAGTTCTTCACGTGCCCCATGTGGATCTCGCCCGATGGGTACGGGAGCATCTCGAGCACGTAGGCCTTGGGGGCATCGGGCACCGAAACGGCCTCGCCGTCGCGGGCCACGGGCTCCGCGTGGAAGGCCTTGACGGCGTCCCACTCGGACTGCCATCGGGCCTCCGTCGCCGCCGGGTCGTAGCGTTCCGGAAGTGCGCTCGGCGGTGGGGTCATCGGCGGGCGACAGTACCAAGTAACGGAGGGGACCACCCCTGACAACGCTCGGCGCCAAGACGGAGATCCGTGAGGCCGATGTCGTCGACGACTTCGACGCCATCCTGTCGGTGTACGCCGCTAACCGGTGGAGCCATGCGCGCGATCCCGAACGGCTTCGCATCGCCGTGGAGCGCGCCGACCTGGCACTGGTGGCCGTGCAGGACGGCGAGGTGGTGGGCTTCGTGCGCACCATGAGCGATGGCGCCTTCGCCGTGTACATCGCGGACATCCTCGTGAAGCCCGACTTCCACCGGCAGGGCATCGGCAGCAAGCTGCTGCAGGCGGTGCTCGACCACTACCCGATGAAGACCTTCCACCACCAGGTGCTCATCGCCGAGCGCGATGCCGGCGGCTTCTACCGGCGCATGGGCCTCTCGGCCGTAGGCGCCTTCGGGCTCACGGCTTTCATACGCACGCGCGACAAGCGGTGACGATGTGACCCCTTCGGGGGCCTGCCGCCGAAGACCGGACTAGCGTTCCCGGTGCTCCTCAGTAGAGGGGCTAAGAAATGCGTGGACGTGCAGGCCGTCGGTACCCAAGTTCGACGAGCAGTGGCAAGCCTCGCCGAACAAGGTGGAAAACGTGCCGGAAGGCGTCGTCAAGTGGTTCAACGCCGAGAAGGGCTTCGGCTTCATCACCCCCGATGACGGGGGCAAGGATCTGTTCGTGCACTTCTCCGAGATCCAGGGTTCGGGCTACCGCACCCTCGACGAGGGGCAGCGCGTGAGCTACACCGCTGCGGAGGGCCCCAAGGGCCCGCAGGCCCAGGGCGTCAACGCCATCTAGGTCCCTGGCGCCCGCACGGGCGTCCGCTTGAAGTACCCGACGGGCCCCATACGGGGCCCGTCGCCGTTGTCGGGCACAATCGGCCCATGGGACCCTCCCCGGTAGACCCGGACGACCGCTACCGCGCCCGTCGATGGGCGGCCGCGCGGCGCCGCATGCGGTCGACGATCCTCTGGACCATCCTCGGCCTCGCGGTGTTCGTGCCGTTGTGCGCCTATGCGGCGTCACCCCGCGGCACCGGGTGGACCATCGGCGGCGCCGTCGTTGGCGCCGTGCTCGTGCTGGGCTTCGCCGTGCTCTTCGCCTGGCGGGCCGCGGGCCGAGGCGCCACGTCGGAGCTCATCCGCGACTGGGCCGCCGCGCGGGGATGGGCCTACTGGGGGCGCGACATGCCGGCCCAGCCATCCCCCGAGCCCTTCGAGCAGCTCTTCGACCTGCAGCAGCTCGCCGATTCATCGTTCCCCGAAGCCACGCCCCTGCTGCGCATGGGCGCGCGGCGCTACGTCACCGATGTCGTGGCCGGCACTATCGACGGCGTGCCCGCCCGTGTTGCCAACCACTGCTACGAGGAGGACAGCTACGGGTCGAAGGGCGAGCGGCGCACCACATACACCTACGACCTCGTGGCGCTGCTCGAGTATCCGCTGCGGGTGACGCCCATGCGCGTGGTGCGCCGCTCCGCCGTGGGGCGGCTGTTCCGGGGCGCTGGCGACGCCGCCCGGGGCTGGGGCGGCATGAGGGTGGAGGACCTCGAGAACGACCTCTTCCGCGAGCGCTATGCGGTGCAGGTGGCCGATGACGCCGACCCCGTGGACGTGTTCGCGGTGTTCGACCCCTCCGTGCAGGAGCAGCTGGCCGAGCGCCGCGTGATACCCGACATCGACCTCATCGAGGCCGAGGGCGGCTGGCTCATGCTCGCGTGGAGCGGCGAGATCGACGGTGACGAGCTGCAGCGCCTCGATGCCATGGCCGACGCCGTGCGCTGGGCCATGGCCACTCTCGGCTCCGCTTCCGGCACGGCCCGCTAGGGTCCCGCGCCGTGCCCGCGGCGGAGTGCCGGGGATCAGCGACGGGGAGGACCGCGTGTTCGAGGCCGTGGCCGGGGAGGCCCCCGAGCAGAGGCAGCACAGCCGCCGCTGGGTGATCCTGGCGATCCTGGGCATCGCCCAGCTGATGGTGGTGCTGGACGCCACGATCGTGAACATCGCCCTGCCGTCCGCGCAGACCGACCTCGGGTTCTCCGACTCCAACCGCCAGTGGATCATCACGGCCTACGCGCTGGCGTTCGGCAGCCTGCTGCTGTTCGGAGGGCGCCTCAGCGACGTGCTCGGGCGCAAGTGGGTGTTCTTCTGGGGGCTCATCGGATTCGCCGTCGCCTCCGCCCTCGGGGGAATCGCACAGGACTTCACGGTGCTGGTCACCGCACGGGCACTGCAGGGCGTGTTCGGCGCCCTCCTGGCACCCGCGGCGCTGTCGCTACTCACCACCACCTTCACCGATGCCAAGGAGCGCGGCAAGGCGTTCGGCATCTACGGCGCCATCGCGGGCGCCGGCGGTGCCCTCGGCCTGCTGCTCGGCGGAATCCTCACCGAGTACCTCTCGTGGCGCTGGTGCCTGTGGGTGAACCTCATCCTGGCGATTCCCGCCGCCATCGGGGCGATCGCGTTGCTGGTGCACCCCGGACGCCGCAAGGCCAGCCTGGACATCCCCGGCACGGTCACGTCGGTACTCGGCCTCCTGGCGCTGGTCTACGGCTTCACCAAGGCCGAGACCGATGGCTGGACATCCGGCATCACGATCGGGCTGCTCATCGTGGGCGTCGTGCTGCTCGCCGTCTTCGTGTGGATCGAGATCGGCTCGAAGGAGCCCATGCTCCCCATGCGCGTGCTCACCGACCGCAACCGGGGGGGCGCCTACCTGGGCCTCGCCCTGGCATCGGCCGCGCTGTTCGGGGTGTTCCTCTTCCTCACGTTCTACCTGCAGGCCACACTGGGCTACTCGCCCATCACCACGGGCCTGGCGTTCCTGCCGATGATCGGCGCCATCATGCTCACGGCCACCACCAGCACCGCCCTCATCCTGCCGCGCACGGGGCCGCGCCTGCCGGTGACGCTCGGGATGGTGCTCGGCATGATCGGCCTGCTGCTGTTCACGCAGATCGGCGTGGACACCGCATACGTCACCCACGTCCTGCCCGGCCTGCTGGTCACCGGCCTCGGCCTGGGCCTGGTGTTCGCCTGCTGCTTCGAGGTGGGAACCATGGGCGTGGAGGCCAACGACTCCGGCGTGGCCTCGGCCATGGTCAACACCACCCAGCAGGTGGGTGGCTCCATCGGCACGGCGCTGCTCAGCACGATCTTCGCCAGCGCCGTCACCGGGTTCGTCGTCGCGAGTTCCGACCCCGAGTCGCCGGCCACGCAGGCGGCTGCGCAGGTGGACGGCTACACCACGGCCTTCTGGTGGGCCGCGGGAATCTTCCTGCTCTCAGCTGTGGTGTGCGGGCTGCTCATGACCCGCGGACTTCCCGAGCACGACCCGGACGCGCCCCGGGTGGCCGCCTAGGCGACCACCCGGAGGCGATCCGCACCCCGATCAGCCGGGCGTGTCGCCCGAGTCGGTGGTGTCGGTGCCGTCGTCCATGGTGTCGTCGGTCGCCGCGCCGTCACCGGACAGGCCGTACTTCGTGCGCAGGTCGTCGGCCAACGCGGTGCCAGCCGCCTGGCTGTCCGCGGCGCACTTGGCCTGGGCCTCCTTGGCGCCATCGGTCTGCGCGCCGAAGTCGGCCTCGCTCACATTGGCCTCGATGCAGGCGATCTGGCCGAGGCAGAGAGCGCCCACGCCCTTCTCGAGGTCGGCCACGCCCTCCTGCGGCAGGCCCTCGGCCTCGAGCATCGGCTGGGCCTCGGACACGGCCTTGTCACTGCACGTCGAGATGAACGCGTCGCGCACCTCGGCGGAGTACTCGGCTCCACCGGATGACGCGGACTCAGATGAAGCGGAGTCGGACGACGAGCCGCAGCCGACGCCCGTGGCGATGGCTGCGCCGGAAAGCAGCACCGCAAGTGCAATACGAGAGGTCTTGATCATGCACTGAAGTGTACGTGCATCACCGGATGCAGATGCCCGTCGGCACGACGGACGCGCAGATCACTGCTGCTCGGCCGCTCCGAGCAATGGCCCGATCACCACCTGGCGCGACCAGGCATTCCAGCCGATGTCCGTGATCGCCAGCGAGTGCAGGTAGGGAGTACCGTCATCCTCCTGCTCGATGCGCCCGAGGAACCCGAACTGGCTGCCCGACAGGGCGATCGGCGTGTGAAGGGCGGAATCCCACCATGCCCGGTCCGAGCCGTTGCGGATGTAGAGGTCCTGGAGCTCCCCCTGGGCCTGCAGCACCGCGATGAGCCGGTCGCGCTCCTGCTCTGCGGTGAGGAGGTCGCTTCCCTGATCGGAGGACGTGTTGGTCACGCGGGGCGATCCTCGAGCTCGTCGTGCATTCCCGGAGTGTGACGCCTCACGCCGGGTCTTGGCATGGCTATCGCAATACCCTTGCGATTCCCTGTAGCCCACGGCAGCGAGAACCCACCGATGACGAGCATCGAGATGCAGATGGCGCCATGGCTGCTGCCGTCCATGAGGCGGCGCTACCGCGGGCCGGCGGCGCCCGTGGCCGACCTGCGCGTGTTCGATGCGCGCGAGATGCCCGCGCCCCTCGCGGCAGCCCATCCGACACAGGCGATCACGGTGGGCGGCGTGCCGGGGGTGCTGCTGCACCCGGAGCGCCGGGAGCGCGGCGTGATGGTGTTCCTGCACGGCGGCGCGCACGTGTACGGGCCCGGCCCCGGGCACTGGGAGTGGCTCTGCGGAATGGGCGACGCCACCGGCATGGCCGGCCTCATGCTGATGTACGACCGCGCGCCCGAGGCGCGCTACCCGACGTCGCTCGACCAGGTGGTGGCCGCGTGCGATGCGATCGCGGGTGATGGGATCACCGGCGACCGCGTGCTGGCGGGCGACAGCTCGGGCGGCGGGCTGGCGGTGGCGGCAGCGATGCGCATGCGCGACGAGGGCCGGCCCCTGCCGCGGGCGCTGGTGCTGTCGTCACCCTGGCTCGACCTGACGATGTCCAATCCGGGGCTCATCGCCGCGCGGGGTGCCGACGTGATGCTGGGCACGGACCGCCTGGGCGAGCACGCACGCGCCTACGCCGGTGATGCCGACCTGCGCGATCCCCTGGTCTCCCCTGCTTTCGGCGATCCCACCGGGCTGCCGCCGATGCTCATCACCGCGGGCGGCGCAGAGCTCATGTGCGCCGAGATCCGCGACTGGGCTGCGGCCTGCGCCGCCGTCGGCACGCCCTGCGAGGTCATCGAGATGCCGGGCGCCATCCACGACTTCGCCATGGCGCGCACGCTGTTCCCCGAGGCACGCGAGGTGTTCCCGCGCATGGCGGCCTTCGCGGCCCGACAATGAAAAGGCCCCGCTCAGCCAGGCCTTTTTCGAGTGGAGGATACCGGGATCGAACCGGTGACCTCTACGCTGCCAGCGTAGCGCTCTCCCAGCTGAGCTAATCCCCCGGGTGCGGCGTGGAGTATAGACCGACGGCGCGCCTCGTGGCGCGTGCCTCGTGGCGCGTGCCTCGTGGCGCGTGCCGCGTCAGGCGGGCGAGGGCGCGAACTGCTCGAGCGGGGCCTCGCGCCAGAGGCGGTCGAGGCGGTAGAAGTCGCGCGCCTCGGGCGTGAACACGTGCACCACCACGTCGAGCGCGTCGATGAGGATCCAGTCGCCTTCCTTCTCGCCCTCCACGCGGCGGGGGGGAACGCCCAGGTCGTTCTTGAGGCGGTGGCGGATCTCCTCGGATATCGCCTTCGTCTGCCGGGGCGTGCGCCCCGTGCAGATGACGAGGAAGTCGGTGTAGTCCACCAGTCCGCGCATGTCGAGCAGCACGATGTCCTCCGCCTTCTTCTCGTAGGCGATGGCCGCGGCTGCAAGCGCGAGTTCCCTGGTGTCCGAGGGGTCTCCCCTGTAGGTCAATCCGACGCCCGCAGGCTACTCGCGGCCGCGGCGCCCATCAAGACGCCGTGTCGGCCCGGAGCATGGCCGCCACGGCCGGCGGCACGAGCCCCGAGACGTCCTCGCCGCGGGCGATGCGCGCGCGCACCTCGGTGGACGGAATGGGTATCTCGGGCATGTCCACCACGTCCACGCGACCGGCGGCCACCGCACCCGCCAGGAAGTCCATCGCGGGGTCGCCGGCGCCCGGCCGGGATGCCACCGCCAGCCGCGCGATCTGCACGATGCGATCCGGGCGGCTCCACCCCGGGAACCCCTCCAGCTGGTCGGCGCCGAGGATGAACCACAGGTCGGCCCCGGGGTTGGCGCCCGCGATGCGCTCGAGCGTGTCGGCGGTGTACGAGGGGCCCGGCCGGTCGATCTCCTCGCTCGATGCCTCGAGCACGGCGTCGCCGTCCACCGCCGCCCGCACCAGCGCCATGCGCTGCGTGGCGGGCATCGTGGCGCCACCCGGCTTGTGCGGCGGCTCGGCGGCCGGAACCAGCATCACGCGGTCGAGATCCAACTGCGCCGCCGCTGCGCGGGCGAGGGCGAGGTGGCCGTCATGCGGCGGGTCGAAGGTGCCGCCCATCACGCCGATGCGCATCGCTCAGCGGGTCTGGCCGGTGCCCGTCACCAGGTACTTCACGGTGGTGAGCTGGGTGAGGCCGATGGGCCCGCGGGCATGCAGCTTCTGGGTGGAGATGCCGATCTCGGCGCCCATGCCGAACTCGCCGCCGTCGGTGAAGCGCGTGGAGGCGTTCACGTACACCACCGCGGAGTCCACGCCCTGCTGGAAGGCGCGGGCGGCATCCAGCGACCGGGTGATGATCGACTCGCTGTGGCCCGATCCGAACCTGTTCACGTGGTCCACGGCCTCGTCCACCGACCCCACGATGCCCACCGAGAGGATGAGGTCGAGGAACTCCGTGGCGAAGTCCTGGTCGGTGGCATCGGCCACGTCGTCGGCGAAGCCGTCGAGGTGAGTGCGCACCTCGTCCGACACCCTGAGCTCCACGCCCTCGGACAGCAGGGCCTCGGTCACGCGGGGCAGGAACTCCGCGGCCACGTCGCGGTGCACCAGCAGCGTCTCGCAGGCGTTGCACACGCCCGGGCGCTGCACCTTGGCGTTCACCGCGATGGCCAGGGCATCGTCGAGATCGGCGTCGGCATCCACGTACACATGGCAGTTGCCCGATGCGGCGTAGATGACCGGAACCCGGGCGTTCTGCTGCAGGTAGGCCTTGAGGTCCTCGCCGCCGCGCGGGATGACAAGGTCGATCTTCCCCTCGGCCTGGATGAGCGCCAGCATCTCGTCGCGGTCGGTGCCGAGCATGGTCACGGCCGCGGCGGGCACCCCCGCCCCGGCCACGGCGCCCGCCACCACATCGCCCAGCACCTCGTTAGAGCGCGCGGCGATGCGGCTGCCGCGCAGCACGATGGCGTTGCCGCTCTTCAGCGCCAGCGCCGCGGCGTCGGTGGTGACGTTCGGGCGGCCCTCGTAGATGACGCCGATCACGCCCAGCGGCACGCGGGTCTCCACGATCTCGAGCCCGTTCGGCACGCGCCAGCCACCCGTGATGGTGCCCACCGGGTCGGGCAGGGCCGCCACGGCGCGAATGCCCGCCGCCATGGCCTCGATGCGCGACTGGTCGAGCATGAGGCGATCCACCATGGCCGCCGGGGCGTTCGCCTGCCGGGCGTCCGCCAGGTCATCGGCGTTCATGGCGATGATGGCGTCTGCCCGTGCCAGCAGCGCCTGCGCCACGGCCTCGAGCACGTCCACCTTCTCGCCCGGCGACATGCGCGCGAGCACCCGGCCCGCGGCACGGGCCGCGTCGAGTCGCTCATCGAGGGATGCCCGGGTGGTGGTCATGGGCGCGTCACGCTATCGCACCGCCGGCGCGAAGCGGTCGCGGTGGATCACCTCGGCCGAACCGCCCGAGAGCAGCTCGAGGGCCTGCTCCGAGTGCATGCCGCGCACGGTGCGGATCTCCTCGGCCGAGAGATCGGCGATGCCCTTGCCCACCTCGCGCCCATCGGGGCCCACCACGAGCACGGCCTCGCCGGCCGGGAACGCCCCGTCGCAGGCCACCACCCCCACCGGCAGCAGCGAGGTGCCCTTGTCGATGAGCGCGCGCACGGCGCCGGCATCCACCACCACGCGGCCCTGGGCC